>DASXPO010000141.1:0-28039 GCA_036493535.1 Casimicrobiaceae bacterium
GCTTGCCGCAGCAGCGGTCTTTGCGAGCAGCAGTGCGTTCGCGTTTCATTGTCCCGCGGACATGAAAAAAATCGACGATGCGATGGCCAAGAATCCGCAACTAACAGCCGAGCAAGCAGCCGATGTGAAGAAATACCGCGCCGAAGGTGAAGCGCTGCACAAGGCGGGCAAGCATCAGGAATCAATCGATACGCTCGCCAAAGCGGAAAAGATTCTCAACGTTCAATAGTAATGCACAGGACCTGCACGTGGGTCCGAATTCCAAAGGCCACGCTCACTCGCGTGGCTTTTTTTATTCTCCGCTCGCGCGCCGAATCAGCGCATCGGTTTGGCAATCTGGCGGCAGCGTTCCGAATGCGGACCCGGTGAAGGCGTGATTGCGCAAGCGTGATGCACAAAACGCATCGGCGACGAATGCCGGCGCACACCGCACCAGCAGCGACGCCGTAAAGGCAAGCGCAATCGCTTGCGCAATTTGTCGCGCGCTCGATTGATCATCCGTGTTCCGCGACCGACCGCGCAGCGAAGTTGCGAATGCGTCGAGGTCGCGATTGGCACCGCGCGCCTGATCAAGTTCCGCGAACAGTGCGTCGAGTGCAGCCGGCTCGCGCCGCGCCGCACGCATGACATCGAGGCAGATGACATTGCCCGATCCTTCCCAAATCGAATTCACTGGCGCCTCGCGGTAGAGGCGAGCGAGCGGCGTCTCCTCGACGTAGCCATTGCCGCCCAGCACTTCCATCGCCTCGAGCGCAACCATCGGTGCGCGTTTGCAAACCCAATATTTGGCGGCCGGCGTCATGACCCGCGCAAGCGCGCGATCGGGCTCGCCCGCATGCGTTTCGAACATTCGCGCAAGACGCAACGCCAATGTAGTCGCCCCCTCGACTTCGAGTGCGATATCGGCGAGCACGGTCATCATCAACGGTTGCTCGGTCAACCGTCGACCGAACGCGACACGATGCGCCGCGTGATGCAGTGCGCGAGCCAGCGCGCCGCGCATCATTCCGGCGCTGCCGATCACGCAATCGAGGCGCGTGTGCTGAACCATCGCGAGAATCGTCACGATTCCGCGGCCGGGGTCGCCAATCCGCCAGGCCACTGCATCGTGGAATTCCACTTCGGATGACGCATTCGAGCGGTTGCCGAGCTTGTCCTTGAGGCGGTTGATTTGCACGGTATTGCGCGTCCCGTCGTCGAGAAACCGCGGCAACAGAAAGCAGGAGAGACCTTCGGCGGCTTGCGCCAGCACCAGATGGCCGTCGCACTGCGGCGCGGAAAAGAACCACTTGTGACCGCGCAGGCGCCACGTGCCATCGGGATTCGATTCCGCGCGCGTGAGATTGCTGCGAACGTCGGAGCCGCCTTGCCGCTCGGTCATGCCCATGCCGATCAGCGCCGCGCGCTTTGCGGCGATGGGCAGCGGTCGCGGGTCGTGGTCGCGCGCCAGCAGGCGCGGCAACCACACTTCGCCGATCATTGGATTCGAACCGGCATGGTCTCGCAACACCGGCACGCTGGCATACGTCATCGTCAGCGGACATTGCGTGCCGTTCTCGACTTGCGCGTGGAGAAAGTACATCGCGGCGCGAACGACTTGGGCATTTCCCCCCGCCTCGGTCCACGGCGCGCAATGCTCGCCGACCGCCGTTGCGAGACGCATCAACGCGTCCCATGCGGGATGGAACTCGACGACGTCGATGCGCTCTCCTCGCGCATCGTGCGTACGGAGCCGCGGCGGATTGTCATTGGCGGCGTCGGCGAGCGCGAACGTTTCCGCGCTGCCGAGCGTCTCGCCCCAACGCCCGACCTCGGCACATTCGCTCGTCGTGCCTGCGGCGCTCAGGGCCTCCTGCAACGCGACGTCGGTCCCGAACAGGTTGCGCCCCTCGAAGGGTGGCGGTTGATTCGGAAACGGCGTCTCGATCAACGGGAAGTCGCTATGCGGGCGGCCGGATCGCGCTCTTCGGGCGAAACGCCTTGCACACGTCGTCGTGCGTTTCGATGTACGGTCCGCCGATCAAATCGATACAGTAGGGGACAGCGGGGAACACCCCGTCGAGCGTTTCCTTGATTGCTTTCGGCTGGCCGGGAAGGTTGATGACGAGCGCGCGGCCGCGCACGACGGCAACTTGTCGCGAAAGAATCGCGGTTGGCACGTACTTGAGACTGACCTGGCGCATCTGCTCGCCGAATCCGGGCATCACCTTGTGCGCAATCGCGAGCGTCGCCTCCGGTGTCACGTCGCGCTGCGCGGGTCCGGTACCGCCGGTCGTGAGGACGAGGTGGCAACCGGTCGTGTCGATGAATTCAATCAGCGTCCGCTCGATCAGCGATTGCTCGTCCGGAATCAGACGGGACTCCATCCGCCATGGCGTCTTGAGAGCGGCGCTGAACCATTCGTTGAGGCCCGGGATCCCCTTGTCGTCATAGACGCCGGCCGACGCGCGATCGGAAATCGAAACGAGGCCGATGAGCAGAGTGTCCGCCATGCGTGCTCGAGGAAATCAGACCCGTAGCGAATCGTCGGCCGCTTCCGACACGGCATCGTCGACCACCTTCGTGATCGCACGGAAGAGTGCGCGCGATTTGTGCGGCGGCGACCCTCGGCTCCGTTCGGCGCGCGCGTCGTGAACGAGCGCGGTGAATGCGGCGCGATCGGCGCCGGGATAGGCGTCGAGAAATCGCGCGAGCGCGTCCGGCTCGACGAGCATTCGATCGCGCCACTGCTCGACTTGCGCAAAGCGGACACGGGCCGCGTTCGAGCCACGTTGCGATCGTGCGAGTGCTGCTTTGAGCGGTTCGGGGTCGACGTCGCGCATCAGCTTGCCGATGAACTGAAGCTGACGCCGTCTGCCTTCGTGTTGCGTGATGCCGCGGGCTTGCGCGACCGCATCGGCCAACCGCTCGGGCAGCGCGAGCTCGGCCAATCGGCCCGGGTCGAGGTCGACCAAGCGTTCGCCCAGCGCTTGCAAATCGTGCATCGCGCGCTTGCGCTCCGTTTTGGATGGCTGCTGCGCGGCATCATCCGAGCTCTTTTGTCGCTTTTCGGCAGGAAACATGCGTGCGAATGCAAACCTATGCAGATGAAACGGGGCCGGATCGAGGCGCTTTGCTATGATACCCAACACGCGCTTCGCACGGCTCGCGGTGCCTTGGCGCGCACGTGCGGCGCGGCATTCGCTCGCAAAGGCCACCGATGACTTCGTCATTAAGCATAACGCGCCGGGCACCGAAGTCCAGCGGCGCGGAAACCCCTGGCGACGGACAATTTCCCGTATCGACGGCGGCGCTCCACCGCGTCGCGCAGATGATTCTGGACACGGCGGGGGCGGGCGGGGCAACCGCAGCCGAGGCGGACGTCTCGCAGGCGATCGGGCTCTCCGTCACGGTTCGCAAGGGCGACGTCGAAACCGTCGCCTACAATCGCGACAAAGGCATCGCGGTCACCGTGTTCATTGGACAGCGGCGCGGGCACGCCAGCACCGCCGACTTCGCCGACGAGTCGATTCGCGCGACCGTCGACAAGGCGATCGCGATCGCCCGCTTCACCGCCGACGATCCGTTCGCCGGCCTCGCCGATCGGACTCGCCTCGCGAAGGATCCGCCGGATCTCGATCTCTATCACCGCTGGCCGGTCACGGTCGAGCAAGCGATCGAGCTCGGACGCACGGCGGAGGCCGCTGCATTTGCCGTCGATCCGCGCTTGACCAACAGCGAAGGCGCGACGGTCGCGCGCGGCGAAGCCGAATTCGTCTACGTCAATTCCAACGGCTTTCGCGGCAGTTACAAAAGCTCGCGCCATCACATCGATTGCGCGATCGTCGGCGAGGAAAACGACGCGATGCAGCGCGATTATTGGTACACCGCCGCGCGCGCACCCGAAGAAATGATGTCGGCAGAAGAGGTCGGCCGCGAAGCCGGCCGGCGCACGGCGCGGCGACTCAACGCGCGGCAGCTGCCGACGCTCGAATGCCCCGTTATTTTCGAGGCACCGGAAGCTGCGGATCTGCTCGGGTTTTTCGTCAACGCCGTGTCGGGCGGCAGTCTCTATCGCAAATCGTCTTTTCTGATCGATTCGCTCGGCGAGCAAATATTCGCGCCGCTCGTCCACATTCGGGAAGAGCCGCACCTGCTGCGTGCGCGCGGCAGCGCGCCGTTCGACAATGAAGGCGTTGCCACCGAGCCGCGCGATCTCGTCACGGCGGGCGTGTTGCAGGGGTATTTCCTCGGCAGTTATTCGGCGCGCAAGCTCGGCCTCGCAACCACGGGGAATGCGGGCGGCGCACACAATCTCGTGATCACGCCGGGAACGCAGGACCTCGACCAACTGTGCAGACAAATGCAACGAGGACTGCTGATCACCGAGCAGCTCGGACAGGGCGTCAACATGGTGACCGGCGACTATTCCCGCGGCGCCGCGGGCTTCTGGATCGAAGATGGAGCGATTGCCTATCCGGTCGAGGAGATCACGATCGCCGGCAATTTGAAGGACATGTTTCGCGACATTGTCGCGGTCGGTCGCGATGTCGACCACAGGGGATCCCGTCACACCGGCTCGATCCTGATCGCAAAAATGACGGTCGCTGGACAATAACGACGCCTGCTGAATGCAAGGTGCCACTCGACCCGCCGGCGTGATGATCGAGACGGTATTCACGTGGGTCAAGTCGCTCGGCGATCCGCTGCGCAATCCCGCTCATGCCGATCGCTGGATCGGGCAGCTTCCGGCCGGCGACCCGATGGCGATCCAGAAGGAGGCGCTCGAGCTGATCGCGAGGTTTCCCCGCGCGCGCAAGGAAGTCGGCGCCGCGCAGGTCGAGGCGTTGCTGAAGATCGACGCGCGCCTGGAGCCGATCCTTGCGCAGCTCACGCACCAATACGTCACCAATTATCAGAAGAGCTCGGCCGTGGAGTCGCGGCTTTGGCATTCGGTGTTCGATCTCGTCAAGGCATTCGTCGCCGCGTATCACGCGTCGCTGATGTCGGGCTTTCCGCGCGCGGAGAGCAAGCGCTGGCGCGCGATTCTGCCGTGGGTGTTGGTGCGGCTCGTTCATTACAAAGGTCTTGACGGAAAGTTCCGGCTCTTTCGCTACAGTCATTGGATTCCGGCGCAATGGCGCGATTTTCACGAGCTCTACGAGTTCGGACGCATTCGCAATTGGCAGCGTGAGCAGCTCGTGTTCGGCGCCGGCGCGTTTGCGAAGCCCGGTGTCTCGCTCGAGCAGGTGTATTTGAATTCGCTGCTGCTGATGCGACTCGACTCCGGCAATTTCACACCGGACCAGGTCGAGTGGGCGGCACACCAGCTCGAGGACTGGACGCCGTCGTTGACGCTGCTGCCGGCGCCCGGCGAAGGCTGCGGATTTTTTGTCGATCTGACCGGAGCGCAGGGCTTGCGCCGGCGCGACAAACCCCACGCGGGTGGACGCAATCTATTCCTCGACGCGGGACCGATCTACGCGCGCGTCGTCGAGCGGATGCGCTGGCTGCCCGAGCACGACGAGGATGTGCCGCAGCCCGGCGATCTGCCGCCGCGCGAGCAGCGATTGCTGTTGATGCGCCTCGCCGCTTTGTTCGGCCCCGAGGCGATCGCGCACGCGCCACGCGCGGCACGGCATGTGACCGAGGGCGAGGTCCGCGTCGTCGTGGGTCTGCAGGCCTTGACGCGCGCAGTCGCCGAAATCGAGCGGCTTCCCGATGCGGCACGAACGCCCGGCGTGACGACGAGCTTCGACGAGGTGACGCAGGTGATGCCGGGCGCGAATCCGGAGTCGATCACGCGCCAAATTCGCGGCACGACGTGGCGGGTCGTCGATCGCAGCGACACCGGTTGCCGCCTCGTTGCGCCGGTCAAGGATGCGCCGTCGCGGCTGGGAGAGCTCGTCGCGATCAAGGAAGGCGACCATTGGGTGCTGGCCGTCGTGCGCCGAATGCAGCGCCAGCAGGTCGACGAGGTCACCGTCGGCCTGGAAATCATCGCACGGCGCATCGTGCGCGTGCTGATGCGAAGCTGGATGGCGCCGGCCGACACCGGCCGCGGCGAGGACGAGCGGCCGTTCTTCGGCATCTATCTTCCCGCGCACTCGGCCAATCGCCAAGGGTCGCAGCGCAGCCTGATCGGCCCGGACGACAAATTTCCGTCGGGCGGAATGGTCGAGCTCGATACCGGTAATGGCCGTTATCTGATTCGCTTCAGTCAAACGCTCGAGCGCCAGGCCGGCTGGACGTGGGCGCTATTCAACGCGGTCCGTAAGTTGGCGACCTAGTCCGCCAGTCGGAACGGGTAAGGGGGGTTAAGGCTGGAGCGGGAAAATCCGCTAGAATCCGCGCCAAGTCCGGCGCATGAATCGCGCTCACGCAAGTCTTGTTCAGCGACGAAGGGTCAGTGGTGCTGGTCCAAGACCGGATTTAAAGCCGTCGGCTCCGGCCGACATCTACGAGGAGATTCGGATGGAACGTCGTTCGTTCATCAAACACACCGGACTGGCCGGCATTTTGGCGGCGGGCTCCGCCCCGGTGTTTGCGCAGTCGGCTGCGCAACCGGAGGTCAAATGGCGGCTGGCCTCGAGCTTTCCGAAAAGCTTGGACACGATCTTCGGCGGCGCCGAGACGATTTCGAAGCGTGTCGCCGCGACCACCAACAACAAGTTTCAGATTCAAGTTTTTGCGGCGGGTGAGATCGTGCCGGCGTTCGGCGTCGTCGATGCCGTTCAAAACTCGACCGTCGAGTGCTGTCACACCGCGCCGTACTACTTCTTCGGCAAGGATCCGACGTTTGCGCTCGGCTGCGCGATCCCGTTCGGCATGAACTATCGGCAGCAGAACGCATGGATGTACCACGGCGGCGGCATGCAGCTGATGCGCGAGTTCTACAAGAACTACAACATCATCAATTTCCCCGCCGGCAACACGGGCGCGCAAATGGGCGGCTTCTTCCGCAAGGAGTTGAAGACCGTTGCGGACATGAAGGGGCTCAAGATGCGGATCGGCGGATTCGCCGGGACCGTGCTGCAGAAGCTCGGTCTCGTGCCCCAGCAGATTCCCGGAGGCGACATCTATCCGGCGCTCGAAAAAGGCACGATCGACGCGGCCGAATGGGTCGGTCCGTATGACGACGAAAAACTCGGGCTCTACAAAGTCGCGAAGTATTACTACTACCCCGGTTGGTGGGAAGGCGGTCCGGAGCTCGATCTCTTCATCAACACCGCCGCCTGGGAAAAATTGCCGAAGGATTATCAGTCGGCGCTCGAAGGCGCATGTTACGAAGCGAACGTCGACATGGTTGCCAAATACGATGCGCTGAATCCGCCGGCGCTGCGCAAACTGGTTGCGGGGGGCGTGCAGCTGCGGCCGTTCCCGCGTGAAATCATGCAGGCATCCTACAAGGCCGCGAACGAAGTCTTCGATGAGACGTCGGCGAAGAACGCGAACTTCAAAAAGGTGTTCGAGCCATGGCGCCGATTCCGCGACGAGGAGATTCTGTGGTTCCGCGTCGCCGAGCAGAACTTTGATCAATTCATGGCCAGTGCCAGCTCACAACCGGCCGCGGCCGCGAAGAAGACATCGTAGTCCGAGCCATTTCTCAGCAAAAAGCCCCGCGATAGCGGGGCTTTTTGCTGACCACTTCGTTGGTGCGTCAGCGTCGGGTTCTTATTTGCCCGGGGGCTTCGCGGGCGCGCCGGGCGCCGGAGCCTTGAACAGGTCCTCGATGGACTCTGCTTCCTTGTTCTCCTCCTTGTCCTGGCGTTGCTCCATTTGCTGCTCCGTCTCCGGCTGACCGGGCGGCGCTCCGGAGTCGGTCGGCGGCAATTCGATCAGAACTTTAGTCGGATCGACATTCGATTCGATGCCCTTGTACACCATCACCATCTTCGGGAACAGGATTACCAGCGAGATCATGATGACCTGAATCAGCACGAAGGGGACTGCACCCCAATAGATTTGTCCCGTCGTCACCGGCCGCATTCGCTTGCGCGTCACCTTGTCGACGTACTCCTTCGCCGGCGCGACGCTGCGCAAATAGAACAATGCAAAGCCGAACGGCGGATGCATGAACGACGTTTGCATGTTGACGCCGAGCAGCACGCCGAACCAGATCAGATCGATCCCGAGTTTCTCGGCGACCGGGCCCACCAACGGTATGACGATGAACGACAGCTCGAAGAAGTCGAGGAAAAAGGCGAGGAAGAAGATGAGGATGTTGACGACGATCAGGAAACCGAGCTGTCCGCCCGGAAGGCTCGTCAACAGATGCTCGACCCAAACGTGTCCGTTGACGCCGTAAAACGTCAAGCTGAACACGCGCGCGCCGATCAGAATAAATACGACGAACGTCGATAGCTTCGCCGTGGTGTCCATCGCCTGTCTCAAAAGCGACCACGACAGCCGCCGTCGCACGAGGGCCATGATGAGCGCGCCGGTTGCGCCCATCGCGCCGCCTTCGGTCGGCGTGGCGACGCCCAGGAAGATCGTTCCCAGCACGAGGAAGATCAACGCGAGCGGCGGGATCATCACGAACGTCGCACGCTCGGCGATTTTTGACAGCAGCCCCAATTTCATCAAGCGATTGATGACGGCGGCGAAAAATGCAAAGCCGGTGCCGACACATGTGGCGATGACGATCGTTTCGTCGAGCGCCGTTCCCTTCAAGCGCCACTTGGCATACGCGACCGCCACAATCGCGGAAAGCAGGACCAGAACGCCGACCGACACGATGCCGCTCTTGCCGTTGGCCTCGCGCAGCGAGCGCGCCTCCGGTGGAAGCGCCGGCGCCCAGTTCGGCTTTGCGATCGTCGAGCCGAGCGCATAGAGCGCATAGAGCCCCGCCAGCACGATGCCCGGAATGAACGCGCCGGCGTACATATCGCCCACCGATCGGCCGAGCTGGTCGGCCATGATGATCAGCACGAGCGATGGCGGAATGATTTGCGCAAGCGTTCCCGACGCGGCGATCACACCCGTCGCAAGACGCCGGTCGTATCCATAGCGCAGCATGATCGGCAGTGAGATCAGCCCCATCGAGATGACGCTCGCGGCGACGACGCCGGTCGTCGCCGCGAGCAATGCGCCGACAAAGATGACGGCATAAGCGAGACCGCCGCGCAGCGGACCGAACAGTTGCCCGATCGTATCGAGCAGATCTTCCGCCATGCCCGATCGCTCGAGGATCAACCCCATGAACGTGAAGAACGGCACGCAGAGCAGCGTGTCATTCGACATGACGCCCCAGATGCGATCGGGAAGCGCTTGCAGCAGCGACGTGCCGAGCAGTCCAAAATGAATGCCCAGCAAGCCGAACGCGATGCCGACGGCACCAAGGGAGAAGGCGACCGGAAATCCGAGCAGCAGCGTGATGACCAGCGCGCAGAACATCAGCGGCGCGATGTTGGCGATGATCCACTCGGTCACAGTTGTACCCCCACGCTCGCAGTGGGGCTCATGGCTTGTTTCCGATCGGCACGTCCGCGTGCTCGCGCGCCATTTCATCGAGCAGGTCTTCCTCCGCGGTCTTGTCGTGCCGCTCCAGCGGATTGGGAATGCGCCCCATCAGAAATGCGATGCGCTTGATGAGCTCCGAGAAGCCTTGCATGATCAGCAGGAAAAACCCGATGGGCACCATCAGGCGCGCCGGCCAGATAATCAATCCGCCGGCATTGGTCGACACCTCGTTGCGCGTGTACGAGTCCATGAACAGCGGCCATGACAGCCACATGATCGTGAAGGCCATCGGGAAAAGGAACAGCAAGATGCCGAAGATGTCGATCCAGTTTTGCGTTCGCGCGGAGAGACGCGCGGACACGATATCGATGCGGACGTGCGCGTTGTGAAGAAAAACGTACCCAGCCCCAAACAGGAAGATCACCGAGAACAGATACCACTGGATCTCGAGATACGCGTTCGAGCTGTAATTGAAGAGTTTGCGGACCGTGGCGTTCGCGGCGCTGATCAGCACCACCACGAGCACCAGCCAATAGATGATGCGTCCGATACGCTCACTCAGCGCATCGATCGCCCGCGACAGCGCAAGCAAGGCGTTCAACGGACCTCCCTTCGGGCGGCTTGCCAAATTCTTGGATTCGGCCGGCAGCGGATTATATGCGGAATTGCGACTGCGTTATCGCCGCGAGAGCCGTCGACTCGGACGCCTCGACGCTGTGAGCCGCCCATGGCGCGAATGCTAAACTGCATGTTTCCCTGAACATCACAAGAAATCGCTCCCATGTTTCAGCGCACGACGACACTTGCGAAGTCCGATCCGGAGCTATGGGAGGCGATCACGGCGGAAAACCGGCGCCAGGAAGAGCACATCGAGCTGATCGCATCGGAAAACTATGTCAGCGCCGCAGTTCTGCAGGCGCAGGGCTCCCAGCTCACGAACAAATACGCCGAGGGATATCCGGGAAAGCGCTATTACGGCGGATGCGAATTCGTCGACATCGCGGAGCGCTTAGCAATCGAGCGCGCGAAAAAGCTGTTTCATGCCGATGCGGTGAACGTGCAGCCGCACTCCGGCGCGCAGGCGAACCAGGCGGTGTTCTTTGCCGCGTTGAAGCCCGGCGACACGATTCTCGGAATGAGTCTTCCGCACGGCGGGCACCTGACCCACGGCTCGCCGGTCAACCTCTCGGGCAAATGGTTCAAAGTCGTCGCATACGGACTCGAAGCGCAGAGCGAATTGATCGATTACGACGCGGTCGATCGGCTTGCCCAGGAGCACCGGCCGAAGTTGGTCATCGCCGGCGCATCGGCTTACTCGCGCATCATCGATTGGAAGCGCTTTCGCTCGATTGCCGACAGCGTCGGCGCATTGTTCATGGCCGATATGGCGCACTACGCGGGACTGGTCGCCGCCGGCGTCTACCCGACGCCCGTCGGCATCGCGGATTTTTCGACGACCACCACGCACAAGACGCTGCGCGGGCCGCGCGGCGGCTTGATCATGATGAAGAGCGAGCACGAAAAGGCAGTCAACTCCGCGGTGTTCCCCGGGATCCAGGGCGGTCCGCTGATGCACGTGATTGCCGCGAAGGCCGCTGCGCTGGGCGAAGCGATGACACGCGATTTCATGATCTACCAGGAACGGGTCCTCGAGAACGCGCGCGTGCTCGCCAAAGTGCTGCAGGAGCGCGGCCTTCGTATCGTATCGGGTGGAACCGACTGCCACATGTTCCTGCTCGATCTTCGCGCGAAGCGCATCACCGGCAAGGACGCCGAGGCGGCGTTGTCGCGCGCGCACATTACCGTCAACAAGAATGCAATCCCGAACGATCCCGAAAAACCGTTCGTGACGTCGGGGATCCGCATCGGAAGCCCGGCGATCACCACGCGCGGTTTCGGCGAGCTCGAATGCGAGGAGCTCGGGCATCTGATCGCCGACATGCTCGATGCACCCGCGGACGAAGCCGTCGTCACGCATGTTCGGAACGCGGTGGCGGCGCTGACGCGGCGGTTTCCGGTGTATCGCTAGATGAGCGACCCCCACGTTCGCTGCGCTCTCTGCCCCCCGAGGGGGCCGGGCCAGTCGCTTGGGTCGGCCCTGCGCGACCTGATATGAAGTGTCCCTTTTGCGGCAGCGACGAAACGCAGGTCATCGATTCACGCGTCTCCGAGCCGGGAGACTCCATCCGCCGGCGCCGCAAATGCACGCAGTGTCAAAAGCGCTTCACCACGTACGAGACTGCGGAATTGCGTCTGCCGCAGGTCGTCAAAACCAACGGCAATCGCTCCGACTTCGACGTCGACCGGATACGCGTCGGTTTTCAGCGCGCGCTGCACAAGCGGCCCGTGCCCACCGAATACGTCGATGGCGCGATCGATCGGATCGTGCAGCAGGTGCTCTCGCTCGGCGAGCGCGAAATCCCCTCGCGGCAAATCGGTGAAATGGTGATGCAGGAGCTCTACAAGCTCGACAAGGTCGCGTACATCCGCTTCGCGTCCGTCTACCGTTCGTTTCAGGACGTTTCCGATTTTCGTGATGCGCTGAAGGAAGTCGAGGCGCCGCTCGCGGCGCTGAAGCGGACACGAAGATAGCGATTTCGCTGGGCTCGATGCCCATTGCGCGCCGCTCGCGATGCGGCCCATGATGAGACCGGATTGATCGCCGATGCCCGAGTACAGCGCCGCTGACCACGCACATATGGCACGCGCGCTGGCGCTTGCCGAGCGCGGGCTTTACACCACGACCCCCAATCCGCGCGTCGGCTGCGTCGTCGTGAAGGATGGCGTGGTGATCGGCGAAGGGTTTCACACGCGTGCGGGCGAGGCGCATGCCGAAATCGTCGCGTTGACGCAAGCACGGCAACGCGCGCGCGATCTGCACGGCGCGACCCTTTACGTGACACTCGAGCCGTGCAATCACCATGGGCGAACACCGCCTTGCGTCGACGCAATACTCGCGACGGGCGTTGCGCGGGTCGTCGCGGCGATGTCCGATCCCAATCCGGCGGCCGCGCAGGGCGCCGGCCGATTGCGCGCATCGGGCGTCATCGTCGACATCGGATTGCTGGCGGCAGAGGCGCGTGAGCTCAACATCGGCTTCGTCTCCCGTATGACGCGCGGGATTCCTTGGGTACGGGTGAAGCTCGCGGTCAGCCTGGATGGCCGTAGCGCACTCGCGAACGGCGTCAGTCAATGGATCACCGGCCCGGAGGCACGTGCCGACGGCCATGCGTGGCGGGCGCGCGCATGCGCCGTCCTCACGGGGGTCGGGACGATTCTGCAGGATGATCCGCGATTGACGGTTCGAGACGTCGAGACGACGCGGCAGCCGCTTCGAGTGCTGATCGATCGTAATGCCGATACGCCCGCGAAAGCTCGGGTCTTCGACAGCGGCGCGGTCCTCGTCGTCACGGCGGGCGCGCACAACGCGGCGTGGCCATCACAGGTCGAAGTGCTGGCGCAGCCCGACGACGTCGGTCGGGTCGACCTGGCGGCGATGCTCCGCTCGCTCGCCGGGCGTGGCGTCAACGAATTGCATGTCGAAGCCGGCGCGCGACTCAACGGCGCGCTGCTCGAAAGCGGGTTGATCGACGAGCTCCTCGTCTATGTGGCGCCGAGCGCGTTGGGCGATCCGGCCCGCGGCATGTTTGAACGCGAGGTCCCCCTGTCATCACTCGCCGGCCGCGTGCACCTGGAATGGTACGGTGTCGACCGCATTGGCGCCGACGTTCGAATGATCGCTCGAATCGTACGATAGGCCAGGAGCAATCGTCGATGTTTACCGGAATCGTCACGGCACGTGGATCGATCGAACGCCTCGAGCCCAAAGGGGACGGCATTCAGATCACGGTCGCCGCCGGGAATCTCGATATCGACGAAATCGGGCGGGGCGACAGCATTGCCGTCAACGGCTGCTGCCTGACCGTCGTGGCGAAGCGCGCGCAATCGCTGCAGTTCGACGTATCCGCGGAAACGCTGCGGTGCACGTCACCGCTGGATGTCGGAGCGCCGGTCAATCTCGAGAAATCGCTCCGGCTTGCGGACCGTTTGGACGGCCATCTGGTCGCCGGTCATGTCGACGGCGTGGGCACTGTCGTTGAATCGCGGCCCATTGCCGCGGATTCGGGCGGCAGCCGGCGTCTCGTGGTCGAGGCGCCCGCGGATCTTGCGCGTTTCATTGCCCCCAAAGGCTCGATCGCCGTCCAGGGCGTGAGCCTCACGGTGAACGAGGTGACCGGGGCTCGCTTTGCGGTGAATCTGATCCCGCATACACTGGACGCGACCACTTTCAAGGACCTTCTGCCCGGCGCGACGGTCAATCTGGAAGTCGACATGGTGGCGCGCTACGTCGCTCGGCTCGCCGAATTCGACCACTGATCGAAACCAACGCAACGATATGGCTCCATTTGGAGGAAGCCCATGGATCTGACGACACTTGAACGCCTGCCGTTGTGGGTGGGCGGCCGCGCTTTTCAACCGACGACGACTCGCTACGGCGAGGTGACGAATCCCGCGACAGGCGAGGTCGTTCGGCATGTGCCGTTCGCCAATGTCGCCGATGTGGACGTTGCCGTGCAGGCCGCTGCTCGCGCGTTTCCCGCGTGGCGCGCCGCACCGGCGCTGCGGCGCGCTCGGGTCATGATGCGATTCCGGGACTTGCTCGAGACGCACAAAAAAGACTTGGCGCGCGTGGTGACCGAGGAGCACGGCAAGACCCTCGTCGACGCCGAGGGCTCGTTGACGCGCGGCCTCGAGGTCGTGGAGTTCGCGACCGGCATCCCGCATTTGCTCAAGGGTGAATACAGCGATGCCGTCGGAACGGACGTCGACAGCTATTCGCTGCGCGAACCCCTCGGGGTTTGCGTCGGCATTACGCCTTTCAACTTTCCGGCGATGGTTCCGATGTGGATGTTTCCGCTCGCGATCGCGTGCGGAAATACGTTCGTGTTGAAGCCGTCGGAACGCGATCCCACGCTGTCGCTGCGGTTGGCGGAGCTCTTGCGCGAAGCAGGATTGCCCGACGGCGTGTTCAATGTCGTGCATGGCGATAAGGAGGCCGTCGACGCGTTGCTTCGCCATCCGCTGGTGAAGGCCGTTTCGTTCGTCGGCTCGACGCCGATCGCGCGCTACATCTATGAAACCGGCGCCGCGAACGGAAAGCGTGTGCAAGCATTGGGGGGCGCGAAGAACCACGCCGTCGTCATGCCGGACGCCGATGTCGCCTTTGCGACGGAGGCGATCATTGGGGCCGGTTACGGCTCCGCCGGCGAGCGTTGCATGGCGATTTCCGCCGTCGTCGCCGTGGGCGACGTCGCCGAAACGTTGCTCGGGCGACTCGCTGAACGTGCACGGCAAGTGAGCGTCGGTCCAGGCGATGCCAAAGCGGTGGAAATGGGTCCGGTGATTACCTGTGCAGCGCGCGATCGCATTGTGGGATTGATCGACCGTGGTGTTGCCGAGGGTGCCCGGCTCGTTGTCGACGGCCGCCGCCCAGCGGTTCCCGGACACGATCGGGGATTCTTTGTCGGTGCGACGCTGTTCGACGAAGTCACTGCCGACATGGCGATCTATCGCGAAGAGATTTTTGGACCCGTGTTGTCGGTGGTTCGCGTCCCGTCGCTCACCGACGCGATCGCGCTGATCAACGCCAATCCTTATGCGAACGGCGCGGCCATTTTCACGCGCTCCGGTCACGCGGCGCGTCGATTTCAACGCGATGTGGAAGTGGGCATGGCGGGCATCAACGTTCCAATCCCCGTGCCGATGGCGTTTTACTCGTTCGGCGGCTGGCGCAACTCCCTGTTCGGCGACTTGAACGTACATGGCAGCGACGGCGTCAGGTTCTATACGAAGCTCAAGACGGTGACTTCACGCTGGCCCGACGACGGGAGCGCTGCACCCGGCTTCCACATGCCTTTGATGGGTTGATGGCCCCACCGCGACGTCGCGTTCACATCAGTCCGCCAGCACGCGCCAAGACCGTCTTCGACTCGGTGCATCGGCGAGCCACGCCTGCACAAACACGACAGTGCCCGCGGGACCGTCGACTCGGATCGTCTGACGATAAAGCGGCACCGGCGCTGGCTCTGGATCGGTGATCGTGCCGGGAGCCGGAGCATCGAGCGCCGGCGTGAGAAGGCAGGTCTCGCGCGTTGCGGGTCCTTCGCCGGTGCACATGCGCTCGATCAGATAGCGAACGACATTGCCGGCCCCTGCATCAACGACACGCGCATCGTCGGCATAGTTGGCAAGCTGCTGTAATCGAAACGGTATGCCTCGTATGTCTTCCTGTGGCTGTCGGCTCGCGTAGTAGCTCTGGGTCTCGTCGTCAGCGGTCGGATCCGAAATCAGATGGCGCTCGAGCAGCGCTGCCACCGCATGCTCGACGGCGGCGTCCGCAGCGAGCACGGCGCCCTGCGACAAGCCGATATTGCCGGTGACGGCGGTCGTGGCATCGACGCTGCGCATCAATGCCGTCCCGGCGTAGGCCAGCGCGAGCATCGCGATCAGTGCGATCAGCACGATGACGCCGCGCTGGTTCTGGTGGGCTGATCGTCGTGGACGGACCTTCATCATCATCGGTTCCACAGCGTGTTGCGGAGCGGCACGACGGTTTCATGAAGCCGGTATCGATAACCGCCTGCCGCCGTCGCGGCGATCGAGCCCGATAACCGGCCCGGGCACGATGACTTGTCGATTGCCTCGCAATCGAACAAAGTCCAGCCGAAGGCCGTTTTGACGCTGCGATCGAGGAAGTCGCTGCGAACGATCAAGCCCACTCGAATCGCCTTGATCCGAGCAAGCACATCGGCAGACGCCATCAGAAGCGCGGTTGCGCTCCAGTCACCGAGTGGACCCGAAAGCGCTGGGACCCAGGTGTCGAGAATGCCGTCGCCATCGCTGTCGATTCCGTATTGGAGCTTCAAGTTCACGATGTTCGATTCCAGCGGATTGGGTGCGTCGTCGTTCAAGATATCGGTTGTGCGCAGCACATTGCTTTGCACGTCGTAGCGAATGACCTGCGCATCGTTGACCGCTCCGAGATCGATGAGCCACGAGGACACCGAAAATGCGGTGGCGAGCGGCGCATGCACGACCTCGACGACACCTGGAGCGGAAGCAACCGAACTGATCACCTCCGTTGGCTCGCATACGCCGTTTCGTCCGACGGCGATGATGCGATCGCCGACGGCGAAGGCGTAGGGAGACTGAATCAGGAAGTTCGCGCCGGCCGGCGCCGCAGCCGCAAACGTTGCGGGACCCGCAATCGCCGCGGTTACAGCGTAGCGGATCGCCACGCTGTCCGGGACGTCGTCTCGGCTGCCGGCGCTGATCAGGACGGCAATGGGACGAAGCGTGTCGGCGACATTCGTCGATGCAGGACACGTCGACAGCGCTTTGGCCGCCGAGGCAAAGCCGCTCCCCGCGTTGGCGATGTCGAAGGCGATCCGCGCCAACACGAAGAGGCCCGTTTGCTGGGCGTCGCCGGCGGACTGCGAATCGCGACGAAGCCTATCCGCCGACCCGACCACGGCATAGATGACGAGCGTTGCGAAGAGCGCCATCGTGACGCCGATCATGACTTCGACCAAACCGGCACCGCGTTGCGCGCGACGTTTCATCGGTCAGTTCGCCGCGATCACCGTGCTCGCGGCATAACGGTGCACGCGCGCGTCGCCAGGCGTTTGCCAGAAGACGTCGAGCAACACTTGCCGGCTCCCGGCTGTCGGACCATCGACGATTTGCAGCGTGGGAACGTTCTGCGTATCGCTGACGCCCGGCAATCGTTTGGCCTGAGCGAGCAGTGCAAGCCATCCCGCGCCGCGCGCGGACGGATCGAACCGTGTCGCGAGAGTCGTGGAATCGATGCCACGCATTGCGCCGATCGCGCCATGGACGACTTCGGCGGCATTCGCACGGTATTGAGCGTCGTTGAAGTGCCGCACCGCTCGTGCGTGCAACCCCGCCATGGCGAGGAGACCGAATGAAAATATGAGGAGGGCAACCAGCGCTTCGAGCAACAAGCCGCCCGACTGTTCGCGGCAACGTTGATGCATCGCCGAGCGCCGCTTATACACAGCTTCCGTCCGCTCGAATCGTCCAGCAGTCGGCGGTTCGCTTCCAGCCGTTTGGCAACGAAACCGTTCCGCGCGTGCCCGTCTCGTCGATCGTGTAGACGAACGGCGCCGTGCCCTTGCTTCCGACGCCCGTCGCGGTGTAGACATACGAACGCGCCGTCGCCGTGCACGCCACTGCGAATGTGTCGGCTGAGCCGACGAGCGTTGATGGCGTGATGCCGCAGTTGCCGGCGTCGTCGACGTATGTTCGACGATCGAGGAAGTATTGTTCCATTCGCGTCCGATAGTCGGACAACTTCGCGAACGCATCGAGCACGCGACTGCGCATGACGTAGCCGCTGTATTGAGGTACCGCGACGGCCGCCAGAATTCCGACGATCGCCACCGCGATCAACAACTCGGCAATGGTGAAGCCGCGTCGAATCAGTTGGATCTGCGCGTTCACGGGCACCTCTCTCCGGTTAGGTCGAGACGGACGCGTCCGCTGTTTGCGAGCACGACCTTTTGCGTGTCCTGTCCGCTGCGGCAGACGGTGAACGTGCCCATCTGCAATGCGCCGTCATGGCGGCGTGCGTGGCCGATGCTCGTGAACGAGATGTAATCGGCGATTGGTCGGTTGCCGCTGATTGCGATGCCGGCACGACCGGGACTCTCGCGGCTCAAAATGGCGGAGGCCTGCGGGGGCTGAGCGGACTTGGACTCGTTCACGAATGTCAGCCAGCCCGTCTCCCACGTTGCCGAAGGCGCGCAGTGCTCGCGATCCGTGCTCGGACAGACGTCGACGCGCGTGCCGCGCTTGATCGCTTCGCTTCGTGCGACGCTCAACGCGCGCATCAGCGCTTCGGAGCGCTCGCGGAGCTCCGCTGCCGCGAGGAATGCGCGCGTATTGGGCGCGGCGGCCGCAAGCAGGATTCCGACGAGCGCGAGTGCGACCATCAGCTCGACGAGCGTGAAAGCGGCAGATTTCGTGGGCACCCTTCGCGGTTCGTCATGTGACGAGCGGTCGATGCGTGTCATCGGTGGACCCTTTGCGTCATGAGTCCGCATCGTAGGTCGCGAACGAGCGCTATCGGGATCGACCAGAGGGCCTAATCCAACCGATCTATTGCGGCGCCTGCACCTGGGCGATAATGGCCGGCGTCCTACTTTGCAAAAGCCATGTCATGAACGCCGCCGATCGCGCCCAGTCCGTCAAGCCGACGTTCAAGTGGGACGACCCTTTGCTCCTCGACGAGCAACTGACCGAAGAAGAACGGATCGTGCGTGACACGGCACATGGGTACGCGCAGGACAAGCTTCTTCCGCGTATCACCCACGCGTTCCGTCACGAATCGACCGACGCTGCAATCTTCACCGAGATGGGCGCGCTCGGTCTTCTCGGCGCGACGATTCCGCAGGAATACGGCGGCGCCGGTTTGAACTACGTTTGCTATGGCCTGATCGCGCGGGAAGTGGAGCGCGTCGATTCCGGTTACCGGTCGATGATGAGCGTGCAAAGCTCGCTCGTCATGTTTCCCATCTACACGTACGGCAGTGAGGAGCAGCGGCGGAAATTCCTGCCGGCGCTCGCCACCGGCGAGGCGATCGGTTGCTTTGGCCTGACCGAGCCCAATCACGGCTCCGATCCAGGGTCGATGATCACACGGGCGCGATCGGTCGATGGTGGATTTCGGTTGTCGGGCGCCAAGACGTGGATTTCCAACGCGCCGATCGCCGATGTGTTCGTCGTGTGGGCGAAGGACGACAGTGGCACGATTCGGGGTTTCATTCTCGAAAAAGGCGTCAGGGGACTGTCGGCGCCCAAGATCGAGGGCAAGTTCAGCTTGCGCGCGTCGGTCACCGGCGAAATCGTGATGGACGATGTGTTCGTGCCCGCTGATCGGCTGTTGCCGAACGTCCAAGGCCTCAAAGGCCCCTTCGGCTGCCTCAATGCGGCGCGGTACGGCATCGCGTGGGGCGCACTCGGCGCGGCGGAATTTTGCTGGCATGCCGCCCGACAGTACGTGCTCGACCGCAAGCAATTCGGACGCCCGCTGGCCGCCAATCAGTTGATTCAGAAAAAACTGGCCGATATGCAAACTGAAATTACCATCGGGCTGCAAGCCTGCCTTCGGCTCGGGCGCTTGAAAGACGAGGGAAAGGCGGCACCGGAAATCACCTCGATCCTGAAGCGCAACAGCTGCGGCAAGGCATTGGAGATCGCGCGCACCGCACGCGACATGCACGGAGGCAACGGCATCGTCGACGAGTTTCACGTGATCCGTCACATGCTCAATCTGGAGACGGTCAACACTTACGAAGGCACGCACGATATCCACGCGTTGATCCTCGGTCGCGCGCAGACGGGTATCTCGGCGTTCTGAATAACGACCCACGTGGCAATGAAGCTCTACGACTACTTCCGCTCGTCCGCCGCTTATCGAGTGCGGATCGCGCTCAACATCAAAGGCATGACGCCCGACGAACGCTCGTTTGTTCATCTGCGCATGGGCAATCAGCGCGCGCAGGATTATCTCGCGCTCAATCCACAGGGACTTGTGCCGGCGCTCGAGCTCGACGATCAGCGCGTGCTGTCGCAATCGCTCGCGATCGTCGAATATTTGAACGAGATTCGACCGGAACCGCCCTTGTTGCCGGAGACGCCCGAAGCGCGAGCGCGGGTGCGCGCGATCGCGCTGTCGATCGCATGCGAGATCCATCCGCTCAACAATCTTCGCGTTTTGAATTATCTGACCGGTACGTTAGGGTCGACCGACGAACAGAAGAACGGTTGGTATCGCTACTGGATCGACGTGGGCTTCGAAGCGTTGGAGCGCCAGCTCAGCCACGACCGCGAAACCGGCACCTATTGCCATGGCGAGGAACCTACGCTGGCGGACGTCTGTCTCGTGCCGCAACTCGCGAATGCGCGGCGCTTCAAGATCGACCTGACGCCGTATCCGACGCTCGTGCGAATCGAATCGGCTTGTAACGCGTTGCCGCCATTCGCGCACGCGGCGCCGGCTCGGCAGCCCGACGCGGAGTGATCGGGGTGAACGGCCCAGCAGCGCTTTACACTGCCGACTTCGTCGAACGCGGCTACAACAATCGCGCCGCGGTGCCTGACCACGCCCGCTTCATCGCGCAATACGTCGAGTTGTCGCAGGCGGCAGTCGCGGCGCTCGGTCCGCAACTCGATTTGCGCTATGGTCCGGCGCCCAAAGAGACGCTCGATCTTTTCGTGCCGACAACGCGTCCGATCGGGACCTTCATGTTCATTCACGGCGGATACTGGCGGACGTTCGACAAGGTGGACTTCTCGTTCGTGGCGGCGCCGCTCGTGGAGCGGGGCATCGCAGTCGCGGTGCTGAATTACGATCTTTGCCCTGGCGTGACCATCGCCACGATCGTCGACGAATGCCGACACGCGGTTTTATGGCTGCTGCGCGAGGGGCCGCGTCATGGCGCAGCGATCGATCGCGTCGTCGTCGGCGGACATTCGGCGGGCGGCCATCTTGCTGCGATGCTGTTCGCGACAGATTGGTCGGCATACGGTCTGCCGCACCCACCGTTCGCCGGCGGCCTGTCGCTGTCGGGCGTCCACGACCTCGAGCCGCTTCTGCTATCGACGATGAACGCAGACTTGCGCCTCGATGCCGAGGACGCGCGACGCGTTTCGCCCGTCAACCATCCGTCGAAGATGGACGCCCCGTTCTTCGTTGCGGTGGGTGCGGACGAAACGCCGGAGTTCGTTCGTCAGTCGGACTTACTGTTCGACGCCTGGCCCCAGAACCGGCCGGCTGGAATGAAAGCCGCCCTTCGAGTCCCCGGCCGGCATCACTTCAACGTGGTGCTCGATCACGCCGACCCGGAGAGCGAGCTGACGCGCGCGACGCTTCGCTTGTTCTAGCCGCCCGGCGGCCGGTAGGACACGGACTTCTTCGCGGCCTTGTCGAAGTCCTCCGGGGTCAGGAGCACGGTTGTCGTGGTGCTCGCGCGGCCCGCTTGATTGACCGCCAGCGCAACGGCAGCCGCCGTGGTCGTGTCCGGCAAGTCGCAGGTCACGTAGGCGTCGACGTCGCCGAACGCGAAATAGAACGACTCCAGCTTGCCACCCGCTTCGGCACACATCTTCTCGATGGCGGCACGCCGGCTGGTGCCGCCGTCCTTTGCGAGTCCCTTCGCACCGTCGGTCGTATAACGCGCTTGAAACAAAAATTTTGCCATTTCGGTCTCCCTGGTTGGTTCGGGCGCCGGACATCGTGCTCGAGGGGAGTCACGGTACGCCGGACCCCGATGATTCTGCGCCAATCCACCGCGGCCCAGCGGAAATCGCGCCTTGCGACAACCATTAGTTGACAACTGACCAAAGGTCATTTAGTGTGCCCGTAATTGACTGCCAGTCATTTACAGGGCCGACATCATGGTCATCCGCCAGCGCGCCATCCATAGCGAAGACAAGTACGAGCGTCACCACGCGATTCTTGACGCGGCCGAGCGACTGCTCGTCCGTACGCCGGTGCGCGTCGCCAACATGGCCGAGGTAGCCGACGAGGCCGGACTCGCCAAGGGCACGGTTTATCTCTACTTTCAAGGCAAGGATGAGCTGCTGCTCGCATTGCATGAGCGCCACGTCGAAGATTTCTTTAGGGCATTGATCGCGCTCGTCAGCCGTGACGCCGCCGTCGATATCGACGAAATCATGGCGCTCACGCGCGGGCACATCGTCGAACGGGCGACGTTCCTGCCGCTTGCGACGCGCTGCTTCGGCTTGCTCGAAACCGAGGTGCCTCGCGAGGTCGCGCTCGCGTTCAAGGAACGGATGGCGCAACGGCTGCAAGCGGCGGGCGTCGGTCTCGAGCGCCATTTTCCCGAGCTGCCGCAAGGCGGCGGTGTTGCGCTGCTGCGCCACAGTTACGCGCTGATCGTCGGGCTTTGGCAGATGACGGCGAATCAGAGCGAGCTCGTCGCCGGAACGTGCCACATCGACGCCATCGACTATCCGAGCGAGCTTGCCCGCGCGCTCAACGCGCTGTGGGACGGCACAATCGGGCGCCGCCTGCCACGCAGTGCAGACATCGCCGCGCAGAGGACGCATCCATGAATACGAGCCGATCCGTGGTGGGATGGGCTCATGCGGGCCCGTTGACGATTCTCGCCGTGCTGCTCGCTTCGTGCGCGAAACCGGAGCCGGTTCCCGAGTCAGCGCGCCCGGTACTGCTGATGCAGGTAAAACTAGGCGGTGCGGTGGGTACTTCGGTGTTCGCCGGCGAGGTCAAGCCGCGCCACGAAATCGACCTCGGGTTTCGAATCGGCGGCAAAGTGATTGGACGGAGCGTCGACGTCGGTGCGCGTGTCACGCGCGGCCAAGCGCTGGCGCGTCTCGATCCCGCCGACGTCGCATTGCAAGCCGATGCGCAACAAGCCGCGGTCGCCGCGACCGAGACCGAATATCGCTACGCCAAGGCGGAATTCGATCGCTACGAGAATTTGTACCAGCAGAAATTCATCAGCGCATCGGCGCTCGATCAAAAGCGCAACGCACTTGATGCCAACCGTGCCAAGTGGGAGCAGGCGCGCGCGCAGCTTTCCGTGACGCAAAATCAAGCGAGCTACGCGATACTTGTCGCGCCGGATAACGGCGTCATCACGGCAATCAACGTCGAGGCCGGGCAGGTCGTCACCACCGGTCAAACGGTGATGAAGCTTGCGCGCGAGGACGAGCGCGAAGTCGCGATCAGCGTACCGGAGAGCCGGATAGCCGAGCTGCGTGCTTCGAGTGCCTTTGGCGTGTTTCTCTGGGCGGATCCGCAAAAAATCTACACGGCGCGCGTCCGCGAAATCGCGCCGGCCGTCGATCCGGTGACGCGCACATTTGCGGTTCGCGTCAGCATCGTCGATCCCGATGCTGCGCTGCACTGGGGAATGACCGCAAATGTCGTCGTCGCAGGTGGTGATGCATCGAATAGGGCGTTGCTGCCGCTTTCGTCGATCTATCGCAAAGGCGACACCGCCGCCGTGTGGATTTACGACGAAAAAGCGCACACCGTCGCGTTGCGACCGGTCGCCGTCGGTCAGTATCGTGAGGACGGCGTGATCGTGACCGGCGTCGCGGGCGGCGAATGGATCGTCGCCGCCGGCGTTCACAAGCTCCGCGAAGGCGAAACGGTGCGTCCGTACGAGGGATCCCCCGACACCGCGGCGAACGCGTCGCCCGTTCGGGCGCCGGTCATCGTTCCCGGCGCGCCCAAACCGACAAGAAATCTGACATGAAACCGGTCGAGCCGTTCGGGGCGCCGCCCGCGCGCTTCAATCTATCCGAATGGGCGTTGCAGCATCGCCCGCTCGTGTTGTTCGCGATTATCGTGTTCGCGTTCATCGGCGTGATCGCCTATGAGCGTCTGGGCCAATCCGAGGATCCTCCGTTCACGTTCAAGGTGATGGTGATCAAGACGCAATGGGCGGGCGCGTCTGCCCGCGACGTGGAGCAGCAGGTCACCGACAAGATCGAACGCAAATTGCAGGAAGTACCCAACGTCGATTTCGTTCGAAGCTATTCAAAGCCGGGCGAGTCGATGGTGTTCTTCGCGATCAAGGATTCGGCGCCGTCCACGCAAGTTCCGGAAACCTGGTACCAGGTGCGCAAGAAAATCGGCGACATCCGCGGCATGCTTCCGCCGGGCATCCAGGGGCCGTTTTTCAACGACGAGTTCGGCGACACCTACACGAACATTTATGCAATTACCGGTGACGGTTTCGAGTATCGCGACCTGAAGGACTTCGGCGATCGCATTCGTGCCGAGGTTTTGCGGATTCCCGAAGTCGCGAAGGTCGATTTCATCGGCGAACAGGAAGAAAAGGTCTTCATCGAGCTGTCGAACGCGAAGTTGGCAACGCTTGGCATCGAGCCGCAGCAGATACTGCAGACCCTGTCCGCGCAGAACGCGATCGCGGCATCGGGTGTCTTCGATACCGGAACGGACCGGATTTTCGTGCGGCCGACGGGCGCGTTCGACTCGCTCGACGCCATTGCCGATATCGCGATCCGCGCGAACGACCGCGTGTTCCGCTTGGGCGACATCGCGCACGTTTACCGCGGCTACGTGGACCCGCCTCAGCAGAAGATGCGCTGGCGCGGACACGATGCGCTTGGGCTCGGCATCACGATGGCGCAAGGCGGCGACGTCATCGAGCTCGGCCACGATCTGGATCGCGAGATGAAACGCATCCAGGCACAGCTCCCCGTCGGCATCGAAGTCGAACCGGTGACCAGCATGCCGAAAGCGGTTCAGCGTTCGGTGAATCAGTTCGTTCGCTCGCTCGCCGAAGCGGTCGTCATCGTGCTGATCGTGTCGCTGCTGAGCCTCGGCCTGCGGACCGGTCTCGTCGTCGCCGTGTCGATTCCGCTGGTGCTTGCGGCCACGTTCGCGTCGATGTGGCTCGCCGACATCGGCCTGCACAAGATTTCGCTCGGCGCGCTGATACTCTCGCTCGGTCTGCTCGTCGACGACGCGATCATCGCCGTCGAGATGATGGCGATCAAGATGGAGCAGGGCTACGACCGGCTGCGCGCCGCGAGCTTCGCCTACACGAGCACGGCATTTCCAATGCTGACCGGGACGTTGATCACCATCGCGGGCTTCTTGCCGATCGCGACGGCGCGGAGCAGCACAGGCGAATACACGCGTTCCATTTTTCAAGTATCGGCGATCGCGCTGATCGCATCGTGGGTCGTCGCGGTCGTCGTGATTCCCTATCTCGGCTTCAAGATGCTGCCCGATCCGACGAAGCCGAGAGGGCCAACGCTCCGCGCCAGGTTGTGGGCGAGGATCACTGGAAAGGCTGCGGCGGCCGCGCCGCACATCGCCGATGCCGGTGACGAGGAAGCGGTTTACCGCACGCCGTTCTACCGTCGATTGCGGGCGGTGATCGAGTGGTGCATCGCGCGCCGGGCTTGGGTGCTCGTTGCCACGGTCGGCGCGTTCGTCGTCGCGCTCAACCTCTTCCGCTTCGTTCCGCAACAGTTCTTCCCCGCGTCTTCGCGGCCGGAGCTGCTGGTCGACCTCCGCTTGCCTGAAGGCAGCTCGTTCGCGGCGACGCTCGAGCAAGCGAAGAAGGTCGAAGCGATCCTCGACCGCGAGACCGGCATCGACAATTACGTGACCTACGTCGGCAGCGGCAGTCCCCGTTTCTACTTGCCGCTCGATCAGCAATTGACGCAGTCGAATTTCGCGCAATTCGTGCTGGTTGCGAAAGGCAACGCGGAACGTGAACGCGTGCGCGATCGGTTGCTGACGCTGTTCGCCGACGATTTTCCGGGGCTGCGCGGACGCGTGTCGCGACTCGAAAACGGTCCGCCGGTCGGCTTTCCCGTTCAATTCCGCGTCTCGGGCGAGAACATCGAAACAGTGCGCAAGATCGCGCGCGAGACCGCCGAGGTCATGCGGCAGGATCCGGCGACACGCGACGTGCAATTCGATTGGGACGAGCCCACGAAAGTCATTCGGCTCGTCATCGATCAGAACAAGGCGCGGCTCCTCGGTGTATCGTCGCAGGACTTGGCGGCATTCTTGAACAGCTCGCTGTCGGGAATCAACGTCACGTACTTCCGCGAGCGCGACAAGCAGATCGAAGTTCTGCTGCGCGGCGCCACTGAGGAACGCGCGAAGATGAGCTTCTTGAAAGACCTCGCGTTCCCGTCGCGCAACGGCAAGGCCGTGCCGATCACACAAATCGCCGACCTCCAATACGACCTCGAGGAGGGCGTCGTCTGGCGGCGGAATCGATTGCCGACGGTGACGGTGCGCTCCGACATCAAGGGGGACGCCCAGGGCCCCGATGTGACCGCACGCTTGAGTCCGCGTCTCGATGCGCTTCGCGCGACACTGCCTCTGGGCTATCGAATCGAAGCGGGCGGCGCGTTCGAGGATTCGACGAAAGGACAAAAATCGATCGTCGCAGGCGCGCCGCTGCTCGTCATCGTGGTACTGACGTTGCTGATGATTCAGCTCAAAAGCTTTGCGCGCATGGCGATGGTCGTGCTGACCGCGCCGCTTGGTCTGATCGGCGTCACGCTAGCGCTCTTGCTGTTCGGGAAGCCGTTCGGCTTCGTGGCGATGCTCGGCACGATCGCACTGTCCGGCATCATCATGCGCAATTCGGTGATCCTCGTCGATCAAATCGATCGTGACATCGCCGCCGGTCATTCAGCGTGGGACTCCGTGATCGGCGCCACGGTACGCCGCTTTCGACCGATCGTGTTGACGGCGGCGGCTGCGGTGCTGGCGCTGATCCCGCTGACGCGCAGCGACTTCTTCGGTCCGATGGCGGTTGCGATGATGGGCGGGCTCGTGATCGCGACGGCGTTGACGCTGATTTTTCTGCCGGCGCTCTATGCGGTGTGGTTCCGGGTCCGGCCGCAAGCGTCGCCGACCTACGCCGAGCAACCGTCTTCGCCGCCCAAAGTTGGAAGGATGCGAAGCGCCATTCCGGTAACATAGCGCATTGGCTTCATTCGACGGGTTCGCACCGATGCCGATCGCACTCATCCAGGACATCATCGCCGAGCTTCGCGAGGGGCGCATCGTCGTTCTCGTCGACGAGGAAGATCGCGAGAACGAAGGTGACTTGGTCGTTGCCGCCGAGCGCGTCACGCCCGAGGCGATCAACTTCATGGCGAAGCACGGGCGCGGATTGATCTGCATGCCGATCACCGAAGAACGCGCGCGCCAGCTCAATCTCGCGCCGATGACGCCGGTCAATCGCTCGTCGCACGGCACCAATTTCACCGTGTCGATCGAAGCGGCGAGCGGCGTCACGACGGGGATCTCGGCCGCCGATCGCGCGCACACGATACGCGTCGCGGCGGCGCCCGGTGCGCGTCCCGACGATATCGTGCATCCGGGGCACGTTTTCCCGCTGGTCGCGCAAGCGGGCGGCGTGCTCGCACGTGCGGGACACACCGAGGCGTGCTGCGATCTCGCGCGGCTCGCCGGATTCTCGCCCTCCGCGGTGCTCTGCGAAATCATGAAGGACGATGGGACGATGGCGCGATTGCCCGATCTGGAGCGTTTCGCCGATGCGCATGACCTGAAGATCGGTGCGATCACCGATCTCATCTCATACCGCAGCCGCACCGAAAAATTGATCGAGCGGATCGCCGAACGTCCATTGGCGACCCAGTTCGGCGCCTTCCGGCTCGTCGTCTATCGCGACAAATTGAGCGACGCGACCCACCTGGCACTCGTTCGCGGACCGATATCACCCGCGAGCGAAACGCTCGTGCGCGTCCACGAGCCGCTCTCGGTCATGGACCTGCTCGACCAGCAAAGCGCGACGCATTCGTGGAGCGTGGCCGAAGCGCTGCGGATGATCGCGGAGACGGGCCGTGGCGTCGTCGTCCTGCTGCATCGTCCGGAAAGCGCCGACGAGCTTCGCCGGCGCGCACTGGCCGACACGCCGCCGCCTCAGGCCAAGATGGATCTACGCAACTATGGCATCGGCGCGCAGATTCTGCGGGATCTGAACGTCGGCAAGATGCG
>DASXPO010000142.1:0-8928 GCA_036493535.1 Casimicrobiaceae bacterium
TCAACCGGCTTGCGATCGGCGCCGTTGCGCTATTTGCGGCCAACGCACCGTTCGCCCAGCAGGGCCCCGTACCGATCTTCGGCCTGGTGGAGCTCTCGGGCACCGGCGCGACGGCCGGCACCAACTTCGACAACGGCGTCAAACTGGCGGTCAAGGAAATCAACGCGGCAGGCGGAATTCTCGGCCGCAAGATCGAATATACGTCGATGGACACGCAGACCAATCCCGGCGTCGCGAAAGCGCTGGCGCAAAAAGCGGTCGACCAGGGCGCGTACGTCGTGATGGGGCCTGTCTTCTCGGGATCGATCATCGTCAGCATGGCGGAGACCAAGCGCGCCGAGATTCCAAATTTCACCGGCGGCGAAGCGGCGAACATCACGCAGCAGGGCAACCCGTACATCTTCCGCACATCGTTTACGCAATCGACGGCAATGCCGAAGCTCGCCAAGTACATCAAGGACAACGTCAAAGCGAAAACGGTTGCGATGATCTGGGTCAACAACGACTTCGGCAAAGGCGGCCACGACTCGATGCAAAAGGCGTTGGACGCACAAGGGATCAAAGTCGTCGCCGACGTGCCGACCGATCCGGGGCAGGTCGACTTTTCGGGCGCCGTCTTGAAAGCCAAACAATCGAATGCGGACGCGTTATTCGTGTACTCGAACGAGGAAGAATCGGCACGGGCGCTCCGTGAATTGCGCAAGCAGGGCTACGACAAACCGATCATTGGCGAAACCACGCTGACCGGGCAGAAGGTGATCGAGCTTGCCGGCGACGCGGCGAACGGCGCGCTTGCGCACGTCGGTTTGACTGTCGATGCGCCGCAGCCGGCGATCAAGGCGTTCGACGAGAAATTTCAGAAGGAGTACAAGTACAAGAGCGACCACAACGGAATGAAGGGCTACAGCGCGATGTACGTCGTCAAGGCGATCAGCGAGAAGAACAAGAAGCTCGATCCGAAGGAATTCGCGAAAGCGCTGCACGGCGCAAAGATTTCGGCCAAGGAATATCCGGGAGTCCTGCTCGACGTCTCGTTCGACCAGAACGGCGATCTCGATCGCGAGAGCTTTCTGGTCAAGGTCGAGAATGGCAAGCAGGTCGTGACGGCGACGCTGCCTCCGGCTTCGGCGAAGTAGATCAGCGATCTTTCCTTGGAAGGATCCGCATGGGCGATCTGATCCAGTTGATCGTGTCGGGGATCGCGACGGGTGCGATCTACGCGCTCGCAGCCCTCGGCTTCACGCTGTTGTGGCAAGCGGCCGGGGTGATCAACTTCGCGCAAGGCGAGTTCGTGATGCTGCCGGCTTTTGCAATGTTGTTCTGCCTCGCGGCGGGTGCGCCGCTGTGGCTCGCCTTTCTGCTCACGTGTGCGATCGCGATGCTCATCCTCGGCTACGGATTCAAGCGGGTGATCGTCGATCCGCTGATCAAGCATGGGGTGATTCCGCTCGTGATCGCGACGCTGGGCCTGTCGATCGCCGTCAAGTCGATCGTGCGTGCGGGCTACAGCGCGGAAGCGCATCCGTTTCCCAGTCCGTTTCCGGCCGGTCAATTGTCGACCGGAGGCGTCGCGATTTCCTATGCGGACATCGGCACGCTCGTGCTCGCCGGACTCATCGTCATCGGATTGCAAATGTTTCTCAACAAGACGGTGACCGGCCGCGCGATGCAGGCCGTTGCGCAAAATACGGATGCCGCTCGCGTTCTCGGTATCGATGTCAAGCGGATGGTGCTTTACGTTTTTTTGATCAACGCCGTCCTGGCCGTCGTCGCGGCGCTCCTCGTGACGCCGACTTATCTCGCAAAATTCGACATGGGCGATTCGATCGGCCAGAAGGCATTCTTCGCTGCAATCATCGGCGGCTTCAATCAGACGCGCGGAGCGCTCGTCGGCGGCGTGTTGATCGGCGTGCTGGAGAATGTGGTGGGCTTCTATGTGTCGCCGGCGTACAAGGAAGGTGTCGCGCTGGTGCTATTCCTCGCCGTGATCCTGTTTCGCCCCGAGGGTCTCCTCGGCAAGGCTGAGGAGCGCAAAGTATGAAAAACTCGGCCAAGCTCGGAATCCTCGTCGCAGGACTTGTGGCGCTCGCCGTCCTGGCAGCGTTTGCGAAGCGGAGCGATGTCTATCTGCTGACGTTGTTCTGCGTCTATCTGATGGCGACGTTCGGTCTCAATCTGACGGTCGGCTACGCAGGCCAAATGTCGCTCGGCCAGGCCGCGTTCTTCGGCATCGGCGCGTACATTGGAGCACTCGCGCTCAAAGCCGGCGTGCCGTTTCTCTTCGTCGTGCCGATAGCAGCGATTGCCTGCTTCATCGTGGGCCTGGCACTCGGGTTTCCGGCGCTTCGCGTGCAGCACCATTACCTCGCGTTCGCGACGCTCGGGTTCAACGTGCTCGTCTACCTGATCATGCGCAACGAAGAAAAGATCACCGGCGGCACGTTCGGCATATCGGCCATCCCGCGACCCGCCGCGTACGACGGCCCGCTCGCGTTCTTTCTGTTCACCTACGTATCGCTCATCGTGCTGGCGCTCTTATTGTGGTGGCTGTTGCGCTCGCCGTGGGGACGCGCGTTCGCGGCGCTGCGCGACAATCCGATTCGCGCCGAAAGCCTGGGCGTCAATATCACCGCGTATACGCTGCTGGCATTTGCCATCGGCGCCGCATGCGCGGGAATCGGCGGTGTCTACTACGCATCGCTGGTCGAATTCATCGAGCCGGGGCCTTTCCACTTCTCGACGTCGTTGATGATGCTCCTTGCCGTCATCGTCGGCGGCTCGGGCCGCTTCTTCGGTCCGATCGTGGGCACGATCATCATCATTCTGTTGCCCGAGCTCTTGCGCTCGACCAATGTGTCGTGGCTCAAGTTCATGCAGACGTGGTATCTCGCGGTATTCGGCATCGCCGTCGTCGCGCTGATGGTCTGGCTCCCGGGCGGCATTCTGTCGATCGGCGAGCGCTTCAAGTCGAAAGGAGCGGCCCGATGACGCCGTTTCTCGAGGTCAAGGACGTGCGCAAGACTTACGGCGCGATCAAGGCGGTCGACGGCGTGAGCCTCAAGGTCGGCCCCGGTGAAATCGTCGGCGTCATCGGACCGAACGGCTCGGGCAAGACGACGCTTTTCAACAGCATTCTGGGTCAGATCAAACCGACGTCGGGCCGCGTCGAATTCTGCGACGAGGATATCACCGGCATGTCGCCGCTCGAGCTCTCGAGGCGCGGCGTGGGCAGAACCTTCCAGACCTTGCAAGTGTTCGTGAAGCTGTCGGTACGCGATAATCTGATCGCGGCCGCACAGGAATTCAAGGGATCGCTCGGCAGTCGCCTGTTTGCGAGGCCCGATGCGGGCTTGGGCGAGCATGCCGACCATATGATCGAGCTGTTCCGCTTGAAGCATGTTGCGCATTTGGCCGCGGGAACGCTCTCCTACGGCCAGCAAAAGCTGATCGACATTGCGATGGCCTTCATGCCGGCGCCGCGTCTCGTGCTGCTGGACGAGCCTTGCGCCGGCGTCAATCCGAGCCTCGTCGATCAATTGCACGATCGCCTGGTCGAGTTGAACAAGACGCAAGGCGGCAGTTTCGTCGTGATCGAGCACAACATGGACTTCATCATGAAGCTTTGCCCGCACGTCATCTGCATGGTCGAGGGAAAGGTGCTCGCCGAAGGACCGCCGGCGCAAGTGCAGAGCAATCGCGCGGTGCTCGAAGCGTATCTTGGCAATTGAGCGCGGACATGACAGATAAGATCATCGAGTTCGAAAACGTCGTCGCCGGCTATTCGCCGAGCCTTACCATCTTGAACGAGACGACGCTCGACGCGCGCCGGGCCGAGATCACGCTGCTGATCGGACCGAATGGCGCGGGCAAGTCGACGGTGTTGAAAACGCTCTTCGGGATGCTCGTGCCGCGTTCGGGCGAAGTTCGCTTCGAAGGCCAGCGGATCAACGGCAAATCGCCGCGCGAGCTGTTGGCGAACGGCATGGCGTTCGTGCCCCAGGGACGCAACCTGTTCGGCTCGTTGTCGGTGCGTCACAATCTCGAGCTCGGCGGCATCACGTTGCCGCGCGGCGAATTGCCTGCGCGAATCGACGAGGCGCTCAAGCGCTTTCCGCGGATCCAGGAACGAATCGACAATCAGGCCTCGACGATGTCCGGCGGCGAGCAAAAGCAACTCGAGATCGCGCGCGCGATGCTGCTGCGTCCGCGCGTGATCCTGATCGACGAGCCGTCGATCGGGCTGTCGCCGAAACTCGTCCAGGAAGTGATGACGCTGTTGCGGGGCCTTGCCGATGGCGGCACTACGGTGCTGATGGTCGAGCAGAACGTGCGCACCGCCCTCAAGTATGCGAATCGCGCGCTCGTGCTGGAAATGGGCCGCCTCGCGCTCGATCGTCCGGCCTCTGAATTGCTGCACGATCCGAATCTCAACCGACTGTTCCTCGGCGGACACGTCAAGGGCGCGGCCTGACCAAGCGAAGCGATGGCGCATCGAATCGGACTCGCCGCGCTGACCGTGCTCGAGCTTTCGCCGCCCGACATGGTGTCATGCGCCGCAGATGCGGGATTCGACAGCATCGGACTTCGGCTGATAGCGCCGACCGCCGAGGAGGTTCAGCATCCGATGGTCGGCGACACGCCGCTCGTGCGCGAGACTGCGCGACGTATCGCCGATACCGGCGTTCCCGTCCTCGACATCGAGTTGTTTCGATTGAAGGTGGACACCGACGTGCAGGACTACCGCGCTGCCGTGGAAACCGGCGCTCGGCTCGGCGCCCGCGAAGTTCTATTGGCAGGCAACGATCCCGACGAGTCGCGACTGATTGAACGATTCGCGGCGTTTTGCGATCTGGCACGCGAATTCGGCATGGGCGCGAATCTGGAACCGATGCCGTGGACCGACGTAAAAACTTTCGCACAAGGCGCGCGAATCGTCGCAGCGGCCGATCGCGACAACGGCGGCCTGGTCATCGATCCGATCCATTTCGACCGCGGCGGCAGCCGAGCCGACGAGATCGGTTCGCTGCCGCGCGCGCGGCTTCGCTACATGCAGCTGTGCGACGCGCCCGCGGAACGGCCGACCGACACCGAAACGTTGTTGCACCAGGCCCGGGCCGAGCGGCTGATGCCCGGCGACGGTGGTCTGGATCTGCGTGGCATCTTGCGCGCGGTGCCCCCGGACCTTCCACTTGGCCTCGAAATTCCAATGCGCACGCTGACGCGAACACTGCCGGCGCTCGAACGGGCTCGACAAATGCTCGCAAAGACGCGCCGACTGCTGGAAACGCTTTGATCGTCACGTGACGAACTCATTCTGCAGGGGGTTGCGATGAAGAAAGTGCTGGTCTTGAACGGTCCGAACCTGAACCTCCTTGGCACGCGCGAGCCTCAGATTTATGGGGCGCATACGCTCGCGGATGTGGAAAAAATGTGCCGCGACGAAGCGTTCCGGCTATCGCTGGAGCTCGATTTCCGCCAGTCGAATCATGAGGGGCAATTGATCGATTGGATCCACGAGGCGGGCCGCGAGTGCGCCGCGGGCGCGCTGCTCGGCGTTGTGTTCAATGCCGGCGCGTTCACGCACACGTCGATTGCGCTGCACGATGCAATCAAGGGTGCCGACGTGCCCGTGGTCGAGCTGCACATTTCGAACGTCCATGCGCGCGAGCCGTTCCGTCATCACTCATGGCTATCGCCGGTCGCCAAGGCGGTCATGGCGGGGTTCGGCGTGCACGGCTATCCGCTGGCGATTGCCGGCCTCTCCCAAATCGCATCGCCGAAGTGATTCGATAACGCGAGAGCGATCCGGTCGTGCGCAAATCGATTGCCACTGTTTCGATTTCCGGGACGCTTTCCGAGAAGCTCGACGCGATTGCCGCCGCGCGTTTCGAGGCGATCGAGGTGTTCGAGAACGACCTGATCCAGTTCCAGGGAACGCCCCGCGATCTGCGCGCGATGGCCGCGGATCGAGGTCTTGGCATCGACCTCTATCAGCCATTGCGCGACTTCGAAGCCGTGAGCGATGCGGAATTCGAGCGCAATCTTGTCCGGGCCGAGCGCAAATTCGACCTGATGGAAACGCTCGGCGCGCCCATGATGCTGGTGTGCTCGAACGTGTCCTCCCGTGCGGTCGATGACGACTCGCGCGCCGCTGCGCAGCTTTACGCGCTGGCCGAGCGTGCAGCGCGTCGTAATCTGCGGATCGGTTATGAAGCGCTGGCCTGGGGCCGGCACGTCAGCCACTACGAGAAGGCTTGGTCAATTGTCGCCAAAGCCGACCACCCGCATCTGGGCGTCGTCATCGACAGCTTTCACATTCTTTCGCTGGGCGACGATCCGGCGCCGATCGCCAAGATTCCCGGCGACAAGATTTTTTTCTTGCAAATGGCCGACGCGCCGCGGCTCGCAATGGACGTCCTGCAATGGAGCCGCCACTATCGGTGCTTCCCAGGGCAAGGCCAGTTCGACCTGGCGCGCTTTCTCGAATACGTTTTGATCGCGGGCTACACGGGGCCGTTGTCGCTCGAGATTTTCAACGACGTGTTTCGCGAGGCGCCCAACCGCCGCACGGCGATCGATGCGATGCAGTCGCTGCTTTACCTGGAATCGCAGACGCATGAGCGCCTCGAGGCGGGTGCGAGAACCGATTCACTATCCATCGCGGCTTCGACATTGCGGCGTGTCGCGCTCTTCGATGCGCCGAAACCCCCGAGGCTCGACGGTGTCGCTTTCGTCGAATTCGCCGTGGATCGCGACAACGAACAAGCGCTCGGCGCGCTGCTCGAGACGCTCGGCTTTATCTGCGCGGGCCGTCATCGATCCAAAGATGTTTCGCTCTATCGGCAAGGCAACATACATCTGGTGCTGAACGCAGAGCCGGATTCGTTCGCGCGCGCGCACTTTGCCGAGCATGGTCCTTCGATTTGTGCCGTAAGCCTCACGACGGACGACAGCATGCGCGCGCAGAATCGCGCGACGGCTCTCAACTGTCCGCGGTTCGACGGTCGCATCGGCCCGAACGAGCAGAAGATACCGGCGATTCGCGCGCCGGATGGAAGCCTCGTCTACTTCGTCGCGGCCGAGCTCGGTTCCGGTGCTCTCTACGAAATCGACTTCGAACTGCGAAGGCCGGCGTCGGCTGCAACGGTCGATGCCGGACTCCAGTCCATCGATCACATCGCGATCGGTTTGCCGGTCGAGGCGCTCGATACATGGATCCTGTTTTATCGTGCAGTGCTTGGCATGGAGCCGGGCGATAGTCTGGAGCTATCCGATCCGTATGGTCTCGTACGGAGCTCCGGTGTTGCGAGTGCGAACCGTTCGGTGCGCGTCGTGCTCAACGTTTCGCAAAGCCGGAGCACGCAGATCGCGCGAGTGGTGTCGGCGCAGGGCGGCGCTAGCGTTCACCATGTCGCGTTCGCGTGCGCGGATATTTTCGCGACGATGGAGGCATTGGCCAGTCGCGGCACGCGCTTCGTGCCGATCTCCGGCAATTATTACGACGATTTGCTCGCGCGCTTCGCCGTCGACGAGGCGAAGCTCGCGGCGATGCGCAAGCTCAACATCCTGTACGAGCGCTCGGACGACGGCGAATATTTTCACGCCTATTCGCAGCCATTCTCCGGCCGCTTCTTTTTCGAGATCGTCCAGAGGAGCGGCCGCTACGACGGCTATGGCGCGTTGAACGCGCCGGCGCGCATTGCTTCGCAAACGCAAAGCGCGACCGCGGGTTGAACGATGACCGATCGCTATGCGGTGATCGGCAATCCGGTAGCGCACACGTTGTCGCCGCGCATTCACGCAGCGTTTGCGCAGCAGACCTCCGAGGACATCGAATACGGGATGATCCTTGCACCGATCGGCGCGTTCGCCTCGACGGTGGAACGATTTCGTGCCGATGGCGGTCGCGGCCTCAATGTCACCGTGCCATTCAAGCTCGACGCGTTCGCGTTCGCGACCCGATTGACCGAGCGCGCGCAAAGCGCCGGTGCCGTCAACACGCTCAAATTCGAGAACGGCGCAGTCCTCGGCGACAACACCGACGGCGCGGGGCTCATTGCCGATATCGCGCGGCTTGGCGTATCGATCGTCGGCAGGCGAATTTTGTTGATGGGCGCCGGCGGCGCCGCACGTGGCGTGGTGCTTCCCCTGCTCGACCAAAAGCCGGCGCTGGTCGCCATCGCAAACCGGACCGTACCCAAAGCCGTTGCGATTGCGGAGCAATGGGCCCGGCGTGGGCCCATTCGGGGCGGTTCCTACATCGATTTCGCCGACGCGCCCTTCGACGTCATCATCAATGCGACATCGGCGAGTCTTCACGGCGAGGTCCCGCCGCTACCCGATCCAACATTCGCGACTGCGACGCTCGCCTACGACATGGTGTACGGCGACGGCCCGACGCCGTTTCTCGTCGCGGCGAAGGCGCATGGCGTCCCACGCGTTGTCGACGGCCTCGGCATGCTGATCGAGCAAGCGGCCGAGTCATTTTACTTGTGGCGCGGTGTGCGGCCGCAAACGGGGTCGCTCATCGCCATGCTGAGAGAAAGACGATGAGCTTATCTCGTCGAATGTGTGCGCCCGATTACCGAACGCTTTTTAAGTGCTAATCGTTGAATCTGATCGGTCGTCGACCTATACTGTCCGATATACGAACATTGGTGCGATAATCGCACAACGCAAAGGAAGAAACGTGATCAACAAAACGATCGCGACGGTGTCAGCCGCCGTTGCGGATATTCGGGATGGCGCGACCATCATGATCGGCGGTTTCGGTACGGCGGGTATGCCGGCCGAGCTCATCGATGCGCTAACCGCACAAGGCGCGCGCGATCTGACGATCGTCAACAACAACGCCGGCAATGGCGAAGCCGGCCTCGCTGCGCTCTTGAAAGCGCGGCGCGTCCGCAAAATTATCTGCTCGTTTCCGCG
>DASXPO010000143.1:0-8303 GCA_036493535.1 Casimicrobiaceae bacterium
CACTTCAGCGCGATTCCCCTTGCGGGTGAATGCGCCGGTCAGCAGGTTCTCTTCGACGGTCAGATGCTGAAAGCAGTGGCGACCCTCCATCACCTGGCATACCCCCATCCGCACGAGATCGTTGGGCGTGAGTCGATCGACGCGCTTGCCGGAGAACTCGATCGTGCCCTTCGTGACTTCGCCACGCTCGGCGCGAAGCAGATTCGAGATGGCTTTGAGCGTCGTCGTTTTTCCCGCGCCGTTCGCACCGAGCAGCGCGACGATCCCGCCGTGCGGCACCTCGAGCGAGACCCCCTTCAACACGAGGATCACATGATCGTAGATCACCTCGATGTTGTTCACCGCAAGATGCGCGCGCGACGCAGCTTGCGGGGCGGTGACAGCGCTCATGGATTGCGTCGGTCAGCCTTCCTTTGCGCAGTCGCGCGGCGCGAGCTTCTTCTCCGCGGCGTACTTGGCGGCAGTTTCCTCGACCATTTTGCGCACCAACGCGCGGTCGCCGGCCATGAACGGCGTGACCTGCTTGAAGCCCTTGCCGTCCCATTGCTGGAACTTCACCATGCCGGAGCCTTCGTGATCGGCGCAGCTCGTCTTGATCGGCGGAAAGAGTCCCGGTGCCCCGAGCTCCTTGATCCGCGCCTCGGTCAAATTCAAATGCTCGAAACCCCAGCGGAGCTGCTCGGGCGTCATGACCTTGCCCTTGCCGAAATTCGCCTGGGCGACGCGCAGCGCCTCGACGACGATCATTCCATAGACCAGTCCGCGCATGTACATGACGTTGCCGAGACGCGACGGATCCTCGAGATTGCCTTTACCTGCACCGTAGAGCTTGGTCTTGATGTCTTGGACTACCGGGAAATTCGTGCCCGATGCCGAAAAAGCCGCGCTGACATAGCCCTTGGCGGCGTCGCCGGCCGGGACAAGGTCCTCTTCCGAGCCGGCCCACCACACGCCCACCATCTTGTCTTTCGGGTAGCCGGTCTTCGCCGCCGTCTTGAGCGCGACGGTGCTCATCACGCCATAGGTCCAAACGATTACGTAATCAGGCTTCGCTTGCCGGATCTGCAGCCACTGCGATTCCATCGTCTGGCCGGGGGGCGTGACGGGAATCTTCATCACCTCGTAACCCAGCTTCGCCGCGAGCGCATCGAGCACCGGAATCGGCTCCTTGCCGTATGCGGAGTCGTGATACAGGAACGCAATTTTCTTGCCCTTGAGCTTGTCAAGTCCGCCTTCCTTCTGACCGAGGTAGGCAATCATCGCCGCCATCTGATCCCAATACGTCGTACCGAGTGGAAATACCCAGTCGTAGACGCGTCCTTCGGCGGAGCTGGCGAGACCGTAGCCAAATGTCGTCATCGGAATCTTGTCCTGCGCAACGCGATCGAATAAGCCGTACGCTATGCCCGTCGACAGCGGGTCGACGGTCGACGCACCGCCGTTTTTCTTCTTGAGCCGTTCATAGCATTCCACGCCCTTCGAGGCGTTGTACTCGGTTTCGCACTCTTCCCATTTCAACTTCACGCCGTTGACGCCGCCCGCCATGTTGATGAGCGTCCAGTAGTCGATCGCGCCACCGAAATACCCGGATCCGCCTGCAGCGTACGGTCCCACGCGATACGACAGTACCGGAATGAACTGCTCGTTTTGTGCCTGCGCCGCGCCCGCCGCGACCAATAGCGCGATGACGCAGAGCGCTGACTTCATTGCTTTCATGGTGCCCCTCCTCAACGGATGTTTGACTTTGGCCCGCGTTCGCGAGAATTGGGACGGTCCGGCCGCGTCGGCGAGTAAACCCGCACATCTTATCGCCCTCCGGGCGGCAGACTGTCGCCGGCGCGACAAACGGGCAGTCAATGCGGAAACGGCCACAGCCGGAGCTTTTCCTTGGCGACTTGCCAAAGCCGCGCCAGCCCGTGCGGCTCCACGATCAAAAAGAAGATGATGAGGCCGCCGAAGACCATCGATTCCAGATTCGAAATCGTGCTCTCGGCGATGCGCAGATTGAAGTTGCTGTCGAGAAATCGCACGCTCACCGACAGCAGCACCGGGACGAGCGTGACGAACGCGGCGCCGAGAAACGATCCCAACACGGTGCCCACACCGCCGATGATGACCATGAAAAGAATGCGGAACGACAGATCCAGATTGAACGCCTCCGGCTCCACGGTCCCCAAATACGCGTACGCAAACAGCGCACCGGCGACCCCGCAGTAAAACGAGCTCACGGCGAAGGCCGAGAGCTTGGCACGCATCAGTCGAATGCCGATCACTTCCGCCGCGACGTCCATGTCGCGTACCGCCATCCACGAGCGCCCCACGTTTCCGCGCGCCATATTCTTGGCCGCAAGCGCCATCACCGCAACGATCGACAGGACGAGCAGGTATTTGGCGGTCGGCGCGGTGAACGCGTAGCCGAGAATCACGATTTGCCGTGCAGTGATCACGCCCGACGAGCTGTAGTTCGTGACCCAGCCCACCTTCGTCAGGAACCACACGATGAAGAACTGCGCCGCAAGCGTTGCCACCGCCAGATAGAAGCCGCGAATGCGCAAGCTCGGCAATCCGAACAGCATGCCGACCAGCGCCGCGACCGCGCCTCCGCCGGCGAACGCGAGGAGGATCGGCATTCCGGGGACGCGCAGCATGAAGTTATATGACGCGAACGCCCCGACCGCCATGAACGCCGCCGTTCCAAGCGATAGCTGTCCGGCGTAGCCGGTCAGAATGTTGAGACCGAGCGCCGCGAGCGAAAGAATCAGGAACGGGATGAGGATGCCGGTGAATATGTAAGGCGACGCGACCAGCGGAACGACGACGAACGCGACGACGACGATCAGCGCGACGACGAGCCGGTCCTGCCGAATCGGAAAGATTGCCGCGTCGGCTTGATACGACGTCTTGAACTGGCCGGCTTCGCGATAGAGCATGTCAGTGGCGCCGGGCCGCTGGACGTTGACAAAAGCACGGGCCGCCTTCGGGCGGCCGTTCGGCGGCCCGCGGCCACTGACCGCGCCCCTTTGGGGGCAGCGAGCAAAGCGAGCGTGGGGGTTGTTTCATTCTAAATGCGTCGAATGATTTTTTCGCCGAACAGGCCTTCCGGCCGAACCAGCAAGAACATCAGCGCGAGAACGTACGGGAACCAGCCTTCGATCCCGCCGCCGACGTACGGGCCCAAATACACCTCGGCGAGTTTTTCCGATGCGCCGATGATGAGACCGCCGACGATCGCGCCGGGAATCGAATCGAATCCGCCGAGAATCAAAACCGGGAGGGCCTTCAACGCGACAAACGTCAGCGCGAACTGAACGCCATTGCGGGCGCCCCACAAAAGTCCCGCGACCAATGCGACAGCGCCCGCGACGCCCCAGACGATGGCCCAGATCTGCTGCAGCGGGATGCCGACCGCAAGCGCCGCCTGATGATCGTCGGCCACGGCACGTAAGGCGCGGCCGATGCGCGTGCGGTTGAAGAAAAGCGCCAGCACCGTTACGAGGATCGCGGCGACCAACGCGGCCATGAGATCGAATTTGGAAACGCTGATGCCCGTCGTGTCGGCGACCCATTGGATCGGCTCGTCGGCGATGCCGAGCTCCAGGCCGCGCACCCCCGCGCCCCACATGATCTGCGCCAGGCCCTCGATGAAGAACGTGAGCCCGATCGTCGCCATGAACAGCGAAATCTGCGGCTGGTTGACCAGCGGCCGCAGCACGGTTCGCTCGATCACGAGGGCAAGAACGACCATCGCGATCAGCGTTGCGGGGACCGCCAGCCACGCCGAGAGTCCCATCTCGAGCAATCCGACGTAGGTCAGCGCGGCGAAGAAAACCATCGCCCCCTGCGCGAAGTTGAACACGCCGGAAGCTTTATAGATCAGCACGAACCCCAGCGCGACGAGCGAATACATGACGCCCGAGAGCAGTCCGCCGATCAGGACTTCGAAGAAGAAGGACATCTAATGAGCAACGCCTAAGTACGCATCGATGACGGCTTTGTTCTTGCGCACGTCGTCGGGCGAGCCGTCGCCGATCTTCCTGCCGTAATCGAGCACGACGACGCGATCGGAGATGTCCATCACGACGCCCATGTCGTGCTCGATCAGCACGATCGTCGTGCCGTATTGCTCGTTCACGTCGAGCACGAAGCGGCACATGTCCTGCTTCTCCTCGACGTTCATCCCGGCCATCGGCTCGTCCAGCAACAGCAATGACGGTTCCGCCGCGAGAGCCCGAGCAAGCTCGACGCGCTTCTGCAAGCCATAGGGAAGCCGACCCACCGGCGTCTTGCGGATGTGCTGAATCTCGAGAAAATCGATCACCTCTTCGACCTTGCGGCGGTTGTCGAGCTCTTCGCGTCGCGCGCGGCCGATCCAGATCGCCTGCTCGAAGAACGTCGATCGCATCTTCAGGTTGCGGCCGGTCATGATGTTGTCGAGCACGCTCATCCCGCGGAAGAGCGCGATATTCTGGAACGTGCGCGCGATTCCCTGGGCCGCGGCTTGGTGCGTGTCCATGTCGCGGCGCGGGGCGCCCCGAAACGTAATCGTGCCATGCTGCGGGTGGTAGACGCCGTTGATGACGTTCAACAGCGAGCTCTTGCCGGCACCATTGGGACCGATGATCGCACGCACTTCGTGCTCGCGCACGTCGAAGCTGATGCCGGTCAGCGCCTTGACGCCGCCGAACGCAAGCGAAATGTTTTGAAGCTCCAGGACGACATCGCCGACTTTGCGCGCGGCGTGGGGGTCCATAACTAGGCAGCCTGTTTGGCTTGCGCCGGGAAGGTCTTCGCGTCGGCGATGGCGAGATCGGCCGCAACGACACCGGAACGACCATCTTCGAACTTCACCAGCGTTTCGATGTGCTCGACCGTCTTGCCGCCGTAGAGGGCATCGATGAGCACGGCGTATTTGTTGGCGACGAAGGAACGCCGGACCTTACGCGTGCGCGTCAACTCATCGTCGTCGGGGTCGAGCTCCTTGTGCAGGACGAGAAACCGGTGGATTTGCGAATCGGCAAGTCCGGGCTCCGACACGAGCTCCGCGTTCACCTTCTCGACGCATTCGCGCACCAACGCGTAAACCTCGGGCTTGGCCGCCAGATCGGTATAACCCGAGTACGGCAGCCCGCGGCGCTCAGCCCAGTTGCCGACCGAACCGACGTCGATGTTGATGAATGCGCATACCTTGTCGCGTCGATCGCCGAACACGACCGCCTCCTTGATGTGCGGAAAAAATTTGAGCTTGTTCTCGATGTAGTTGGGCGCAAAGAGCGCGCCGTGCGTCAGCTTGCCGACATCTTTTGCGCGATCGATGATCTTCAAATGTCCCGCGGCATCCAAGATTCCGGCGTCACCCGTATGGAAATAACCGTTCGCGTCGATCGATTCCGCAGTCGCATCGGGACGTTTGTAGTATTCCTTGAGCAGCATCGGCCCGCGCACGAGCACTTCGCCGTTGTCGGCGATTTTCACTTCCGCGCCCGGCGCGGGTATTCCGACCGTGTCGAATTTGACGTCGCCGTTCGGCTGCAGGCAGACGTATGCACACGTCTCCGTCGATCCGTACAGTTGCTTCAGGTTGACGCCGATCGATCGATAGAAGCGGAAGAGATTGGGTCCGATCGCAGCGCCCGCAGTATAAGCAACGCGAATGCGGCTCATGCCGAGCACGTTGCGAAGCGGCCCGTAGACGAGCAGGTTGCCGAGCTTGTACTGCAATCGATCGGCCAGCGAAACGGGCCGACCGTCGAGTACTTCGGCGCCGCAGCGCCGCGCGACTTCGGTGAAGTATCGAAAGAGGCCACGCTTGATCGCGCTCGCATCTTCCATGCGGATCATCACCTGCGTGAGCAGGTTTTCGAAGATGCGCGGCGGCGCAAAATAGTACGTCGGGCCGATCTCACGCATGTCGGTCATCACCGTTTCGCCGGACTCGGGGCAGTTGATCGTGAATCCGGCGTAGAGCCATTGCGCGTACGAAAACAAATGATCGCCGACCCAGGCCATCGGCAGATACGACAGCACGCTGTCCGCCACGGTTAAACCATCGAACTCGCAACCGCCCTTCGCCGCCGCGATGAAGGCCGAATGGCTCTGGCAAACACCTTTCGGCTTGCCGGTCGTGCCCGACGTGTACAGCATGATCGACACATCGTCGGGTTTTCCTTTCGCGACTTCTCCTTTGAAGAAACCGCGATTCTTCGCATCGAACTCGCGTCCGATCTTCGTGAGCGCGTCGTAGCTCGTGACGCCATCGTAGTTGCGAAGTCCACGCGGATCGTCGAAATAGATATGCGCGAGTGTTGGGACCTGCGGCTTCGCTTCGAGAAGCTTGTCGACCTGTTCCTGATCTTCGGCGATCGCGTAGACGATTCCCGCGTCGTTCAACACGTAGACAAATTCGGCGGACGGCGCATCCTGATACATCGGCACCGGCACGCCGCCCAGCGCATCGGCTGCGACCATCGACCAATAGAGGCGCGGCCGGTTGTCGCCGATGATTGCCAGGTGCATGCCGCGCCTGAAGCCCTGCGCGGCAAGGCCGCATGCAAGCGCGCGCACCTCGTCGGCGACCTGAGCCCAGGTCCAGGTCTGCCAGATGCCGAGGTCCTTTTCGCGCGTCGCGGGATCGTTCGGGCGGGTCTTCGCGTGATGCAGAAGCAGGCGCGGAAATGTATCGAGCTTTTCCTCCATCGCGTCATCCTCAATCGTCTCGTCCTTCGCCGCCCGGAGCCGATTCGGGCGCCGCGTATCTTAGGGCGGGCCGCCCTCGGGAGCAATTCCGCGTCGTGGAGGGTGATCCATACGCCTGGGGGAAGAAATGGGCGATGCGTCGCACGACTGGCTGCCGGGATGTCGACACGGTACCCCCTACTCTGTCGTCCTCGCGACAATTAGCCGGCGCGAGACCCCGCATTATGCGCAGAATTGGCGGTCATGACGTTGCGATCCAATTCGAGCATGCGAAAGCCGCAGCACGTCTCGGCGTCGGCGCTGTTGGATGCCCCGTGGGCGTCGGATCTGACTGAAGAGCTTCGTCGGCGGGTTGCCGCGGAGACATCCATTCGGACGATCTCGGCCGGTGGCTCGGTTTGCCATAAGGGCGAAGCGCCCGAGTATTGGATCGGGGTCCTGCGCGGACTCGTGAAGATCGTCACCGTCTCGCCGGAAGGGCGGTCCGTCAGCTTCATCGGCGTTCCATCCGGAGGATGGTTTGGCGAGGGATCGCTTCTGAAGCACGAGCCGCGTCGCTACGACGGTATCGCGCTCCGCGACAGCACGATCGCGTACGTGCCCCGCAACACCTTCATGCTGTTGCTCGACAGCAGTGTCGCGTTCAACCGTTTTTTGCTGATTCAACTGAACGAGCGCCTTGGCCAGTTCGTCGCGATGGTCGAGTACGACCGGCTCCTCGGACCTGACGCACGATTGGCGAAGGAGTTGGCGGGACTTTTCAATCCGGTCCTCTATCCCGGAAACGGACACTCGTTGCCGATCTCGCAGGAAGAGCTTGCCCACCTGATCGGGCTTTCGCGTCAGCGCGTCAATCGGGCGCTGCGACGACTCGAACGCGCTGGACTCGTGCGCGTCGGTTATAGAAGTCTGACCATACTCGACTTCGAAGGGCTGCGGCGATTCGAGGAATAGACCAAGTGCGCGTTCCAAAAAATTTTGGCCAATTGTCGTCCGGTTGACCATTCCGGCATGGTTCGGCAAGTACGCTGATTTATGCCGACGGACTGGAGAGCCTTCCGCCGTCGCGAACAACAATAATTTCACATCGACTTTGAGGAGGAACACTCAATGCAAGCCAATTGCAAATCGTTGTTGGGACTCTCATGCGTCGTTTTGGTCTTCGCTTCGCTGTTGTCTGGGAGCGCAGCCGCAAAAGACGACAACCACGATATCCGGGTTCTCTCTAATCGTGCCGACCTGATATCCGGCGGCGATGCCTTGGTGGAGCTTATCGTTCCGCCGGGCATCGTCCAGGCAATGCAAAACGGAAATCAAAAGATCAAGGCGTCGCTCGATTCCGGACCGTTACCGGATGACGTGTTCGACGTGCGTCCGGACGGACGTGTATTAGGCTTGGTCACCGGCCTCAAAATCGGTAAAAACACGCTCAAGGTACAAGCGCCGGGCAAGACGATGTCGATCGTCATCACGAATCATCCCATCGGCGGGCCGGTGTTTTCCGGCGGAGCGCAGCTTCAGCCGTGGATCTGCGCGACGAGCGCTTCGAGGTCGGTCACCGTCGTCGCGCCACGGGATCCGAGTTTGTCCGGCACGACGGCGACGCGAGT
>DASXPO010000144.1:0-18690 GCA_036493535.1 Casimicrobiaceae bacterium
CACCGTGTGACGCGCGGCGATCGCCGAGGCGGGCTCCAGCGCGTCGAGAAAAGCGTCGAACGCGAAATCCCGAAGGTCCGGCGTGAGCGTCGCATCGATGCGGGGAACGTTCGCCCGGATGGCGGTCGCGAAATCGGCGCCCAGCGCTCGGCACATGGCATCGAGAACCGCTCGATCGATGAGCGCGGGTCCATAGGTCGCAACGAGCGCGTTCAATCCCTGGCGGGCGCCTTCGAGGTGCAAAGGCGCGTAATGCATCGCCGCATGCGCGAATGCCGCGCGGTGCGCGCGATCCGATGCATACGCTTGCGCGGCGAGCGCGAGAGAGCGTCGCAGGTCGTCGAGGTTGTCGGCGTTCGATCGCTCTCGCGATTTGTCGAACCACTTCGGGACCATCAATTCAGCCGCCCAACCCGATGCTTCGCGCCCGTCGGACAAACGAATCCGCGCGCGCACGAACGCCTGCGGCGCTTCATCGAGCGTCGCGGCCCCGAATCGAAAAGGCAGGCGCAATCGCACCGGCCGTTCGAAGAGATCGATGCCTTCGATCGAAAACGTGACGTCGCTGCGCGGGACCATTTACGGCGCCAGACGCTACGCGTCGAGCGTACCCTGCGCATAGAAGTGGCGCCGAATCGTCTGCGTCAGCGCCACGAATCCGGAATCGCCCATCATCGAAAGCGAGCGCGGCCGAGGCAGCGCGACATCGTAAATTGCGGCGATCGCACCGGGCCGCTCCGTCATCACGAGGACCCGATCGGCGAGAAAAACCGCTTCCGGAATGCTGTGTGTGATGAACAGCACCGTCTTGCGCGTCTCGGACCAGATCCGCTGCAGTTCGAGGTTCATCTTCTCGCGCGTCATTGCATCGAGTGCGCCGAACGGCTCGTCCATCAGCAGCACCGAAGGGTCATGCACGAGCGCGCGACAGATCGAAGCGCGCTGTTGCATGCCGCCGGACAGTTGCCACGGCAGCTTGCGCGCGAATTCGCCGAGACCCGTCATGTCGAGAAGCGCGCGCGCCTTGTCGACGTAGTCGCGGCGCGGAAGCCGCCGCATGTCGATCTGCAGCAGGACGTTGTCGAGGACGGTGCGCCACGCGAGGAGGACAGGACTCTGGAAGACGATGCCGATGTTGTCGGGCGGCCCGTCGACGCGCGCGCCGCCGATTTGAATTTCGCCCGACGATGCCGGAAGAAGCCCACTCACCATTTTCAGCAGCGTCGACTTCCCGCATCCCGACGGGCCGACGATTGCCATGAACTCGCCCTCGCCGATCTCGAACGACAGCGGCTTCAGCGATTCGACCGGCCCATCGGCCGTCTGATAGGTCTTCGCGACTCCGTCGATTCGAATCAGCGGACGCGACGACGCCGCTTGACTCAAGGAAGATAATCGTTCGTGTAATAGTCTTCAGCCTTTCCTGCGCTCGCTTTGTCGAGCCCGCCGTACTCGACCAGCAGCGTCATCGTTTCGGCCATGTTCTTGGCGCCCACGCGGAACGGCCGATCGTTCGGATTGTCGGGCCCCTTGTACAACGCCGCCGTGTTTTTCATCCCGACCAGCGCCGTCGCCCTGACGCCGGATTTCGGCTGCGCCTTCAGCATCGCGTCGATCGCCGCTTCCGGATTCTTGGCGGCGTCTTCGAGCGAGCGCGTCGCCGCGCGCATGAAGCGCTTGACGAGATCCGGCTTGCTCTTCAGCAGCTCCTTCTGAACGATGATTCCCGAGCTCACCATGTTGATTCCGTAGTCGGCGAACTTGATCGGATACACGGGCTTTTGCGTCGCATCCTGCAACTTTATCGCCTGGTCCATCACGTAGCCCAACAGCAGGTCGGCTTGATTGTTGATCACCGCATTCAATTTGGTTTGGGCGTCGCCCGCGACCGTCTTGAACTCGGAATCCTTCAACCCGGTCTTCTTGAGAAACAGCGGCCAGATCTGCGACATCGAATCGCCCGGCGTGACGGCGACGGTTTTGCCTTTGATGTCTTCCGGCTTGCGGATGTTCTTGTCCTCGAAGCCCATCACCGACATCGGACTCGTCTGCAGTGCGACACCCACCGCAATCACCGGTGCGCCTTTCGCGGCAGCCTTGATCATCGTCGGCACGTCGGCATAGCCGAAGGTTGCAGTCCCCGCGGCCACCGCCTGCACGGTCACACCCGACCCGCGGCCTTCCTGAATGTCCAGATCGATGCCCTCCTGATCGAAGTAACCGCGCTCCTTGCCGAGATAGAACGGCGCATGCTCGCTGTATGTGTACCAGTTGAGCAGCAGGACGGCTTTGTCTTTGGTCTGTGCGATTGCGGATGTCGAAACAACGCAGGCCAGCGCGGCGGCCCACAGTGCGAAGCGTTTGACCATTGCATTTCCTCCGTTTGATTCTTGATTAGGCGGTGGCGGTGAAATCGTTGCGCTGCGACGCGTGCCAGGGAATCATCCATCGCTCGACGACATCGACGGCAACGAAGAGCAGCACCCCGATCGCCGAGAGAACCGTCAGCGCTGCAAACATGAGCGGCAGGTCGAAATTGCCGTTGGCGATCTGCAAGAGATAGCCGATGCCGGAATTCGAGCCGACGAATTCGCCGACGACCGCGCCGACGACCGCCAGCGTGACCGATACCTTGAGCCCGGCGAAAATCGAGGGCAGCGCCTGCGGCAGGCTGATGCGAACAAACGTCGCGAGGCGCGAGGCCTTCATCGATCGCGCGAGGTCCAGCATGTCGGGATCGACCGACTTGAATCCGACCACGGTCGAGACGACGACCGGAAAAAACCCCAGCATGAACGCACAGATGACCTTCGGAATGATGCCGAAGCCAAACCAGACGACAAAGAGCGGCGCAATGGCGATCTTCGGCACGCTTTGCGAAAACACGAGCAACGGATAGACGAAGCTTTCGACATTGCGCGAATAGGCGATCATCAGTGCCATCGGAATGCCGAATGCGACCGACAGCGCGAATCCGCCGAGCGTGGCGTATGTGGTGACGAGACTTTCACGCCACAGCCTCGGCCACTCGACGAACAGTTGCTTGACGACGGCCTCCGGCGCGGGAATCAGATACGGCGGAATCCGGAAAATGCGGATCGCGAGGTCCCACATCACGAGCAGAATGAGAATCAACAGAATCGGCCGCATCCAGACCGAGAGCAGTAATCGATGCCACCATCTCCTGTGCATTCCCGCAGCCATCCCGGTGTCCCCGAGTTATATAACCGGATGGTTAATTATCGGCGTCGCGCCTTCGTCCCGTCAACCGCCTTCGCCCGAAGGTAGCCGAGGACGACGTCCGTCATATGCGCGAGGCGCTCGCGCCTCGCGCGCGCGTCCGTGAGATCGCGTCCGAAGACAGCCGACAGCGTGTGATTGTTGCCGAGGTAGAAGTACGAGAGCGCCGCGATGGAGATGTAGAGTTGCAGCGCATCCACGCCAGTGCGGAAATGCCCGGCGCGCGCGCCGCGCGCGAGGACTTCGGCCAGCGTTTCGATGACGGGGGAGTTCATTGCGCGCACATTGCGCGATCGCTTCAGATGCCGGGCGCGATGCAGGTTCTCGCTGTTCAGCAGCGTGAGGAATTCCGGATGTGCGAGGTAATAATTCCAGGTAAATTCGATGAGCCGCCGCACGCTCTCGACCGGTTCCATGTCGAGCAGCGACAGTTGCGTCTCGGCCGCCCGGATTCGCGCATAGGCGGACTCCAGAACGGCGCGAAACAGCGCGTCCTTATTGCCGAAATAGTAGTAGAGCATCCGCTTGTTGGTCTTGGCGCGAGCCGCAATGCGGTCGACGCGCGCACCGCCCATGCCGTGCCGGGCGAATTCGCGTGTCGCAGCGGCAAGGATGGCCGCTTGCGTGCGTCCGGCGTCACGAAGCCCCCGGGTGCGTAGCGGCGCAAGAACCGAAGATTCGGCAATGTCCACGCGCCGATATTAACCATCCGGTTAATTGTGTGCAAGCGCGGGACAAATTGTCAGGCGCGATGCTCGCCGACCTTGACGATCTTCATCGTGTTCGTGCCGCCCGATTTTCCCATCGGCTCGCCGATCGTCAGCACGATCAGATCGCCGGCCTGCACTTCGCCCTTCTCCAGCAGTAACCGCTCGGCCGCCTGCAGCACTTCGTCCCGATCGGAGCTTTGCTTGAGAAATAGCGGAAAGACGTTGCGATAAAGCGCCATCTTGCGCTGGGAGCCGACGCGCGGCGTGAGCGCAAAGATCGGCCGGCCGCAGTCGTGGCGCGACATCCACAGCGCCGTTGAACCGGAGTCCGTCAACGCTGCGATCGCTTTGACCTTGAGATGAAATGCCGTGAAAAGCGTCGCCATCGCGATCGATTGGTCGATGCGCGTGAACGTGCGGTCGAGGAAATCGCGGTCGAGTGCGACCACGTCGTACTTTTCTGCCTCGTCGCAAATTTGCGCCATCGTCTCGACCGTCTCGACCGGATACCGTCCGGCCGCCGTCTCGGCCGACAGCATCACGGCGTCGGTGCCGTCTAACACGGCATTCGCCACGTCGGACACTTCGGCGCGGGTGGGAACCGGCGCCTGGATCATCGACTCCATCATCTGCGTCGCGGTGATCGTCAGCTTGTTGCGTTCGCGCGCGAGCCGGATCATTCGCTTTTGCAGCCCCGGGACCGCGGCGTTGCCGACTTCGACCGCAAGATCGCCGCGTGCGACCATGATGCCGTCGGACGCGTCGATGATCTCGGCGAGCGCACCGATCGCTTCGGCGCGCTCGATTTTCGCGATCAGCAGCGCGATACCGCCGGCTGCGCGCAAGAGCTGGCGCGCCATGTACATGTCTTCCTTGCTTTTCGGGAACGACACGGCGAGGTAATCCGCCTCGAGCTTGGCGGCCGTCTTGACGTCCTCCATGTCCTTGGCGGTGAGCGCCGGCGCGGTGAGGCCTCCGCCTTGTCGATTGATCCCCTTGTTGTTCGACAGCACGCCGCCCAGCAGAACGCGCGTGATGATCCGCGATCCTTCGACGTCCTCGACAATCAGTTTGATGAGGCCGTCGTTCAGCAACAGCACCGAATCGCGCGAGACATCCTGCGGGAGCTCCTTATAGTCGAGTCCGACGCCCGTCTTGTCGCCGATCTCGCAGTCGGCGTCGAGCACGAATCGTTGGCCCGGCTCGAGCGTGACCTTGCCTTCCGCGAATTTGCCGACGCGAATCTTGGGACCCTGCAGATCGGCCATGATGCCGACTTCACGCGAAAGCGTGCGCCCGATTTCTCGGACCAGGCGCGCACGCTCGAGGTGATCATCGGCGGTGCCGTGCGAAAAATTCAGCCGCACGACGTCCACGCCGGCCGCGATCATCCGATGAAGCACGGCCGGATCGCTGCACGCCGGTCCGAGAGTTGCGACGATTTTCGTGGCGCGGGGCACGAATGCTCTCCTTCTTGCAAGAAGCAGAAATGGTACGTCAATTCACGGACCGCGGTCATCGGCCGGGCAATGGAGGATAGAATGCGCGGCCAGAACGGCTTGCGGCCGAAAATTGCGGCGCGATCGGCCGAGACGAGGGAAATCACATGGTGACAAAGGGTTGGGTCGACGCCGCTCGCGTCCTCGCGGCCACGCTGGCGTTGGCGATCGTCATGGACGCGAGCGGGTATGACGGGCCGGTCGACAAACAGGTGTTCGCGCTGCCGTCGTATACGACGGTCGAGGGCAAGACGCTCAAGAACGTACGCATCGGTTACGAGACGTACGGCAAGCTGAACGCAAGCGGCGACAATGCGATTTTCATTCCGCATTTTTTCACCGGCACCTCGCACGCCGCAGGCAAGTACAAACCGTCCGATGCCGCCTCCGGTTATTGGGACCCGATCATCGGGGCCGGCAAGCCGATCGATACCGACAAGTATTTCGTCATCAGCGCCGACGCGCTGGCGAACCTGAACACGAAGGATCCCAACGTCACGACCACGGGACCCGCGACGATCGATCCCGATACCGGCAAGCCTTACGGCATGTCGTTTCCGGTCGTCTCGTATCGCGATTCGGTCCGCGTGCACAAAGCGCTCGTCGATTCGCTCGGCGTCAAGAAGCTGCAGGCCGTTGTCGGCGCATCGGGTGGGTCGATTCAAGCGATGGAATGGGCGGCTACCTATCCCGATTTCGTCGAGCGCGTCGTGCATGTCGTCGGGCCGGGCTTTGATATCAATCCCTTCGTGCTCCAGATGCTCGACGTGTGGACGCTGCCGATCAAGCTCGATCCGAAGTGGAACAACGGCGACTATTACGGCAAGGAGGAGCCCGCGGCCGGCGTTGCACAGGCGCTGATGATTGTCACGATTACCGCGCGTGCGCACGGGTGGGCGGAAAAGACGTTCGGCTATAAATGGGCCGACGCGGCAAAGAATCCCGCAGCCGACATGAGCAACGCCTACGCGATCGAAGATGCGCTCGGCAAGGCGGGCGCCGCGCGCGCCTCGAGTACCGACGCAAATTCGATGATCTACATGGCGAAGGCGAACCAGCTCTACAACCTGGGCGACGATGTGAAAAAGATCAAGGCCAAGATCCTGTTCGTGCCTGCGAAGTCCGACCTCATTTTCCCGCCCGAGTTATCACAGCGCGCGGCCGAACGCTATCGCGCGCAGGGCGGCGCCGCCGAAGTTGCGATCATCGACGGCGACGGCGGCCATCTCGACGGCATCTTGAACGTCGCCAAGCAAGGGGACGCGATCCGCGCGTTTCTCGCGCGTTGAGGGGAAGAAATTCATGAGTGAACCGACACCGGCGCCCGCAAGCAACAGCGACGATCCGAAGAAACGACTGCGCGAAAAGGTCGATAAGCTGCTTGCACGCGATGCCTGCAAGAGCGAAAGCAGCATCCTGCAGGACGGGCGAACGTTCAAGTATCGCGCGATCGCCGAGTTCATCCCGGTATCGGCCGGCGGTCTTGATGAAAAACGTGGCGATCCCGAAGCCGCGATCTTCACCACATCGTATTTTTTGGCGGATGCTTCGGTGACCGAGCGGCCCGTCTGTTTTGTCTTCAACGGCGGTCCGGGATCGTCGTCGATCTGGTTGCACCTCGGCGCGCTCGGTCCGAAGCGCGTCGTTATTCGCGACGACGGGACGATGCCCGCGCCGCCTTACGTCGTCACCGACAATCCGGAGTCGTGGTTCGAGCATTTCGATCTCGTGTTTATCGATCCGCCGCATACCGGTTACTCGATCACCGCGAGCGACGATGCGCGGAAGAAAATGCTGGGCGTCGACGGGGACGTCGATGCGCTCGCGGAATGCATTCGCGCCTGGCTCGGGCGGCATCGGCGGTGGGGTTCGCCGATCTACCTTGCCGGCGAGAGCTATGGCACGACGCGTGGCGCCGCGCTCGCCGACGAGCTCCAGACGATGGGCGTCGCGCTGTCCGGCCTGATTCTCGTCTCCTGCGCGATGGATCTGCAAAGCATCGTCTTCGCGCCGCGCAACGATCTGCCGTATGCATTGTTCGTTCCGGCGTTCGCCTGCATCGCGCAATATCACGGCAAGCTCACCGGAGCACTGGCGGAGTCACCGGCGGCTGCACGCGTGGCGGCCGAGAGCTTCGTCAACGACGATTATCTGACGGCGCTGCACGCCGGTGCTCGGCTCGACAAGACAGTTCGGCGGCGTGTCGTCAATCGCCTTGCCGAGCTCACCGGACTCGCGCCGGCGCTCGTCGAAGAAAAGAATTTGCGCATCAGCGATCAGACGTATTTCTTCGAGCTGTTGCGCGATCGCGGTTTGATCGTCGGCCGGCTCGAGGCGCGCGTGACCGGCCCGATGGCGGCGAGCCGCACGCGCGATTGGGAATTCGATCCCGGCATCGAGGCGATCGCCGCGCCTTACACGATGGCGGCGCACGCCTACATGAGCGAAGCGTTGGGGGTGGATACCCAGGCGCGCTACGAAGTGCTGTCGATGGAGGTGAACAAGCAATGGAATTTCAATCGCGGCGAGGCGAAGGGAATATCGTTCACGTGCACGAGCGGCGATCTATCGCGCGCGCTGCGGCGCAATCCGCATTTGCGCGTTCTCGTTGCAAGCGGCTATTACGATCTCGGCACGCCCTATAGCGCCACCGATTGGTCGCTCGCGCAGCTCGATGTCCCGGCTGACGTGCTGACCCGGGTCGAGCATCACTATTACGGCGCCGGCCACATGATGTACACGCGCGAAGCCGACATGCAGAAGCTCAAGCGCGACGTCGCCACGTGGCTGAATCGTCAAAAACCGATCGGAAGTAAAGCGGTGGTTTAAACGTAGCGCCAGGGCAGAAGGCGCCGCTCGAGCCACTCCGACACGCCGAACAGGACGACGACGAAGGCCATGATCAGCACGATCAGCGCCATCGTCAGCGCGGCGTTGTACGTGCTCTGCGCGAACTGAAGCAGATAACCGAGACCGCGGCTCGATGCGACGAATTCTCCGACGCATGCGCCGGTGAATGCGAAGCCCACCGCGACCTTGAGACTGCCCATGATCCACGCGGTCACCGACGGCACGTAGACTTCACGAATCAGCACGCGCTTTCCACCGCCCAGCGTGCGCACGCGCTCGACGAGGCGCTGGTCGACCTCTTTGATCCCGCTGTAGACGGCGAAGAAGATCAGCACTGCGACCAGAATCAATGCGAGCGCGACCTTCGACGCGAGATCGATGCCGAGCCAGATCACGAAGAGGGGCGCGAGAATCACGCGTGGAATGGCGTTCAACAGGATCATCACCGGCTCGATCAGCTGCGCGAGGAGCGGCGTCAACGCGGCGACGAAACCGAGCACGATGCCGATCGCGAGCCCGGCGACGAGTCCGATGACCGCCGCCGAAAACGTGGCCTCGAGATGCGGCCAGATCTGTCCGTCGGCGAACAACGAGAACAGCACCTTCGCGACGGCGGAGGGCGACGACGCGTAAAACGGATTGATCCACTTGAGATCCGAAGCCGTCTCCCAGAGCGCGAGCAGCAGAATGAGCGCGACGGCGCGCCGCAATGTCGGATTGTCGTGCCAGCGTCTCATGTGTCAGTCGGGAAGGGCCGCCCCGAGCGACTGACCCGCCCCCCTTGGGGGCAGCGAGCGAAGCGCGGGTAGAGGCTCATGCTAGCGAGGGCGATTCGGCGGAGAGCTCATCCCACAGGCGCTTGAGCAGAGGTCCGAACAGCGGATCGCGTCGCGTCTCGAGCACATCGCGCGGACGATCGATAGGCACGCGATGACGCGCTCGAATCGTGGCCCGCGGTCCCTGTGACAACATATAGACGACGTCCGAAACGCTGATGGCCTCCTCGAGGTCGTGGGTGACGAGGAGCACAGTGAGGTGCTCGCGCTCGACCCAATCGAGAAGCTCCTGCGTGATGCGGGTCCGGACGATCGCGTCGAGCGACGCGAACGGCTCGTCCATCAAGAGTAGCTTGGGCTGCAGGGCAAGGACTTGCGCAATCGCCACGCGTTTGCGCTGACCGCCCGATAGCTGACGCGGATAACGGTCGCCAAGGCGCTCGAGGCCGAGGCGCGTCAGCCACTGCTGCGCCTTTTGTTCGGCGTCCTTGGTTTCGCTTCCGCGGATTCGCAAGCCCAGCGCGACATTCTGACGCGCCGTGCGCCATGGCAGAAGCGCATCGTCCTGAAATAGAAACCCGACATCCTGCGGCGTCACATCGACTTCGGCAGAGCCGGCCAGCGGCTCGAGCAAGTGGGTGACCGCGCGCAGGATACTCGTCTTGCCGGAACCCGACGGGCCGATCAAGCTCGCAAATTCACCTGCCTTGACCTCGAAATCGATGCCTTCGAGAACAGGTTCCGCTCCGAATCCGACGCTGAGGTTGCGAACGCGGAGCACTTGGCGGGCCTAAGTCTGGAGAGCGGCTGTATCCAGCAGCGTCTTCAAATCGACTTGTCCCGGTTTGAGGACAGCTGCAACTTCCTCGGCTTTGACGACGCGCTGCGCCGCTTCCACGTCGATCGTCACCTTGTCCGGGTAGAGCGAGTCGCGATAGCGCGCGATGATATGTTTGAGTTGATCGACGTCGCCGCCCGTGACGAGCGCCTTGGGCAGCGCGGCGACGATATCGTCGGGCGAGATCGTCTTCGTGTCGGCCAATCCTTTCTGAAGCGCTGCGGCCAATTTCTTCATTTCGGGCAGGCGCTCATCGCGCTCCTTCGCGCGCACCGCGACGCCCATGAACTCGTAAGCGCCGCCCAGATGCTTGCGAGCCTGCTCGATCTCCATGAAGTTCACGAGCTCATGACCGCCCGCCTGTACGACGAGCGACAACGCCGGTTCCTGCACCATCGCGGCATCGACTTGACCGAGTCGCAACGCCTCGAGCACGTTCGTGCCGATCGCGGCGAACCGGACTTTCTTCGCATCTGCGCGCGCCTCGCCGAGCAGAAACAGCAGCAGCGCATGATCGGCGTTGCCGAGCGCGGAAATGCCGACCGTCTTGCCTTCCAAATCCTTGATAGCCTTGATCGCGTCGCGATCCTTCGGCGACACGGCGAGCGCGAACAGCGGCAATCGACCCGTCGATGCGAAGCGTCGAATGGGCGCGCCATTCGCAAAAGCCTGCAGCGCGACGTCGAACGACGTGCCTGCATATTCGACCGCACCACCGACCAGCGCCTGCATCGCCGCATTGCCGCCCCGTGTGTAGACGAGCTCGATGTCGAAGCCCTGCTCGGCGAAATGCCCGCGGGCGCGCGTTACCTCGTAGGGCACGACGCAAAGCAACTGGCCGCAGAAAGCGAGGCGCAGCTTCGTCGCCGCGGCATTCGCGCTGGGGCTGCTTGCGCTGACCGCGATAACGCCGGGCATTCCAAGCAGTGCCTTGAGCGCCGTCCGGCGGTCCCACTTCAAGTCGTGCCCGGATTCATCGATGACGCCGATGAGTTCCGGATTGGTGGCTTCGCAACAACCGATGTCAGTCGGGAAGGGCCGCCCCGACCGACTGACCGGCCGCCTTGGGGGCAGTGAGCGCAGCGAGCGTGGGAGTGGTTTCATCTCAGTGTTCTCCTCGTTCGTCCAAGATAGCGACCGCAGGCAGCTTTTTTCCTTCGAGGAACTCGAGGAACGCGCCGCCCGCCGTGGAGATGTAACCGATTCGATCGGCGATCCCCAACTGATTGATCGCCGCGACCGTGTCGCCGCCACCGGCAATCGAAAACGCGGGTGACGCGATGATTGCGCTGGCGATCGCTTCGGTTCCCTTCGCGAATGCATCGAATTCGAAGACGCCGACCGGTCCGTTCCAAACGATCGTGCCGGCGCGCGCGATGATGAGCTTGAGCGCCGCCACCGACTGCGGGCCGATGTCGAGAATCAAATCGTCCGGCGCGATGTTTTCGATCGCTTTCAGCTCCGGTTTTGCGTTTACCGAGAATTCCTTCGCGCATACGGCATCGATCGGAATGGGCAGCTTGCCGGGAAATTCATCCAGGATCGATTTCGCTTCGGCGACGAGATCCGCTTCTGCCAGCGATTTACCGATCTTGCCGCCGGCCGCGAGAATGAAGGTGTTCGCGATGCCCCCGCCCACGATCAGGGTGTCGACTTTCGCGGCAAGCGCGCGCAAGACGGTCAGCTTGGTCGACACCTTGGCCCCACCGACGATCGCGACCAGCGGACGTTTCGGCTCGAGCAATGCTTTGCCGAGCGCATCCAGTTCCGCTGCCATCAGCGGGCCTGCGCACGCGACCGGTGCGTATTGAGCAATGCCGTGCGTCGTCGCTTCGGCACGATGCGCGGTGCCGAATGCGTCGTTTACGTAGACATCGCAGAGCTTCGCCATCTTCTGCGCGAGCGTTGGATCGTCTTTCTTCTCGCCCTTGTTGAAACGGCAATTCTCGAGCAGAACGACGTCGCCCGGTTTAAGCGATTGATTCCAGCCGCCGTCGTCGATCCAATCCTCGATGAGCGGAACATCGCGGCCCAGCAATTCACCGAGGCGTTTGCCGATCGGCGCAAGCGAATCCTCGGCCGACCATTTGCCTTCGGTCGGTCGCCCGAGGTGCGAGGTCACCATCACGGCCGCCCCGCGCGACAACGCGTCGCGAATCCCGGGAACGGATGCGCGAATGCGCGTGTCATCGGTGATGCGGCCCTGGTCGTCCTGCGGGACGTTCAGGTCCGCTCGGATGAACACGCGCTTGCCGCGTACGTCGACGTCGGCGAGTCGTTTGAAGGCCATTTCTCGACTACTTCGCCGCCATCAGCGCAATCGCCACATCGAGCATCCGATTGCTGAATCCCCATTCGTTGTCGTACCAGCTCGATGCCTTCACGAGCCGTCCGGAAACCTTGGTCAGCGTCGAATCGAAAATCCCGGACGCCGGATTGTTGTTGAAGTCCATCGACACGAGCGGCGCGGCGTTGTAGGCGAGCAACCCCACGAGCGGTCCGCTCTCGGATGCGTCTTTCATGATCGAATTCACTTCGTCGACCGTCGTATCGCGCGCGGCGATGAACGATAGATCGACGACCGACACGTTGATTGTCGGCACGCGAATCGCATAACCGTCGAGCTTCCCGCCGAGCTCGGGCAGCACGAGGCCGATCGACGCCGCCGCGCCCGTCTTCGTCGGAATCATGTTCATCGTCGCCGAGCGCGCGCGCCGGAGATCCTCGTGATACACGTCCGTCAGGACCTGATCGTTCGTGTATGCATGGACGGTGGTCATCAAACCGTTGACGATGCCGATCTTGTCGTTCAGCGGTTTCACGAGCGTCGCGAGGCAATTGGTCGTGCACGACGCATTGGAGATGACTTGATGCGCCGCCTTTAGCGTCGTGTGGTTGACACCGAACACGACGGTCGCATCGACGTCCTTTCCGCCCGGCGCCGAGATGATCACCTTTTTGGCCCCGCCCTTGAGATGCGCGCCGGCTTTCTCTTTCGACGTGAACAGTCCCGTGCATTCAAGCACGACGTCGACGCCGAGCGTTCCCCACGGCAGCTTTGCCGGATCGCGCTCCGCCAGCACTTTGATGCGATCGCCATTGACGACCATCGCGTCACCCTCGACGGCAACTTTGCCGGGAAAGGCGCCGTGCGCCGTGTCGTAGCGCGTCAAATGGGCGTTCGTCTCGGGACTGCCGAGATCGTTGATCGCGACGATCGCGAGATCGTGCTTCTTGCCGCCTTCGTAATGCGCGCGCAATACGTTGCGGCCGATGCGGCCGTAGCCGTTGATCGCGACTTTGATGGTCATTCGCTTACTCCTTTGCGTAGGAACTTGCCGTGTCGGCCACGACGCCGCGCACCGCTGCGGTGACGCGCTCGACGGTGAAGCCGAAAAATTTGAACAGATCGCCGGCGGGCGCCGACTCGCCGTAGCGATCGATGCCGACCACGGCCGCGTGCGGATCGTCGACGGCACCGACGTACTTGCGCCAGCCGTCGGTGACGCCGGCTTCGACGGCCACACGCGGAACGCCGCGCGGCAGCACGGCCGCGCGATAATCCGCATCCTGGCGATCGAACACCGTCGTCGAGGGCATCGAAACGACGCGGACATCGATGCCTTCATGCGCCAGCGCATCGCGCGCGCCGAGCGCGAGCGACACTTCCGATCCGGTTGCGATCACGACCGCACGCTTGCCGTCGGCTGCGGCGAAATCGGCGAGCACGTAACCGCCGCGGTCGATCGCGGCAATCTCCTGTGCGCGGCGCTGGATGAACGGCACGCCCTGCCGCGTGAACAGCAGCGCCGTCGGCCCGTCGCGACGGCGCAGTGCAGCGGCCCACGCGATCGCCGTCTCCACCGTATCGCAGGGCCGCCAAAGATCGAGGTTTGGAATGAAGCGCAGGCTCGCCGCGTGCTCGACCGACTGGTGCGTCGGTCCGTCTTCGCCGAGACCGATCGAGTCGTGCGTGAACACCGAAATGGTGCGCGCGTGCATCAATGCGGCCATTCGCAGCGCATTACGCATGTAATCCGAGAACGTCAGGAATGTGCCCGTGTAAGGAATGAATCCACCGTGGAGCGCGAGACCGTTGGCGATCCCTTGCATCGCAAATTCGCGCACACCGAAATAGACGTAGTTCCCGGGTTGATCCCGTGTGACCGTGACGCTGCCCGACCAGTTCGTGAACACCGAGCCGGTCAAATCTGCCGAACCGCCGAGCATCTCGGGCAGATGGGCCGCGTACTCGGCAATCGCCTGCTGCGATGCTTTGCGTGTCGCGACTTTTTCGCCTTTCGTATTCTGTGCCGCGACGAATGACGCAACGACCGCGTCAAAGTCCGCTGGAAGGGCACCGGCGATCCGTCGTTCGAATTCGGCGGCGAGCGCCGGATGTGCGGCACGGTACGCTGCGAACCGTGCCTGCCATTCGCCGCTCTGTTGCGCACCTCGATTACGCGCGTCGAAGCCTGCATACACGTCGTCGGGGATCGTGAACGGTGCATGCGGCCATCCCAACGCGGCGCGTGCCGACGCGACTTCCTTTTCGCCCAGCGCTGCGCCGTGCGCGTCGGCGGTTCCGGCTTTTGTCGGTGCGCCTTTCGCGATGACCGTTTTGCAGCAAATCAATGACGGCTTGTCGTCGACGCCCCGAGCATTGCGGATCGCATGATCGACGGCGGCGATGTCGTGACCGTCGACGTCCGCGATGACGTGCCAACCGTACGACGCGAAGCGCCGCGGGGTATCGTCGGTGAACCAGCCGCGTGTCTCGCCGTCGATCGAGATGCCGTTGTCGTCGTAGAAGACAATCAGCTTGCCCACACCGAGCGTTCCGGCGAGCGAGCACGCCTCGTGCGAAATGCCCTCCATCAAGCAGCCGTCTCCGGCGAATACGTAGGTGTAATGATCGACAATCGCGTGACCCGGGCGATTGAATTGCGCGGCGAGAAGCTTTTCTGCGAGGGCCATTCCGACGCCATTCGCGAGACCTTGTCCGAGTGGCCCGGTGGTCGTCTCGATGCCAGGTGTGGCGCCGACCTCCGGATGTCCGGGCGTCCTGGAATGCAACTGACGAAACCGTTGCAGTTCCGCCATCGGCAAGTCGTAACCGGATAGATGCAGAAGCGCGTACTGCAGCATCGAGCCGTGTCCGTTCGATAGCACGAAGCGATCGCGATCGGGCCAGCGTGGATTCGCCGGATCATGGCGCAGATGACGCGTCCATAGCGCAACGGCAATTTCGGCCATCCCCATCGGCATGCCCGGATGCCCCGATTTCGCTTGCTCGACGGCGTCCATCGCGAGCGCGCGAATCGCGTTGGCGAGCTCATGGTCGGGCGCGCGTTCGACAAATGGGCCGCTGCGCGCGGTCGTTGCGGTGTCAGGCATGATCGTTTCGCTGGCGGGCGGCACGCGTGCGCCGCGGGTGGGATTTCAACGGAAAAGAGTTGAAAATTATCGCGAAAGCACAACTATTGTGCAATAATCGCACGTTTATCCGAGCCGCGACACAATAGAGGCTCGAAACGCACATTGATTGACGCTGCAAGACTCCAAGGCAGACGAGAAGCGATTGACGCACTGAAACGGAATCGATTCAACTGAAGTAAAAGGAAACTGAGGCAAATGAGGGCCAATGAGGGCTCGATTATCGGTTGATGAGCTTTCCAGCAACGCCGGTGCTGGTGCCGGTGTGGATTGGGCCGTTTTTTTGCGTGCGCCGACGCGCTCGCGAGAAACGAATTTTCGGGGAACGACTAATGGACGGAATCCATCTGTTAGGCGAATGGTACGGCTGCCCTGCCGACACGCCGGTTTTCACCCGCGCCGAAGCGCTGCGCGATGTTTGTCTCAAGGCGGTTGAGGACGCCGGCCTTACGGTCGTCGGCGAGCGGTTCTTTCAATTCAAGCCCCAGGGCGTCACCGGCACGGTGCTTCTCGCCGAATCGCATCTCGCGATTCATACGTGGCCCGAAGCGCGCTTCGTCACCGTCGATGTCTATGTGTGTAATTACACGACCGACAACACCGGCAAAGCGGAGCGCGTATTTGGCGCGCTCGAGGCGGTGATGAAACCGGAGCGCACCCGTTTTCAGGCGATTCACCGCGGGGGCAAGGATGACGGGACGGTCGCCTGAAGGAGATCTCGCGCCCGGCGCGATGACCGAATATCTGACCGACGACTGGGGATTCTTCATTCGGTCGGCGCACGTCATCGAAAAATTCCGCTCTCAGTATCAGGACGTCGAAGTTCACGAGAGCACGCCGTTCGGGAAGCTGTTCCGTCTCGACGGGTATTTCATGACCTCCGAGAAGGACGAGTTCTTCTATCACGAGAATCTCGTTCACATGGCCGCGCTCGCGCATCCGCGGCCGCGGCGCGCGCTGATCGTTGGCGGCGGGGATGGCGGCAGCGCGGAAGAGCTGCTCAAGCATCGTTCGATCGAACGCGTCACGCTTGCGGAAATCGACGCATCGGTCGTCGACATTTCGCGCCAGTATCTGGCGAACGTCCATCGCGGCAGCCTGGACGATGCCCGCGTCGATCTGAAAATCGAAGACGGCTTCGCGTTCGTGCGCAACAGCCGCGAGCAATTCGATTTGATCGTGCTCGACTTGACCGATCCGGGCGGCCCGTCGACGCCGCTTTACACCGCCGATTTCTATCGCGCGTGCGCGGCGCGGCTTGCGCCAGGCGGCGCGATGACCTTGCACATCGCGAGCCCGATCGCGCATCCGGATCGGATCCGCACCGGTCTAGCGGCGCTGCGCGAGGCGTTCGCAATCGTTCAGCCTTATCTCGCATCGATTCCGCTCTATGGCGGGCTTTGGATGATGGCGTGCTGCGCTGCGACGCTCGATCCGGCCACAGTGGCGGCGTCGGAAATCGATCGCCGCATCGCCGAACGCGATATTCGCGATCTGCAGTATTACAACGGCGCGGTTCACAGCGCGGCGCTCGCGCTTCCCAATTTCGTTCGATCGCTGGTCGGCTGATTTCGGCCGTCGGGTCGCGAGGTCGTCATCGCGAGTCGTGAATCTTCACGACCAGCGGTCCTCCGCCTCTGCTGCACGGGCGTTAATGGCAGTGTAGGCCGGACACCGCACGACTGTAGGCGGGACGCGGGCCCTTGAACGGGATTCGCTCCGGCCGCATCTACAAGTGGCGGGGCGTATCTTGGGAACCGAAAGGAGCCGCGAAAAGTGACTCATCTCATCGACATGATGGACGACGCCGATTTCGTTTTGATCGACGGTGTTGTTTTCGAGACGGAGTATTTGCGCGTTCCCGACGAGGACACGGTGGCCGACGACGTCGTCCTGGAGGCTAAGCGGGGCGACACCGAGATCGAACTGACGCGCGCCGAGCTCGACGATGCAGAGCACGTCGGGGAGGGCGTCTTTCGACTGAAGAGCGGCGCGCACCTGCGCTTCCTGTCCGGCGCCACGCTTCACTGATCAGGCCACGAAAGACTAAACGCCCGCTTTCGCGAGAATCACCACTGAAACGCCGTGCGCGGGAAGCAATGCGTCCGCGTTCTGGTACGAATGTGGAACGTTGCCGGGAAATGCGAGCACGTCGCCTGCGTCGAGCTCGAAGCGCTCACCCGCGACAAAAATCGTCACGCGTCCACCGAGGCAGGTGAAAAATTCGCGCGTGCCCGGCAAATGCGGTGTTCCGCGCATTGAACCGCGCGGAGCGAATTCCATGACGGTCAGCATCTCCTCGGGAACCGGCTCGGGCACGAGCGGCCGCAGCGTGATGCCGCGTCCCCGCGCCTGCGTCGGGACGTCGGTTGCTTCCCATTTGCGGACCTTGGCGCGCGGCGACGCGAGCAGCTCGTCGATCGGGACGCCCAATGAATTGGCGACTTTGACGAGCACGGCGAGCGACGGATTGGCTTCCCCCGATTCGAGATTGGCGATCGTCGATCGGGGGACGCCGGCGCTTTTCGCGAGCCCTTGCTGCGTAAGCGTACGCGCGTGACGAAGCGATAGCAGATTGCGCGCGAGATGCGCGGCCACGTGGTGAGGAGCGTCCATCGTTCGACCTTCCGCCAATCTGTTGGACAAAGCGTTGGGTTTCAAGCCTCTGCGCACCTATTATCAGTCCATCGAAAGGAGACATCGATGGACATCACGTTTCAAAACAACGCTTCACCTGCGTTGCGCGGCGCCAGGATCGCGATCACGGGCGGTACGTCCGGGCTGGGACTTGCGCTCGTTCGCGAGTGCATGACGCGCGGCGCCACCGTTGCCTTCGTCGCGCGCACGCGGGAGCGCGTCGAACGCGTCGCCGAAGAAATCCGCAGTGTGCATGGGATCGTCGGCGATGTTGCGCGCAAAGACGACATCCACCCGATCGCACTGCAAATCCTGGGGACGCTGGGTGGCGTCGATGTGCTCGTCAACAATGCATCGAGCCTCGGCCCCACGCCGCTTGCTTTATTGGGCGACACCGAATGCGAGCATTTCGAGGCGGCCCTCGCCGCCAACGTGCTCGGGCCCTTCCGTTTGACCAAAGCCTTGCTCGGGGCGCTCGCGACGTCGGCACGGGAGCGGCGCGGCTCCGTCGTCTTGAATATATCGAGCGATGCCGCGATCAATCCGTACCCGCGATGGGGCGCCTACAGCGCGAGCAAGGCCGCGCTCCATCAGATGACTCGAATCTGGAACGAGGAGCTCGGCGAACAAGGTGTCCGCTTTCTGTCCGTCGATCCTGGCGACATGGACACGCCGCTCCATGCATTGGCGGTACCCGATGCCGA
>DASXPO010000145.1:0-37755 GCA_036493535.1 Casimicrobiaceae bacterium
CTTACGCGGCCGCCGGCAGTTCGACGCTGCCGTGGCCCTGCTCGTCCACATGGAAATCGTTGCGCTCGATCGGGGCGTAGGTTGCGGCAACTCCGCTCTGCCAAAGGCGTGAATGGACCCACGACAGCGCCCAAGGGTCTGCCAGCAGCCGCACCTTCTCTTCGACGGTCAATGCGGCCGGCCCTCGCGTGATCGCGCCCTGCGCAAGTTGGGCGCGTTCGCGGCGAATGGACTCGGGCAGTCGCCGGCGGTCGCTCGTCATCGCGCAGGCCAGCGCGTTGATGCAGGGATCGAATGCCGCGTCGACGAACGTGCGCGGGGGATCGGCGGCGCGCAGATAACGACGCGCGGCCCGGATTTCTCGCGGCGGATGAATCTCTTCGGGAATGACGAAGATCCCGGCGCGGCGGGCGCGCTGCCCGAGCGCGACACGGCTCGTGTAGACGGAGAGCGGAATCGACACGATGAGCGCGCCGGCGACGGGCAGCACCCAGCCCAGAAACAGCGGATTCAGCCACGCGACGAACGCTGTCCACACGACGCCGAGCAATGTCTGAAGCCCGTGATTACGGATTGCCTGCGACCACGTCGTTTCGGCATCGTCGCGCGGCGGCGATCGCCACGTCAGGCGCAAGCCGGTCAGCGCGCGCAGGACGAAACGCGTGTGGAACAGCATTCGAATCGGCGCGAGAAGTGCCGAGAGCAGCATTTCGAAGAGCAGGCTCGCCCACAAGGCGCGTGGACCGCCATAGCCGCGTGCGCGATCGCGCATCGCGAGAAGCGTCGCCAGGACCTTCGGGACGAAGAGCAGAAATGCCGTCGCGCCCACCAACTGCAGCGCCCAGTCGGGACGCCACTCGGGCCAGAGCGGAAAGAGCTGGTAAGGCTCGGCAAAGTATGCGGGTACGGTGAGCGTGTGCAGCGCAAGCAGCGCTGTCGACAACGCGAGGAACAGGAACCACAGCGGCGCCGACAGGTACGCCATGACGCCGGTGACGAAGACGACGCGATGCGCCGGGTGCAAGCCCTTCATCATCGCCAGGCGGAAGTTCATCAAATTGCCCTGACACCAGCGATAGTCGCGCTTCAGCTCGTCGATCAGGTTCGGGGGCATCTCTTCGTAGCTGCCCGGCAGATCGAACACGATCCACACCTTCCAGCCGGCGCGCCGCATCAACGCCGCTTCGACGAAGTCGTGCGAGAGGATTTCGCCCGATAGATTGCCCCTCCCCGGCAGGCGTCCGAGCGAGCAATGCCGAATGAACGGCTCGATGCGAATGATCGCGTTGTGGCCCCAGTAATGCGATTCGCCGAGCTGCCAGAAATGGAGACCCGCCGTGAACAATGGGCCATAGACGCCGGTGGCGAACTGTTGCGCGCGTCCGTACAACGTATCGCGTCCGGTGGCTTTCGGTGCCGTTTGCACGATGCCCGTATCGGGATTCGCTTCGGCGATTCGGACGAGTCGGGTGATGCACGCGCCGGTCATCACGCTGTCGGCATCTAGCACGATCATGTAGCGGTAGCTGCGGCCCCAGCGGCGGCAGAAGTCCGCGACGTTGCCGCTCTTGCGCTTAATGCGATGCGGACGCCAGCGATAGAAAATATGCCCGAAGCCCACTTCGCGGCATAGCTCGAACCACGCGCTCACTTCGGCGACGCGCATATCCGGATTCGCTGAATCGGAGAGCACGAAAAAGTCGAAACAGTCGCCGTGACCGGTACGAACGACCGATTCGTAGGTCGCGCGAACGCGTGCAAACACGCCTGCAACGTCTTCATTGGCTATCGGCATGATGATCGCCGTGCGTGCGTCGGGCGAAATGGGCTCGTTGCCGGTCGAGGTGCCCGAGATTGCCCAGCGGTCGCCGCCCTTGCCGACGACGAGATATCCGGCCAGCGCAGTCCAGAATCCGGCCGATATCCAGCCGAAGAGAATCGCGAACAGAATCAAGATCGGAATCTCGAGCGGCTGGCGGCCGTGATAGGGCAGGATCGCCTGCATCAGATCGGTCGCGATGTAAGTCTGACCGATGATCAGCATGATGAGCAGCGTGCGGCGCAACGAGCCCATGCGACGCCAGTCCTGCCGCTGGATCGGAGAGTCCGGGACGAAGCGCCGCTCGTCGCGCCGACGCCGCCATCGTTCACGCCAACTCCTCAGCCAATGAAGCGGTGCCATCGACGTTCGCGCAGGAGGCGGCGCCGTGGGTAACCGGCCCTTCGTCGGCGCCGGCGGCAGCCCATGCGGCTCCGCTGCCAACGCAACGCGGGCGGCAGTCGACGCGTATGCCGGGTTGTCGGGATCGACCTCATCTTCGGCGAGCGCGGAGTGGAGAGCGGCGAACAGGCCCTGCGCATCCGCGCCTTCGCGCGCGCGCATCCGCGAGACGAGCGTTGCTCGCGCAACACCTTTCAAGCCCAACGCGTCCAGATACCGCTCGATCACGTCGGCCGGAGCGTCGCGTCGAGTCAGTTCGGCGGTAATAGATAGCTCCACGTTTCCGAAATGGCGTCGCTGGCGGGTCCGCGCAAGAAGGCGCGCAATTCGACCGGCTTGGTCTCGTCCTGTCGCTTCACGCGCAGCGCCAATCGGTATCCGTTCGTCACCGCGTTCGGAAAGGCGATCGCTTCGCGCACCTCGACGTTTTGCCCGCTCACAACGGGTTCGACCTTGGCCTCGGGCGTTAGCTTCATGAACGCCGGCCCTTCGAAGTCGATGACGAAATCGATGCTGTCGTCCGCATTCTTTCGGTATCCGTGGCCGCGGCGCGTCTGAGTGACCCACGATTGGGGCGGTCGTTCGGCGTTGTCCATCTGCCACAGGAGCCGGTAGTCGGCCGAGAGCATTTGCCGCGGCGGCGGCAGTGACTCGGGCACCCAATACGCGACGATATTGTCGTTCGTCTCGTCGGGCGTCGGAATCTGCACCAACTCGATCCGGCCCGCGCCCCATTGGCCGAGCGGCTGCACCCATACGCTGGGACGCTTGTCGAACCGCGACTCGAGGTCCTCGTAGTGTGAAAAGCGACGATCCCGCTGCAGCATGCCGAACCCGACAGGATTGGTAAGCGCAAAAGAGGACACCACCAGGCGCTTGGGGTTCACCAGTGGGCGCCATATCCATTCGCCGGTGCCGGAATGGATCGAAAGGCCGTCGGAATCGTGAACCTCGGGCCGGAAGTCCGTCACCGTGGTGATCGGCTGGTTCTCGCCAAAATAAAACATCGACGTCAACGGCGCGATCCCGAGCTTCGTCACATGCTCACGAAGGAAAATGCGGGCGCTCACTTCCATGGTGGTTTCGACGCCGGGCTTGACGACGAATCGATACGCGCCCGTCACGCGACGCGAATCGAGCAGCGCATAGATCGTGAGCTGCGTCGCGTTGCGATTCGGTCGCTCGATCCAGAATTCGGTGAAGGAAGGAAATTCCTCACCGGAGCCGAGCGCCGTGTCGACGGCCAGACCACGCGCCGATATTCCGTAGACCTGTCCCTTGCCGAGCGCGCGGAAATAACTGGCGCCCAAGAATGCAACGATCTCGTCCTTGTAGCTTGGCGTGTTGAGGGCGTAGTGGACGCGAAAGCCAGCGAAGCCCGGCGCACGCAGCTTCGAGACGTCGATGTTGTTTTTTCCGTAATCGAACTGATCCCGCGAAAACGGGATATCGCGCACACCTTGCGGCGTGATTTCGTGAATGCGCACCGCTCGCTGATAATGAAATCCCGGATGAAAGAACATCAGCTCGAACGGCAGATGCGCGTCGCGCCAGATCGCGTGGTCCCCGCGAAAACGGATGTCGCGGTACTGATCGTAGTCGAGGTCGAGCAGCTCCTTCGACATTTCGTTGTCGGGCACTTTTTGCGCCGAGCCCGCCATCATCCGCGCTTGCGCGATGACATCGTCCAAGCCGAACGTGGCGGGGTACGTCGGCGCCGCGGTCAGTAGGCAAAGCGCCAGGACGATCAACTTCACAAGGGTGAGCACGGGCGAGGAAAGCGAGCGATGGACTTCTTCCGCAACATGGTAGCCCACTTGCGGCGCATACAGCCGTGCACTGCAAGTAGTCCGTGGTCTGATTACGCTGTAGGAGCGCTACCGCGACATGCGGACACTTTACGCACCATTAGCACGAGAGTCTCGGGAGGTTCTAATGAGTACCGACCAAAGACCGAGCACGAGCAATACCCCGCCCAAGAACGCGATCGTCCAACGGTCGAGCATGGGAAGGGAGGATGCGGCCACGGCAATGCCGGGACCATTCTGATTTCGTCCCCTGCCTGATTTCGGCAGAATTCGAGCACCTCTCGCCACCGATAAAAATGCCGCGATGCGCTTCGCGTACTACGACCGACTCTCCGCTCCGCGCAAGCGGGTCTACCGGCAAAGCGATGCGATCGAGAGCATTGGGCTACCGCGCGACGTCGCCGCCGGGCCGATGGTCGCGCGCCTGCGCGCTGCGCTGATCGCTGAAAATCGCGTTGGTGTGCAGGCCGCCTGCCAAAGCCTGATCGACGCGCTCGTCGACGGTTACAAGGTGCCGCCGATTCGCATGCGGGTGCTGGCGCAACGACCCTCGGGCGACTATGGCGAGCTGCACGGCCTCTACGAGCCGGAGGAAGGACGGACCCAAGCGCGGATCACCGTTTGGATGCGCACGGCTTCGCGACGACAAGTTGTCGCCTTCAAGACGTTCCTGCGCACGCTCACCCACGAGCTTTGCCATCATCTCGATTACGAGCTGTTCGCCCTCGAGGAGACGTTTCATACCGAAGGTTTCTACAAACGCGAGTCGAGCCTCGCGAATGCGCTGTTGGCCGCCGAGGCGGCTATGACGGCGCCATAGAATCCGGTACAATCTACGACTCACGTGTTCCGAGGAGCGTTGCAACCCGGCGTCAGTCGGGCCAGGCTCGGGACGGGCCCCAAGTAGCGCGGGTCCACGTTGCAACTGCGCTCGTTGAACCGCGATTCGCGGGCCAACGGGTGCGCCAACTCCACTCATTGTCCTGCGGGTCGCTCGAATGGAGTGACCGATGAACGCTGTGACCGACCAAGCCCATTTCGCCGACTTCCACGTCGCGGATCTGGAGCTCGCCGACTGGGGCCGCAAGGAAATCGCCATTGCGGAAACCGAGATGCCGGGATTGATGGCGATTCGCGAGGAGTTCGCGCCGCTTGCTCCGCTGCGCGGGGCGCGGATCGCCGGCAGCTTGCATATGACGATTCAAACCGCGGTGCTGATCGAGACGCTGCAGGCGCTCGGCGCCGAAGTGCGATGGGCGTCCTGCAACATCTATTCGACGCAGGATCATGCGGCGGCGGCGATCGCGAAAAACGGAACGCCGGTGTTCGCGTACAAGGGCGAGACGCTCCAGGAATACTGGGAGTACACGCATCGCATTTTTGCATGGGGCAATAGTCCGCAAGCGATGACACCCAACATGATTCTCGACGATGGCGGCGACGCGACGCTGCTCGTTCATCTGGGCACGCAAGCGGAGAAAGAGCGCGGGGTGATCTCACATCCATCGAACGAAGAGGAGTTCGCGCTGTTCGCCGCGATCGCCAAGCGCCTCTCCGTCGACCCGCACTTCTATTCGCGGATCAAGGCGAATATCAAGGGCGTCACCGAAGAGACGACGACCGGCGTCAAGCGTCTGTACCAGATGCACAAGGAAGGTCGCCTAGGCTTTCCCGCGATCAACGTCAACGACTCGGTGACGAAATCGAAGTTCGACAACCTGTACGGCTGTCGCGAGTCGCTGGTCGACGGCATCAAGCGCGCGACCGATGTGATGATCGCCGGCAAGATCGCGCTTGTCTGCGGCTACGGTGATGTTGGCAAGGGCTCGGCGCAGGCGCTGCGCGCACTGCACGCGCAGGTATGGATCGCCGAAATCGACCCGATTTGCGCGCTGCAGGCGGCGATGGAGGGCTATCGCGTCGTGACGATGGACCATGCGGCCGACAAGGCGGACATCTTCGTCAGCGCGACCGGCAACATCGACGTCATCACGCACGATCACATGAAGCGGATGAAGAATCAGGCGATTGTCTGCAACATCGGCCACTTCGACAACGAAATCGACGTCGCGTCGCTGCGCAAGCACAACTGGGACAACATCAAGCCGCAAGTCGATCACATTATTTTTCCGGACGGCAAGCGGATCATCCTGCTCGCCGAGGGACGCCTGGTGAACTTGGGCTGCGGCACCGGACATCCATCCTACGTGATGAGCTCGTCGTTCACGAATCAGGTGATGGCCCAAATCGAGCTGTGGACAGATGCCAAGGAGGGCACCGGAAAATATCCGGTCGGCGTCTACGTGCTACCGAAGCACCTCGACGAAAAAGTGGCGCGGCTGCAGCTCTCGAAGCTCGGCGCAATGTTGACCGAGCTTTCGGACAAGCAGGCGCGCTACCTCGGGGTGGACAAGGAAGGTCCGTACAAACCCGACGCGTATCGTTATTGATATTTCGGCAGAATTTCGCCCGAGAACAATCATGCGCATCGTAGTCATGGGTGCGGGGGGCGTCGGCGGCTTCTTCGGCGCCAAGCTCGCGCTCGCCGGCAACGACGTCACGTTCATCGCGCGCGGCCGCCATCTCGCGGCGTTGCGAGAAGCCGGCCTTCGTGTGGAAAGCGGCACCGGGGCGATGCATGTCGCGCAGGCGCATGCGACCGATTCGCTCGCAGGGATGCCGGCCGCCGACGTCGTGATGTTCTGCTTCAAGCTGTGGGATGTCGAAAGCGCCGCACGGCAGATCGCCCCGTTGCTTGGCGAGCGGGGCGTGGTCATTCCATTCCAGAACGGCCTCGAGAGCCACGAGATCCTCGATCGCGTCGTCGGACCCGAGCGCGTGCTGGGCGGCGTTGCGTATATCGCGGCGACGATTCGTGCGCCGGGGGTTATCGCGCACACGGGTACGATGGCGCGACTGCGCATCGGCGCGTTTCCCGGCGGACCGACGACACGCGCGGACGAGTTCGCCGCCGTCTGCCGCGAGGCAAAGATCGATGTCGAGGTGTCGCCCGACATTCGCCGCGCGCTCTGGGAAAAATTCTGTTTTCTCGCCGCCTTCGCCGGCTGCACCTGCATCGCAAGGCAGCCGATCGGCGTCGTTCGCGCCGATCCGGATCTTCGCGCGACATTCGAGGGTGCCGTGCAGGAGGCGTGGAGCGTCGGTCGGACGGCGGGCGTTCCGCTTGCCGACGACTACGTGAAAGCGCAATTGACGGCGATCGACATGTTACCGGCCGAAATGAAAGCGTCGATGCTGCACGATCTCGAAGCGGGGCGCCGTCTGGAAGCGCCCTGGCTGTCCGGCGCAGTGGTGCGGATGGCCGCAGAAGCGGGCTTGAGTGCCCCCATCAGCCGTGCGCTGTACGCCGCCGTCAAACCGTACCTGAAAGGCGCGTCGGCTTCATGACGATGTGAACGAGGAGATCGACGATGCGCATGCTGCTGCACTGGCTCGCCAACGCGCTGGCGCTCATGGCGTTGCCGTACATCTTCACTTCGATCACGATCGACAAGAATTCGTTCGTCACCGCGTTGATCGTGGCGCTCGTTCTCGGCCTCATCAATACGTTGATTCGTCCGCTCCTCGTGCTGCTCACGTTGCCGGTCACGATTTTGACGCTCGGCTTGTTCATCTTCGTGATCAACGGGCTTTTGTTTTGGGCCGTCGGAAATTTCGTGCCAGGATTCCACGTCGGCGGTTTTTGGGCGGGTGTATTCGGCGCGATCGTCTACAGCGTGATTTCGTGGCTGCTCTCCGCGCTGATTCCGAAACGGCAATGAGCGGTCCGCGCGTCTGATGGGCACTCGCAACTGCAGCGTCGAATTCTTTCCGCCCAAGACGGCGGAGGGCGCGGAAAAATTGCGGGCCGCGCGCCGCATGCTGGCGCCGCTCAAGCCCGCGTTCTGCTCGGTGACCTTCGGTGCCGGCGGCTCGACGCGCGAAGGCACGCTCGAAACCGTGCTCGAAATTCGATCCGAGGGGTTGCCGGCGACGCCGCATATCTCGTGCATGGGCACGACGGCGCAGGGTGTGCGCGATGTGCTGGCCCGTTATCGCCAGCACGATATTCGTCACCTGGTCGCGTTACGCGGCGACCTGCCGTCGGGCACGATCGACGCCGGCGATTTTCGCTACGCGAGCGAATTGGTCGAGTTCATCCGCCGCGAGACTGCCGATTGGTTTCAAATCGATGTCGCTGCGTATCCCGAATATCATCCCCAGTCGCGCAGCCCGCACGAGGATCTCGCCAACTTCAAGCGCAAAGTGGAAGCGGGCGCGAACTCGGCGATCACCCAATATTTTTTCAATGCCGACGCCTACTGGAGCTTCGTCGAAGCGGCCGTCGCGCTCGGGATCAACATTCCGATCGTGCCCGGGATCATGCCGATCGCAAGCTACACGAAGCTCGCCCGCTTTTCCGACGCATGCGGCGCCGAGATTCCGCGTTGGATCCGTCGCAAGCTCGAGAGCTACGGCGATGACGTCGTTTCGATTCGCGCGTTCGGTCTCGACGTCGTGACGCGTCTTTGCGAGGACCTGCTCGAGGCGGGCGCACCGGGATTGCACTTCTATACGCTGAACCAGGCCGCGCTCACGACGACGATCTGGCGCCGTCTCGATCTATAGCGCGGCGGCGGCAGCGCTGCCGTCCGATGGCCAATACGCCCGGATTCGTCGATCACGTCGTGGAGCTTGCCGCACCGGCAGGCCGCGTGACGGCGCGCCCGATGTTCGGTGGTCACGGCGTTTACGTCGACGGCACGATCATCGGCATCGTCGTCGACGACGTCCTGTACCTCAAGACCGACGAGCAAACGCGCGTCGCCTTCACGAAGCTCGATCTCGAGCCGTTTCGCTATTCAACGAAAGACGGCGAGGTGCATACGACGAGCTATTTGCGTGCGCCCGATGAAGCGCTCGAGAGTGCGCCCGCGATGCGCGAGTGGCTGCGCCGCGCACTTGCCGCGGCGTTACGAAGCGGCGCCGCAAAGTCGCGCAAGCATCCGGCAAAAAAGCGTTAGCGCCCACCGGGCGTATACGATTCGAGCTCGAGCAGCGCATGCTGGGCGGCGACGGCGCCGACGCCGTCGCGGCGATCGCTCTTTTCCCAGTATTCGGCGTTTTTTTCCGCGCGAACCATCGCGCCGACAGCCGGCGCATAGTAAATCACGTAGTTGCATTGCGTCGGCCCGCGCCAGAATTCCTCGTCGTCGAGCCGCATCAGCACGCGTAACTTGATCGCGTCGAATGTCCCCGCGGGCGTGGCGACCGTCTCCCAGCCGCCGACGGTCACGTACCGGTTGATCTGTCCCGGCTTGTTCGTCGGCGCATTGATGTTGTCGACCCACTGATTCCAGCGCTGGCCGGGTGTCAATGGAAAGTTGTAAATCTTGATCGGCGTGGCAAAGCGGCGCGTTTCTTCGTCGAACACCGATCCGGTTTTGAGGAGCCCCGGCGTTGACCAGACTTCGGTTCGCTCGCCGCGTGCACTGGGTCCCGTTTCGGTGATGTGAACCGTGATCGCGTCCGGCGCGATTGCGGTTACCTGATGTGTTTCGACCCATTGCAGCGGCAGTCGAAAACCGTCGGTCGCGCGATAAACCCATCGATCGCCGACGCGAAATGTCGGCGCGTCCGCGGCGGGGCCTCCCGTGCCGGGCGTATCGAAGCCGGCGCATCCGCCAAGCAATGCAAGCAACAGGATTGCTCCGAGCTTGCGGTACAGCGAACCGTCTCGCATACGGCCCTCCTCAACTCGCCAACAGCGCGACGTCGGCAACTGTTCCGTTGACGACGCGCACGAGGTCGGCGGACGACATCGGAAACATCGCGTGCGGCGTTCCTCCTGCGGCGTAGACGGTATCGAAGCGCAGCAGTTCCCGATCGATCAGCGCGGTCAGCGGCCGAACATGGCCAAGCGGCGGAATTCCGCCGATCGCGTAGCCCGTGCACTCGCGCACGAACGCGGCATCGGCTCGGCCGATCGTCTCACCCACGAGCGCCGATACCTTCGCTTCGTCGACGCGATTCGCTCCGCTTGCGATGACGATTATCGGCGACCCGGACGACGTTTTGAAAACCAGCGACTTCGCGATCTGCGCGACCGAGCAGCCCAGCAGCGCGGCGGCTTCCGCCGACGTTCGGGCCGGCACATCGTATTCGACGATCGTCGTGGCGATTCCGGCCGCATCCAATGCGTCCTGGACCCGCTGGGCGGAAGCCGGCAACGTCTTCGCCATGCTACTGCGCGCCGGCGCGAAGGCCGATCACGCCGGCGACGATCAACACGATGCTGACGACTTGCGTCGCCGTGAGCGATTCGCGAAACGCAAAGACGCCGATCAGCGCAATGGTCGCCGTGCCGACGCCGGACCAGATCGCGTATGAAACGCTCATGTCGATCTTCTTGACGGCGACGGTCATCAAGCCGAACGACAGTGCATAGAACACGAACAGCAGCACGGAAGGAACGGTGCGCGCGAAGCCATGCGACAGCTTCATCGACACGGTGCCCGCGATCTCGAGAACGATGGCGCCGGCGAGCGCGAGCCAGTAGAGCATGTGGCGGTTCTATACCGGCGCCGCGGTCAACGCACGCCAGAACACGATCGACATCACGATCACATAGACGATCGACGAGCCGATCCCCACATTGCGGTTGAGCTGCTCGGCTCGCCGGCGATTTCCCGCCTCGGCGATTCGCTCGCAGCGCACGGAGGCCAGCATGTAGATCAGCACCATCGCGAAGGCGGAGATCACGGCGACGTTGACGAGCGGCGCGGTCACGTTGGTCTCGGTGAGGGAATTGACGACGTACTTGTTGCCGACCGCCGCGATTGTCGCCGCGGTCAACAGCGTCGTGCGCGCGGCGAGCAGGTTCACCGGGATGAAATAACCGAGCATGCACAGCAGCACGCAGACCATGAAGCCGATGAAGTAATCAAGCGCGGCGCGCCAGCCGACGCGTTCGGCGACGACCTCGACGACGACGCGGGAGTAGCGCTCATTCTGCCGTTCCTGGAGACCGAACGTCGTCGGATACTTTTGCCGTACCTCGCTCATCTTGAAATTTTCGAGCCGCCAGCCCGGCGAAAACGCCTGGGGATCGAGCAGGCTCGCTTCCTTATCGACGACGAAACGGAGGTAGTCGTCTTCGTACGGCGATTCGATCTCGATCGTGAGCGGATGGCGATCGAATGGAAACGCGCCCGTATCGAGCGTCTCGTTGATCACCGCGTCCACGCGAGCGACCAGGTAGTTCTCGCCGTTCGGCAAGCGACGCCGGTCTTCGACGGCGGTGGTCATCGTCCGCGCGCCGACGACCGCGAGCGCCGCGAGCGGATCGAAATCGTCGCCTCGCCAGCGCCACCAGATTTCGAACGTCGCGCGAAACGTGTGCTTCGCGAAGTCGATGTCCTGAACGCTGTAGAGATAAACGCCGAGCTTGACTTCGCCCGGTGGGGTCTTCGTCGGCGGCGGTGCGTGCCCCGTTCCGGGTTCGATGACGGTGACAGTCGGAGCGATGGCCGCCGCCGCAGATGTGGCGGCGAGCCCGAGCGCGAACAGCGCAATGGCCGCCGCGCACCCGAGGTTACGCACCGTCGCCGTCGGTGATCGCACCCTTGCTTGCCGTCGAGACGTTACGCACGTACTTGGCCATTACACCTTGCGAGTAGCGCGGCTGTGGCGGCTGCCATGCAGCGCGGCGCCGCGCGATCTCCGCGTCGCTCACGCTCAACTGGATCAACAATCGGTGCGCGTCGATCGTGATCGAGTCGCCTTCGTGGATCAACGCGATCGTGCCGCCGACGAACGCTTCGGGCGCGACATGGCCGACGACCATGCCCCACGTGCCGCCGGAAAACCGACCATCGGTGATGAGCCCAACTGACTCGCCCAAGCCCTGCCCGATCAACGCGGAAGTGGGCGCCAGCATCTCCTGCATCCCCGGTCCGCCCTTCGGTCCTTCGTAACGAATGACGATCACGTCCCCCGCCTGGATTTTTTTGGCGAGGATCGCGTCCATGGCGTCGTTCTCGGAATCGAATACGCGCGCCGGTCCCGTGATCGACGGATTCTTGAGCCCGGTGATCTTGGCGACGCAGCCTTCCGGTGCGAGATTGCCGCGCAAAATGGCCAGATGGCCTTGCGCGTACATCGGCTTCGACCACGGACGAATGACGTCCTGATCGGCACGCGGCTCGGTCGAAATGCGCTCCAACTCTTCGCCGAGCCTTCGGCCGGTGATCGTCAGGCAATCTCCGTCGATCGCATCATTCGCCAGAAGCATTTTCAGCACTTGCGGTACACCGCCGGCGCGATGGAAGTCGACGGCGACGTACTGACCCGACGGCTTCAGATTGCATAGCACCGGAACGCGCTTGCGCACGCGCTCGAAGTCATCGATCGTCCATTCGACGCCCGCCGCCGACGCAATCGCAAGATAATGCAGCACGGCGTTGGTCGAGCCGCCGGTCGCCATCACGAGCGCGATCGCGTTTTCGATGGACGCTCGGGTAATGATGTCGCGCGGCTTCAAATCTTTTTTGATAGCCTCGACGAGGACTCGCGCCGACGCGGCGGCCGAATCGGCTTTTTCGGGATGCGGGGATGCCATCTGCGAGCTGCCGAGAAGGCTCATGCCGAGCGCTTCGAACGACGACGACATCGTGTTCGCCGTGTACTGTCCGCCGCAGGCGCCTACCGACGGGCACGCGTTGCGCTCGATGCCGTCGTAGTCCTCCTTCGACATCTTGCCCGCGGTGAACGCGCCGACCGCCTCGAACGGCGACACGATCGTCAGCGCCTGGCCTTTCCAGTGGCCGGGGAGAATCGTTCCCGCATAGACAAAGATGCCGGGGACGTCGATACGCGCCATCGCCATCATGCTGCCGGGCATATTCTTGTCGCAGCCGCCGACGCAGACGACGCCGTCCATGATCTGGCCTTGCACGGCGACCTCGATCGAGTCCGCGATGACTTCGCGCGACACGAGCGAATACTTCATGCCCTCGGTGCCCATGCCGATACCGTCGGTCACCGTGGGAAATCCGAACACCTGCGGCATCGCGCCGGCGCCGGTGAGCGCCTCCATCGCCCGATCGACCAGCGGTTGAATCCCGGCGTTGCAGGGATTCATCGTGCTGTGGCCGTTCGCCACGCCGACGATCGGCTTTTCGAAATCTTCGTCAACGAATCCGACGGCGCGGAGCATCGCACGATTCGGCGAACGGGCGATTCCCTGCGTGATCAGCTTGGAGCGGCGGTTGTAAGCCATGGTCGGTCTCGCCTCGAAAAGCGCGGCGCATGCGGCCGCTCGCAGTTGTGCTCGGTTATTTGACAGACGGGCGCGCGGCGGCACGCGACGATAGCACCGGGTCCGGCCGCAGACAACACAGGACGGCGCCGCCGGCGACAAGCACGAATCCCGCGGCATGAAACGGTTGCAGACGTTCCCCGAGAATGGCCGCCGCGAAAATGGCGGTGAAGACCGGCACGAGATGCGTGAAGATGCCGGCCTGAACGGGGCCCACGCGAATCAGCCCATAGCCGAACAGCAGCATCGCGATCAGCGTGGGAAACGTGCCGAGGTAGAGAACGCCGAAGGCGTGCGAAGTCTCCAAGAGCGGCGGTCCCTTCACTGCCCATTCGCCGATCAGCAGCGGCAATGCGAACACTTCGCCCAACAATGCGCCGATGAAAATAAAGGCGGGCAACGACAACGTTCCCGGCCGCTCGGTCAGCTTGATCGTGTAGAGCGCCCAAACGACCATCGCCGCAAGCAGAAGCAAATCCGACGGGCTGAAGCGCAACGTGACGAGCGCCGCCAGATCCCCGCGCGCGAGGATGAACGCAACGCCGCAAAGCGACAACGGGAGCCCGGCCATTTCGAGCGGACGCGGCCGGCGACCGCGCCAAGCCGCGAGCAGCACAACGATCATGACCGGGATCGCCGAGTTCAGAAGGCCGAGCAACGTCGCCGACGAACCGACGAGCCCGAAGTAAACGATGCAGGTTTGCGGCGCGAAGCCGAGCGCTGCCAGCGCCGCATAAGCGAGCGGGTGCGCACGCAGCGCGGCGATGATCGCGGCGCGTTCGGGCCAGGCAAACGGCAGAAGCAGCACCAGCACGACGCTCCAACGCAAATACGCGAGCGCGACGGGCGGCAGCGTATCGAGTAAACCGCGCGCTGCCACTGCGCTGCTGCCCCACAGGGCGGCCGTGAGCACGAGAGCGCCGTAGGCACCGGCGCGAGACGAGGAAGACAGGGCCATGAGCGCCACTGTATTGGGAGGCGTCCATACCGTCCAATACATTACAATGCCGTTGGCAATACTCGAAAGGTATGGCGGCGCCCTCATGGAACTGCGCCAGCTCCGCTACTTCATCGCCGTCGCGGAAACGCTGAACTTTGGCCGCGCGGCGACTCGACTCAACATGTCGCAGCCGCCGCTATCGCGGCAGATCAAGGCGTTCGAGACCGAGCTCGGGACGACTTTGTTTGCGCGGACGAGTCGCGGCGTCCGCTTGTCCGCCGCCGGCAATGCGCTGCTCATCGATGCGCGCCGGCTTCTTCGGGAGGCGGATGCGATCACCGCCGGCGCCCATGCGCTTGGTCGCGGCGAAATTGGCTCCGTCCGCCTGGGCTTCATCAGTACCGCGTCGTACAACGTGTTGCCGCGCGTGCTCCCCGAGTTCCATCGCCGCAGGCCCGGCATACGGCTGCATCTCCAGGAGGCAACGTCGGACGCGCAAGCCGCGATGCTGCGCGAAGGCGATTTGGACGTCGCGCTCGTGGTCCCTCCGTTGTTCGAAGTCGACTGCGAGTATCGGCCGCTCTTGCGCGAGCCGTTGATTGCGGCCTTGCCGGCGCGCCGCCGCTGGCCCCGCCGTATTCCGCTCGCAACGCTCGCGAGCGAGTCATTCATCCTTTTTCCGCGCAAAGCCGGCGTCGGGCTGTACGATCTCATCGTGGAGTTTTGCCGCGACGCCGGTTTCACGCCGCGAATCGAGCAGGAAGCCATTCAGATGCCGACGATTGTGGGTCTCGTGGCAGCGGGCATGGGCGTGTCGCTGGTCCCCGCGTCGCTTCGGCACATGCGTCGCCCCGGTGTGGTATATCGGCCGCTGGCGCAAACGAGTCCGCTGATGGAGGTCGGACTCGCGTGGCGCAACGGCGAGATCGACCCCGCGGTCGCGGCATTCGTCGGCCACGTCGTCGCTGCATTTCGATAAGACCGCCCGGCAACAAAACGATGCTCGTCCATCCACAATTCGATCCCGTCGCGATCCATCTCGGACCGTTCCACCTCGGCGGGCTTACGCTCGGCCCGTTCGCGATCCGCTGGTACGGTCTCATGTACCTGGTCGGATTCATTTTGTTCGTCGTGCTCGGCCGGCTACGCGCGCGGCAAATGCTGCTGACCGGCTGGCATCCGCGCGACATCGACGACATGCTGTTCTACGGCGTGCTCGGCGTGATCCTCGGCGGGCGGCTCGGCTATGTTTTGTTCTACAAGCCGCTCTATTACCTCGTGCATCCGCCGGAGATCTTCGAGGTCTGGCAAGGCGGCATGAGCTTCCACGGCGGTTTTTTGGGCGTATTGATCGGGCTCGCGTTCTACGCGCGCAAGCGCGGGCGACGCTGGCTCGACGTCACCGACTTCGTCGCGCCGTTGTGCCCGCTTGGACTGGCCGCCGGTCGTCTCGGCAACTTCATCAACGGCGAGCTCGTCGGCCGGGTCACGAGCGGTCCGTGGGCGATGGTGTTTCCGCAGGTCGACAACCTGCCGCGACATCCGTCGCAGCTCTACGAGTTCGCGCTCGAAGGCGTCGTGTTGTTCGTGATTCTGTGGTGGTACGCGAGTCGTCACCGGCCGATGGGCGCGGTCTCCGGTCTTTTCCTGCTCGGGTACGCAACGATGCGGTTTATCGCTGAGTTCGCGCGGGAGCCCGACAACTTTCTCGGTTATCTCGCAGGCGGCCTCACGATGGGACAGTGGTTGTCACTGCCGATGATCGGCGCAGGACTCTTGATGATGATCTGGGCGTACCGGCGCGCCGGCAAAGCGGAGCCCACCCTGCTCGACCGCCTCAAGTAGAGCGGCTATTCAGTACGGCGGTATTCGCCTTCGATCGCTTTGCCGCGACTGTATCCACGCCCGGCCGCAGCGGGCTGCGGCCGAAGTCGTCCATGATTGATCGGCAATAGCAACAGCAAGAGCGCCAGCACGTCGGTCAGGACACCCGGCACGATCAGCAGAATGCCCGCCAGCACCTTGCGCCCGCTGTCCACGAGCTCGCGCAGCAACGATTGCTCGCCGTGCAGCGCAGCGACCACGTTGCTTCGAAACGCCAGCCGCTCGTTCTTCATGAGCCACAGACCGCCAATCATCGACGCCGTGAGCCAGACCCAGAGCGGAATTCCGGACCAGCGCGCGAAGCGGGCGGTCACGTAGATATCGACGAGGGGGAATACCAGTACAATTGCCAGCAGGACGAAACGCATGGAGAGCTCCTTGACGGACGCGGCGATCGTCGTGCTGACGAACCTGCCCGATCAGGAGTCCGCGCGGACCCTCGCGCGAAAGCTTGTCGAAGGGCGGCTCGCCGCATGCGTCAACATCGGCGCGAGCGTCGAATCAATTTATCACTGGCACGGGCAAATCGAAACCGGAAATGAGGTCCCGATTGCGATCAAGACCCGGGAAGTGTTGTTTTCAGAGGTGGAGGCGGCGATCCGACAATTCCACCCCTACGAGCTGCCTGAAGTCGTCGCAGTGCCGATCAGTGGCGGGTCGGCCGCCTATCTCGACTGGATCAATGCCGAAACGAATCGTTGACGCCGCGACGCGGGTCGTGGCCCTGTTTGCGGCGGCGACGATCGCCGGCGCCGCCGGACTCGACCTGCCCGGCACCGAGCCCAAATTGTTGCCGCCCGAGCAGGCATTCCGCTTCTCGGCGCGGGCGCTCGACGCGAACACGCTCGAGGCACGCTTCGACGTTGCAAACGGTTATTACCTGTACCGCGATAAGTTGCACTTCGGACTGGAAAAGTCTTCCCCTACGCTGGGCGCCGCCACGTTTCCGTCGGGTCAGCGCAAACACGACGCGTTCTTCGGCGAGGTCGAGATCTACCGCGGCGCAGTGACGGTGAAGCTGCCGATGGCGGGGGCCGCGCCGCGTCAGGACATCGTCCTGGTAGCGGAATCGCAGGGCTGCGCCGATATCGGCGTCTGCTATCCGCCGTCGCGGCAGCAGGTGCGCCTTGTCATGCCGGCTCCCGGCGCCGGTGCAGGGCCCCAGGTCGAAGCCGTTCAGCCGCGCAAGGGACTCTTCGATTGAGACAGTCGAAGTAAGCGGTCACTGAGACTGGGCTAATCGGCCAATGGGAACCCGGATCCGCACTTGGCTCGTGATTGCTGTCGCCGGCGTGATCGCCCTCGCAGCCGGGGCGTATGTTGCGCGCGGCATTTGGCTTCCTGACAAGGCCGCCGACGGAAGTGCGTTGCTCAACGTTGCATTGCCCGACGCCGAAGGCCGCGAGCAGCGGCTGGACCAATGGCGCGGGAAAGTTTTGGTGGTCAATTTCTGGGCGACTTGGTGCGCGCCGTGCCGCGACGAGATGGGCGAATTCGTGCGGTTTCAAAAAGACGATGGCGCCAGAGGCCTGCAATTTGTCGGCATCGCCGTCGATCAAGCCGACAAAGTGCAGCAATTCTCCAAAGAGATCGGGCTCAACTACCCGGCGCTGATCGGCGGCCTAGGTGCGATGCAACTTTCACAGGCGCTCGGAAATGAGCTTATGGCGCTGCCTTTCACGGTAGTGGTCTCACGAGACGGCAAGATCGTTCATCGCCAGCTCGGGCCGCTGAAGGGCCCACAGCTGCAAGAAATCATCGCGAAGCTTCTTTGACCGAAACGGTGTCGCCGGCGCGAAGCAGTGTCCGCGTTTTATGGTAAATCTGTACAATTAGGCGCTAACTTCGGCAAACTTGCGCCGTTCTGCGATGATTAGCGGGCAAGCCCCAAGGCGAGTACACTTACGGTCGGCCTCAGTCATCATAAGGTGGTTTCGAGGCCGAACGAGAGAAGACTACAACGCGTAGATAGCAACAAGTCAGGGAAAATCGGGGGAGTGACGATGGACCTGCGCAAGCTCAAGACGCTGATTGAGCTCGTCGAGACCTCGGGTATCGCAGAGCTGGAAATTCAAGAAGGTGAAGAGCGCGTGCGCATCACCCGCGCTCTGATGCAGGGTGCGCACGCAGGGCCCCCAGCAACGCCGCCGGCGCCGGTCGGGATTCCACTGTCAGCGCCGAGTCCTGCGGCGCCCACGACTCAAACGGTTCCAGCACCCGAGGGGCACGTCGTCAAGAGCCCCATGGTGGGAACGTTCTATCGATCCGCTTCGCCGGGCGCCAAGGCTTTCGTCGAAGTCGGCGATGCGGTGCAGCAGGGCGACGTGCTTTGCATCGTCGAAGCGATGAAGCTCATGAACGAAATAGAGGCCGATGCGAGCGGAACGATCAAGGCAGTCATCGCGGAAAACGGACAGCCGGTCGAGTTCGGACAGCCGTTGTTCATCATTGCCTAGATGAGGAAGCGCCCGCTGCCGAAGCAACGCGTCTCGTCGACACGCCAACGGTCGGGACCGTCCTTGCCGGCCGACGTCCCACCGATCTGATCGCTGTTTGGCCACTCCATCCGACAAGTTGTTCGACAAGGTCTTGATCGCCAATCGCGGCGAGATCGCGCTACGCATCCAGCGCGCGTGCCGCGAGCTCGGCATCAAGACGGTTGTCGTTCATTCCGAGGCGGACCGCGACGCCAAATATGTCGCGCTGGCCGACGAATCGGTGTGCATCGGCCCCCCGCCGTCGTCGTTGAGCTATCTGAACATCCCGGCGATCATCGCCGCCGCGGAAGTGACCGATTCCCAAGCGATCCATCCCGGCTATGGATTTCTGTCCGAGAACGCCGACTTCGCGGAGAAGGTCGAGCGATCGGGATTCGTGTTCATCGGACCGAAGCCCGAGACGATCCGGATGATGGGCGACAAGGTGAGCGCGAAGGCGGCGATGGCGAAGGTCGGCGTGCCTTGCGTTCCCGGCTCGGAAGGCGCGTTGCCCGATGATTCGAAGGAAATCGTTCGCGCGGCGCGAAGCATCGGTTATCCGGTGATCATCAAGGCGGCGGGCGGCGGCGGCGGACGCGGGATGCGCGTCGTTCACACGGAGGCAGCGCTGCTTCCGGCGGTCATGCTGACGAAAACGGAAGCACAATCGGCGTTCGGCAATCCGACCGTCTATCTCGAAAAATTTCTGGTGAACCCGCGTCACATCGAAATCCAGGTCCTCGCCGACGAGCATAAGAACGCCGTCTATCTTTTCGAGCGCGATTGCTCGATGCAGCGGCGCCATCAAAAGATCATCGAAGAGGCGGGCGCCCCGGGTATGACCGCACGCGCAATTTTGCGGATCGGCGAACGAGCGGCCGAGGCCTGTCGCAAGATCGGTTATCGCGGCGCCGGCACTTTCGAGTTCCTCTACCAGGAAGACGAGTTTCACTTCATCGAAATGAACACGCGCATCCAGGTCGAGCATCCGGTGACCGAGCTGGTGACGGGCATCGATATCGTCCAGGAGCAGATTCGCATTGCCGCCGGCAACAAGCTTCGTTTACGCCAGCGCGACATCGTCAAGCGCGGCCACGCGATCGAGTGCCGCATCAACGCGGAAGACCCGTGGAGCTTCGTGCCGTCGCCCGGGCGCATCACGTCCTGGCACGTGCCGGGCGGTCCCGGAATTCGCGTCGACTCGCATGTCTATCAAAATTATCTCGTCCCGCCGAATTACGATTCGTTGATCGGGAAAGTGATCGCTTACGGCGAGACGCGCGAGCAGGCATTTGCGCGGATGCGGGTCGCGCTTTCCGAAATGGTGGTCGGCGGCATCAAGACGAATATTCCGCTCCACCAGGAGCTGATGCTCGACGACAAGTTCATCGTCGGCGGCACGTCGATCCACTATCTCGAGGAGCGGCTCGCCAAACGACTGCCCGCTGGATAGTGGATCCCCACGCTCGTCACTACGTCGCATTGCGTCTCGCCGTCGAGGCGGACAATGCCGACGCGTGGGCGGATGCGCTCCTTGCGTCCGGCGCGTTCGCAATCGATGCCGCCGATCCGGGCGCGGGAACCGGCGCCGAGACGCCGATTTACGCGGAGCCGGGCGAGGCTGCGGACGCGCGCTGGCCCATCACGCAGCTGACGGCTTTATTCGATTCGAGCAATGATCCATACCTGGCCCTCGAGCGTGCGGCGGCGACGCTCATGTCCGTGCCGCCCCAGCACGAGACGTTCGCCGTGCCCGAGCAGGACTGGGTACGAGCGACGCAGAGCCAATTCGATCCGATCCACATCGCCGACGGATTCTGGGTCGTGCCGTCGTGGTGTCAGCCGCCCGAGCCGGCCGCGCTCAATCTCTCCCTCGATCCGGGCCTTGCGTTTGGGACCGGCTCACATCCGACGACGCGGCTGTGCCTGCTCTGGCTTCGTGCGCAGCTCACGCCACGCGCGGGCGAAACGATCTCGGTTCTCGACTACGGATGCGGCTCGGGCGTACTTTCGATCGCTGCAAAGAAGCTCGGCGCGACGCGCGTCGTGGGAACCGATGTCGATGCGCAGGCGCTCACCGCGAGCATCGCGAATGCGCGTGCGAATGACGTCGATGCTTCGTTCGTTGCGCCCGAGACGCTCGGTGAAGCGACCTTCGACATCGTCGTCGCGAATATTCTAACCAATGCATTGTTGATTCTCGCTCCGTCGCTAGCGGCACGCGTCGACGACGGAGGACGCGTTGCATTGTGTGGCATTCTGGCGTCGCAAACGGACGCCGTGATCATCGGATATCGCCGCTGGTTCGAGATCGAAGTATGGGAGAGCATAGAGGGATGGGCGTTGCTCGCGGGGACTCGCTTCGCGCGTCGCGGCGAGAACTTCGGATGACCGGCCGGCACGATGGCGAGCGCCGACGATAAATACACGCGTTGCCCCGGATGCCTGACCGTTTTCCGGGTCACGCCCGTGCAGCTCGCGCTGCGCGACGGACAAGTGCGCTGCGGCCACTGTCGCACCGTCTTCGACGGCAACGCTCAGATGATCTCGCTCGCGCCGCTCGCGCGCGAGAACACGGACGCGGAGCGCGACGACCTTGCGCTCGGGCCGCCGACCGTCACGTTGCGGAGCGCCCGCGCGCTCGAGGCCGTGCCCGCGCCGGGAGCATCGACACGAGCGATTCCCGAACCGTCGTTTCGCAGCCAGGCCGCGGACGTGCCGTTGCCGCAGGCGCGAATCCGTACGGTCGCGGACACCGATCAAGCTTCCGGCGACGACGGCGGCGATGAAACGCGCCAGCGCTTCCATCGGCGGCTCTGGGCGACGGCGATTCCGCTGCTCGTCGTGCTCTTGATCGGACAGGCGCTCTTCCACTATCGCGACGCGCTCGCGGCGCATTGGCCCGCAACCAAACCGGCGCTCGCCATGCTCTGTCAGGCGGCGGGATGCGCGATTCGACCCCCGCGCGACGTTGCAGGCTTGGCGATCGATGCATCGGACCTGCAAGCCGATCCGGCCCACAAGGGACTGCTGATCCTCTCCGCGACGATCCGCAACCGCGCCACGGTCGCGTTGGCTTATCCGGATCTGGAGCTCACGCTGACCGACTCGAACGACCAGGTCGTCGTGAAGCGCGCGCTGGCGCCGAATGAATATGCGAGCGGTACGACGGAGATCGCGGGCGGCATTCCAGCCAATGGCGAAGTCCTCGTGAAGCTCTTCATCGATGCGAGCGCGACGTCCCAGGCGGGGTATCGGCTTTATCTTTTCTACCCCTAGCGGCGCCCCAAAACGCGTGCTGCACCGCGTGAGCGCCTCTTTTCGGGCCGCGTCCCCGCGCACCGAATCGAGGCAGCCAACCGAGCCGGCGTGCCAAACCGGTGCGAACCGTCTGCCGCTTGAGCCGGATTTATGGAAAAATTGCACTAAGGCGGGGGTTTGCGACGGTCCGACCTATGGCATATTTCTCGCTTTTTCGACTCGCGCCACTTTTGTGCGACGCTCCGCGTTCTTTTCAGTCCTCGTTTTCATCCCAGGAGATTCCCGCATGACCACCCCCGCCGACGTGCTGAAAATGATCAAGGAAAAGGAGGTCAAGTTCGTCGACCTCCGCTTCACCGATACGCGGGGCAAGGAGCAGCACGTCTCGGTGCCGGTCAAGGCGTTCGATGCCGACAAGTTCGAATTCGGCCACGCGTTCGACGGATCGTCGATCGCCGGATGGAAGGGGATCCAGGCGTCGGACATGTTGCTGATACCGGACCCCGCGACGGCCAACATCGATCCGTTTCTCGACGAGACCACGCTGCTGCTCACGTGCGACGTGATCGAGCCGTCGGACGGAAAAGGCTACGAGCGCGATCCGCGCTCGCTCGCGAAGCGCGCCGAGGCCTACCTCAAGTCGACCGGCCTCGGCGATGTCGCGTACTTCGGTCCGGAGCCCGAATTTTTTATCTTCGACGCCGTCGAGTGGTCGATCGGCATGTCGGGCAGCTATTGCAAAATCTTCTCGGAAGAGGCCCCGTGGTCGTCGGCCGAGAAGTTCGAGTCGGGCAACATGGGTCATCGCCCGCCGATCAAGGGCGGGTACTTCCCCGTGCCGCCGGTTGATTCATTGCAGGACATTCGCTCGGCGATTTGCCTCGCCCTCGAGCAAATGGGCGTCGAGGTCGAGGTCCATCATCACGAGGTCGCCGCTGCCGGTCAAAACGAGATCGGCACGAAGTTCGCCCCCCTCGTGAAACGCGCGGACTGGATGCAAATCCTCAAGTACTGCGTCCACAACACCGCGCACGCCTACGGCAAGACGGCGACGTTCATGCCGAAGCCGATCGTCGGCGACAACGGCTCGGGCATGCACGTGCATCAATCGATCTGGAAGGACGGCAAGAACCTGTTCAGCGGCGAAGGCTACGCCGGCCTGTCCGAGCTCGCGCTCTATTACATCGGCGGCGTGATCAAGCATGCGAAATCGTTGAACGCGATCACCAATCCCGGCACGAACTCGTACAAGCGGCTGGTGCCGGGGTTCGAGGCGCCGATCAATCTCGCATATTCGGCGCGCAACCGCTCGGCGGCGATCCGCGTTCCGTACGTGTCGAACCCCAAGGCGCGGCGAATCGAAGTGCGCTTCCCGGATCCGACCTGCAATCCGTATCTCGGTTTCTCCGCGATGTTGATGGCGGGGCTCGACGGCGTGCACAACAAGATCCACCCCGGCGATCCGATCGACAAGAACCTCTACGACCTCGAGCCGGAAGAGGCGGCCAAGGTGCCGCACCCGTGCGCGTCGCTCGACGAGGCGCTCGACCATCTCGACAAGGATCGCGAGTTCCTGACCCGTGGCGGTGTATTCACCGACGACATGATCGACGCCTATATCGCGCTCAAGATGGAAGAGGTCACGCGGTTTCGGATGACGACGCATCCGGTCGAGTACGACATGTATTACAGCTTATAGCGAGAGGCGCGCACGCTTCTTCGCTGCTGTCGCGCGGCGGAACGAAAGGGGCGGGTCGATCACCCGCCCCTTTTGCCGCACGGAGGCGGCGGTTACACTGGGGTGCATGAGTGGACCTGTCGGACCCGTTACGAGGCTATCTCGCCGCCGCGCACTTGCGTGGTGCTGCGCGTGCGCGCTCGCACTTTCAGTGGGCGGTGCTCGCGCCGCAACTCTTGCAGAAAAGGCGCGCGAGTCGGGTTGCAGCAGCAGGCCGGTCGCGATCAGCAGCGGTTTGTACAAGTGCGTCACGACGTCCGGCAGCGATGCATTTTTCAACGTGCAGGGATCGGGCAGCGGCGGCAGCGCGCCACCGGCCGGTGGCGTTTCCCGCCGTTCCGACACGCCGGTATCGCCGTCCGGCTTTCCGCGCGTCGACGCCGAAACACAGAAGGGCCGCGACGATCTTCGACGCAAGGTCCTCGGCGACGAGCTTGCCGCCGAAGAGAAGTTTCTCGCCGACGCGCGCACTGCATACGGCAATGGCGCGCCCGCGCCGCTGCCCGAAGAGCAGACCGACGCCGAGAAATATCGGCAGCGCATCGCGCGACTTCGCCAAGCCGTGCAGCTGCACGAGCGCAACATTGAAGCGCTCAAAAAGGAGTTGGGTAACACCAAATAGCCGTTCGACCGTGCCCGCCATTCCGCGAGCGACGACGCGGGACCATCCGGCGCGGATATTGCTAAAGCATTGGCGTTGCGCAAACGCATCGGCGGTGTCGCGTTGAAGTTGCGATTTTTTCCGGTCCAGGCCGTTGACGACGCGCACGCCGCGTATCCCGGTCTGGAGCTGCTCGCGACGGCAGTGTTGCTGCTCGGCTTCGATCGACGCATCGGATATGCGAATCCCGCCGCCGAGAACCTGTTCGAGATCTCGCGCGTGAAGCTTGTCGGTCAACGCGTCAACGAAATTTTCGGCGATGCGCCGGCGCTTTGCGGCGCGATCAACAAGGCGGTGACGTCCGGCGCGTCCTACACCGAGCAAGAGTTGGAACTCGGCGTCGCGGGAAAGCCGCGACTGCATCTCACCTGCACCGTTTCCCCCGTCGAGGGCGCCGATTATCCGCTGGCGCTCGAGTTCCGCCACATCGACCAACAGCTCAAGATCGCGCGCGAGGAACGCCTGCTCGAGCAGCAGCAGGCCAATCGCGAATTGATCCGAAGCCTCGCGCACGAGATCAAGAATCCCCTGGGCGGCATACGTGGCGCCGCCCAATTGCTCGAGCGCGAGCTCGACCGTGCGCAATTGATCGAGTACACGCAAGTGATCATCGGCGAAGCCGATCGATTGCAATCGCTGGTCAACCGCTTGCTTACCCCGCATCGGCTCCCGTCGTATCGCCGCACCAACGTGCACGAGCTGCTCGTGCGCATCAAAGGCGTTGTGCAAGCCGAATTTCCATCCATTCCGATCGGGTGCGACTTCGACGCGAGCTTGCCGGAGTTCGATGCGGATGCCGAGCAATTGACACAGGCGATGCTCAATATCGTCCGAAATGCGGCGCAGGCGCTGTCGGGCACGACGCGCGGTCCCGCGATCACGCTGCGCACGCGCGTGGCGCGTGGTGTGACGCTCGTGAAGCGGCGCCATCGATTGGCATTGATGGTCGCCGTCGAAGACAACGGTCCGGGCGTTGCACCCGAAATTCGCGACCGGATTTTCTATCCGCTGGTATCGGGCCGCGAAGGCGGCAGTGGCTTGGGTTTGACAATTGCGCAGACGCTCGTGGCACAGCACGGGGGCAACATCGAATGGGAAAGTGCGCCTGGGCGCACGCTGTTCACCGTTAAGCTGCCGCTCGAAATCTCGCGTCACGCCGCTACTAACCAACAACATGGATGAAAAGATGTACGCCTACGATTACGAGCCGCCGAAAGGCGACGGCAGCAAATCAGTCTGGATCGTCGACGACGATCGCTCGATTCGCTGGGTGCTCGAGAAGGCGCTCGCGCGTGAGGGCATCGCCTACAAGACTTTCTCGTCGGCCTATGAGGTGCTGCAGGCGCTCGCGATCAGTCAGCCGCAAGTGCTCGTGTCCGATATCCGGATGCCCGGCGAGTCGGGGCTCGTGCTGCTGAGCAAGGTCAAGGAGCGCTACCCGCAGATGCCGGTGATCATCATGACCGCATATTCGGATCTCGACAGCGCAGTGGCAGCGTTCCAGGGCGGCGCGTTCGAATATCTGCCGAAGCCGTTCGACGTCGATCATGCGCTGGCATTGATCCGGCGCGCGACCGCCGAAATGCCCGCGGCGGCTTCGAATGGCGCGGTCGGCTCCGAAACACCCGAGATCCTGGGGCAGGCGCCGGCCATGCAGGAAGTGTTTCGCGCAATCGGCCGGCTGTCGCAGTCGAACGCGACCGTTCTCATCACCGGCGAATCGGGGACGGGCAAGGAGTTGGTCGCGCGCGCGCTCCACCGGCACAGTCCGCGCGCCGCAGGTCCTTTTGTCGCGATCAACACGGCGGCGATCCCCAAGGACTTGCTCGAATCGGAGCTCTTCGGGCACGAGCGCGGCGCATTCACCGGCGCGCAAAGCCTGCGCCGCGGTCGTTTCGAGCAAGCGGAGGGCGGCACGCTGTTCCTGGACGAGATCGGGGACATGCCGGCCGATTTGCAGGTGCGCCTGCTGCGGGTTCTCTCGGACGGCGAGTACTACAGGGTGGGTGGTCACGCGCCGCAAAAGGCGAGCGTGCGCATCATCGCAGCGACCCATCAGAATCTCGACGATCGCGTGCGGCAAGCCTTGTTTCGCGAAGACCTGCTCCATCGCTTGAATGTCGTGCGCCTGCGGTTGCCGCCGCTCCGCGAGCGTCCCGAGGACATCGCGCCGCTGGCCCGGCATTTCCTGCAGAAGAGTGCGCGTGACCTGGCGGTCGAGCCGAAGACCTTGTCCGATGATGCCCTCAAAGTACTGGCCGCGTTTTCGTTCCCGGGCAACGTTCGCCAGCTCGAGAACGTCTGTCATTGGGTGACGGTGATGGGACCCGGACAACGGATCGAAGTCGCTGACCTCCCGCCCGAAGTGCGGGAAGTGGTCCGCGCCGACGGCGCAGGCGGCGCCGAAATCGGCTGGCAACAGGCACTCGATCGCGAGCTCGCGCAGGCGCTCGTTCGCGGCGAACGCAACGTGGGCGATCGCCTCGAGCAAGAGTTCGAGAAAACGCTGATCCGTCGCGCGCTCGCGCACACCGGCGGACACCGGATGGAAGCCGCCGCATGGCTTGGTTGGGGCCGCAACACGCTGACGCGGAAAATTCAGGAGCTCGGTCTCGAAGCAGAGCTTCGCAAGGGCCCCGGCGGCTGACGGGCAACTGGATCCGCTAGCGCGTCGGCTCCGGCATCGGAAAACCCGCCGGACCGAACATCGCGCGCTCGACCATCTCCTCTATGACGACATCCGGCTTTTCGCGCAGGATCAGATTCGGGTCGAGACGCGCCCCGCTCACGTAGACGATACGGCTGAAGTTCTCGGACATCAGCGGAATCAGCGGAATCGCCATCGAATCGCGGTACATCACCGCGCGCGGCAAGTCGGGTCGGTTGCACGAGTAGGACTCGAAGCCCGCGTCGGTGCCGCGGTCGATACGCTTGCCGCACGTCGGCCATGCGCCGACTAAGATCTTCACGATCGGCGCCAAATCCGGTTCGCGATAGCGCGGCGGAAGTCCGATGTTGAGCGCGAGATCACCCCGATAGACATCGATGCCGGGAACGTAGGGCGGCAAATTCGCCGGCGCGATCGCCGGCAAACGCCCTTCTGGCAATGCTCGTTGAACTTCGCGCATGATCGCGTCGTACGCAGCGGCGGCGCCTAACATGTTCCAGTGCGAATCGGTCATGTAATAGACGCGCGCGCGGGTTTTCGCGTCCGCAAGCGGCGTCCGCAAGTCGACGAAGCGAATGCCGCCGTCGGCTTCGATCATCCGAGCCAAGCGGTCGAGCGGCGTGGGCCGATCGGATTTCATCATCCACGCGGGCAAATGCTCCGGATAGATCGTGAATTTGTCCGGCGCGATCGTCACAACGAACGGAATGCCAAGCGAAGCGAGAAACCGTTGCCGGCGCCGGAGCTCGGTGACGACTGCCGCCAGCTCGCCGTCGGAAACGGACAGCAGACCGCGATAGTTGCGATCGATCGAGCGGCCATCTTCGCCGAGGAAAAAGAGCCAATTGTCGCGCCCCATCAGCACGTTCGGCGCCGGCGAGACGCTGAACCCGTAGACGAGCGCGAGATGATGAAGCCGCAACATCGCTTCGCGGGCACCGAAGCGATCGCCGAATGCCCGCTCGAAGGCCGCGGTGAATGCCGAGCTCCAGGTGAAGGTCGGCCATGGCGCGCGCGCGCGGTTCTCGAATTCGAGAAGCGGCCGCGCCGGCGTCTTGAACGCGCCCAGTCCCATCAACGCGAGCGCGGCGACGAAGACGAGCGCAAGCGTGAAGTCGCGCAGCGGATGCGACGCCGGCGCCGCATTGGGCACGGGCGGGAGCGCAAGAGGGTCGGTGCCGTTCATCAAAAGCGGAAATAGATGAAGGGATTGTAGGTTCCGGCCGCCAGTGTCGCGGCCGACGCCGCCAGCACCAGCGCAAGCCACATCAGATCGGCCGCGATCACGATACTCCCGCGTAGCGAGGCATCGGAGGTCCGGTCGCGCCACGCGCCGATCGTGCGTGCGAGCGGTGTCGCAAAGACGACGCCGATCAAGAGCGTCGTCGCGAGCAAGGCATCGAAGTATTGTGCGAGCGGCTGGCGCACGGAATCGGCGTTCGCCATGCCGAGCAGCGCAACGTAGTAGTTTCGTGCGTGTGCCAGCGTCTCGCAACGGAACAGCACCCAGCCACCCATCACGATGGTCATCGCGTAGACATGCCCGAGCCAGCGATGCCGCTCGAACGCACGACCGGTACGCATTCGTTCGAGCACGAGGAAGACACCGTGCCACGCGCCCCATAGGACGAACGGCCAGCTTGCGCCATGCCATAGACCGCACAGCAGGAACACGATTACGAGATTGACATAGCCGCGGCGCGCGCCGCGGCGATTGCCGCCGAGCGGGACGTACAGATAATCGCGAAACCAGTTCGACAGTGAGATGTGCCAGCGGCGCCAGAATTCGCGCACGCTGCGCGAAATATACGGGTAGTTGAAGTTCTCGAGAATGCGAAAGCCGAACATACGCATCAGCCCGATCGCCATATCGGAATAACCGGAGAAGTCGAAATAGATCTGCAGCGTGTAACAGACGATTCCGAGCCAGGCGAGCGGCGTTGTCAGATCGGTCTCGGGCAGCGCGAAAATGCGGTCCGCCGTCGCGCCGACTGTGTTGGCGATCAGCACTTTTTTGCCGAGCCCAAGCGCGAAACGGCGAACGCCGTAGGCAAAGTCGGCGAGGCGACTCGGGTGTCGATCCAATTGCGCCGCGATGTCGCGAAAGCGAATGATCGGACCGGCGATCAGCTGCGGAAAAAGCAAGATGTAAAGCGCGAACGTCGGGATTCGTGCCTGCGCGTTCGCATTACCCTTGTACACATCGACGACGTACGAGATCGCGTGAAAGGTGAAAAACGAAATCCCGAGCGGCAGCGGAATCGCGTCGAGCGCGATGGGACCTAGCGCGAAGATCGGCGCGATCGCGTTGACATTGGCGACCGCGAAATTCGCATACTTGAAAATCACCAGGGCGCCGAGGTTGGCGGCGACGGCGAACGCGAGCCGGCGTTTGCGAGCCTCGGTGTCGCGCGCCTGCGTAATGTGAAGGCCCATCCACCAATTGAACGCGACCGACCCGAGGACGAGCGGCAGGTACTTCGCCTCGCCCCACGCGTAGAAAAAGACACTGGCAAAGAGCAACACGCCATTGTGCCAACTTCGCGGCAGTGCGAAGTAAGCAAGCAGCGTCGCAGGCAGGAACAGGAAGAGAAAAAGCGGCGACGCAAAGACCATGCGCGCGGTCTGTTGGGGCCAATGGGCGCGCAGTCTAGCAGGCAGCCTGAAGCGCTTGCGCCGTTCGGGCGAGTGTTACGTGTCCCGCAGCTCGATCAACACCGGTGCATGGTCCGATGGCTTCAGTCCTTTGCGCGCCTCTCGATCGATCCGGCACGACAAACAGCGCTCGGCAAGCGAAGTGGACAGAAGGATGTGGTCGATGCGCAAGCCGCAATTCTTCGGAAACGCGAGCTGCCGATAGTCCCACCAACTGAACGTCTTCGGCGGCTGCTCGAACAGCCGGAAGCTGTCGACCAGTCCCGCGGCGAGAAATGTTCGGAACGCCGCGCGTTCGGCGTCGGAGCACATGATCTGACCGGCCCATAAGGCCGGATCGTGGACGTCGCGATCATCGGGTGCGACGTTGAAGTCGCCCGCGACCATCAGCTGCGGATATGTGGCGAGCGCGTTCTTGAGATGCGCGCCGACGGCCTCGCACCAGGTGAGCTTGTAGCGATATTTATCCGAATCGACGACTTGCCCTTGCGGGACATAGGCGCAAACGACGCGAACGCCGTCGACAGTCGCCGAGAGCAAACGTTTCTGCTCGTCGATGAAATCGTCGATGCCCGCGACGACATCGGCAACCTCGAGTCCTTTCCGCGCGAGGATCGCGACCCCGTTGTACGTCTTTTGCCCGGCATGGAACACCTGATAGCCCGCGGCCTCGAGTGGCGCGACCGGAAATTTGGCGTCCTCCAGCTTCGTCTCCTGCAGGCATATGACGTCGGACTGATTCGCGGCGAGCCAATCGAGCACACGCGCGAGTCGCATGTTGAGCGAATTGACATTCCAGCTTGCGAATTTCATATAGGGGCGGTCGTGCAGCGAATGAGGAGCGGCGGCATTGGGCGGGCGGCGATGTCAAGCGGTTCGTCGTCGATTGCAATTATCCATTCGGCTTAGACGATTGTGACAGTTGGATTCGTTTGGCGGAAGAACAGACTTGTGCACAGGTTCGCTGAAACGAAAAGGCTGACGCCATGCTGTCAAGTCGGGCTCGAAGCATACATTGCGCTCTATCGCGGTTTTCGTGGATCCGCCGCAAACGGCTCGAGTGCCGGCGCGGGCGACTGAACCGACCGGTGCTCGCGCTGCTGGTCGCGACCGCGGGACTGGTGGGGATGCGGTGCGAGTACGCCGTCGCAGTGGGCGTTGGCGCAGAACGCGCTGCGCGGACTGCAACGATCTTGGGACAGCTTCCATTCGCGTTCGAGTCCAGCGGCAACGACGACACAGGCCCGGCGATTCGCTTCGTGGCGCGAGGTGTCGGCTACCGCGTCGCGGTCGCGCCGACCGATGTCCAGCTGCATATGAGCAAGCGGCTGCCCCGAATCGCTGGCGGCGACGAAGGCAGGGCAACGCGGATCGTCGATCTGCGTTTTGTCAACGGAAGGAACAACGCGGTAGCGGAGGGCGTCGATCGGCTTGCAGCGCCGACGCACTACTTTGTCGGGCGCTCAGGATCGCACCGACCCGACGTGGCGAATTTTGCACGCGTTCATTTTCACGAGGTTTATCAGGGGATCGATATCGACTACTACGGGACGAACGGTCAACTTGAATTCGATCTGACCCTTCGTCCGGGCGCTGACATTTCGGCCGTAAAACTGACGGTTGCCGGCGGGGCTCTGTCGCTCGATCCAGCCGGCGGCATCACCATCGGATCGGGCGATGCATCGGTCGTTCTGCACGAGCCGACCAGTTATCAGCTTGTCGCCGGGGTGAGGCGGCCGGTCGAAAGCGGGTTCACGTTGAGCGCCGACAAGGAGATTGGTTTCTTCATTGGAGCGTACGACCACACGAAGCCGCTGATCGTCGATCCCATCGTCACGTATGCATCGTATCTCGGCGGTAAAGGGCTCGATGTCGGCACCGCTATCGCAGTCGATGCGGCCGGAAACATGTACATCGCGGGCAGCAGCGGATCGACCGATTTTCCCTTGGCGGGCGCCTACGATCGCAACCTCGCCAAAAGCGACACCGACGTCTTTGTCACCAAGATCAATGCACAAGGCACCGCGCTCGTCTACTCGACGTACTTGGGTGGCGGAAGCGGGATCGAGCGGGCCACCGGCATTGCCGTCGACAAGTCGGGTAACGTCTATGTGACCGGCAACACATCGGGCAGCGATTTCCCGACCACCTCCGGTGCGTATCAATCGAGCATCGCGGGCGGCGGTGCGTTCGTCGTGAAGCTCGGTCCGTCGGGCAACACGCTCGTCTACTCAACCTACGTTCGATCGGCGACGGCGAACGCAATTGCGGTCGACGCCGACGGCAATGCGTATATCACGGGCAGCGCGCTCTCGGGCTTCGCGACTACGCCCGGCGTGCTCCAGTCGGCGACCGGCAACGCCGGAGGAACCAACGCATTCGTCTTGAAGCTCAATGCGACGGGAACGGCGGCGATGTATGCGACGTTTCTTGGCGGGAGCGGCAACGATATCGGGAACGCCGTCGCGGTCGACGGAGCGGGCAATGCGCACGTCGGCGGCGGTACAACGTCGCCGAATTTTCCGTCGGTCGCCGCGCTTCAACCAGCGTCCGGCGGAGCGCGCGATGGCTTCATTGCGAAGCTCAATTCGGCAGGGAGCGCATTGCGCTTTGCCACGTATCTAGGCGGCACTCTCGACGACGCCGTGAACGCAATCGCCGTGGACGGCGCGGGAAACATCTACGCCGCCGGTGAAACGTTCTCGGGCAACTTTCCGCTCAAGGACGCCTATCAGCCGAAGAAATCGGGGACGCATCTTCTCAACAGCTCGCTCGGCAACGCGTTCTTCGCCAAGATCACCGGCGATGGCGCTGCACTCGTTTACGCATCGTTCCTCGGCGGGGAAATATGCACCGGCCTTTGCCAACCGGTCTTCCCTACGCCGCAGTTCAACGGCGATGCCGCCTATGCGATCACAGTCGACGCTTACGGAGATGCCTACGTCGGAGGACTGGCGCGAACGTATCAGTTTCCGCTGCTCGACTCTCCGTTGCCGCAAAAAACGAACGACAATTTCACATCCTCGTTCGTCGCCAAGGTCGGTCGCGGCGGCGGACTCCTCTATTCAACGTTTGTCCGCTCCGGATTCAGCATCGGCGGCACCTCCCGCAACGATGTGCCCATCGACTCGATCGCCGCAATTGCCGTCGACGCGACCGGAGCTGCGTACGTGGTCGGGAACGTCGATTCCTATTCCGCGCTGCAACCGACGTCCGCGGCGTTCCAGCGAACGTTTGCCGGTTTTCAGGACGCAACGATCGTCAAGTTGTCGGGATCAACCGCATTGATCGATCTGGTGTCGTCGTCGAACCCGATCGACATTCAAAAACCGCTGACGCTCACCGCGACGATTTCCGGCGCAACGCTATCGGGCATCGTTGAGTTTCGCGATGGACGAGACGTCATCGGTACCGCCCCGATTACCGCAGGCAAAGCGATATTGACGCCATCGTTGCCTGCCGGCGTCTATGTCTTGACGGCGGTCTACATAGGCAACGGCGTGAACGTCGATTCGCCGCTGCTCTATCAAGTCATCGACAACCCGCTCGACTGCAACTGACGCCGAGTCGGACGCCCCTCCATGCGCAACCTAATCCGCTTCGCGGTCACGCTACTCGTGTGTTCGGTCGCAGTGCCGTTGCACGCGACCTCGTTTTGGATGGCCAATGCCAGCGAGGTCCGGCGCATTGATCTTGCAGGCGCCTCGCCGGACGTTCGAGTGCCCATTGCGAACGTCGTACGCCTAGCGGCGACGGGCGGCGGCGGCGCGTTTGCCCTGACGAAAGAGCATTTGATCCGAATCGATTCCGAGGGAATTGTCGGTGCGGTAGTCGACATCGGCGCGATGGGCTATGGCATGCCGTCGCTGCTCGCCGTTGATGTCCACGACGACACCGCGTGGGTCGCGACGCACGGAAATTTGTTGATTCACGTCAGTGTCGACGGCGAGGTTGACGCAGGCACGACACTGCCAGTTCAAGCGCGGGCGCTGGCTGTCGCTCTCGACCGAACGCTGTGGGCGTCTGGCGCTGATTCGCTTTGGCAGTATTCATCGGCGGCGCAGATGCTGCAGTCCATTCCGATTGGCAGGTCCGCGGGCGCAATCGCTCAGAGCCTTCACGTCGACTCATTGCGCGATCGCGTCTGGGTGGTCGGACGTCATGACGTCATCGCCGTCGACTCGGCACACGGAACGACCACTGCAATGGATACATCCGGCGATACCATCCTATCGTCGAGCTTCGACGTTGGTGACGGAACCCTCTGGATATTGACTCGAAGGGAGCTCATCGCATACGACAGTGATGGCGTCCCCCTCCATCGCGAATCACTCGACGAAATGAAGATCGAGGATGCGCGCGCCGTTGCACTCGATGTGGGCGCGGGTGCCATGGTCGTCGCGTCGCCCGATCGTTTATATCGTCTTGATCCGAACGGCATCGAGGAAGCCCGCGTGCATTCGCTGGGTCGTGATCTGCTCCTCGCCGACCGCCCTTCTCATTTCGAGTTGTGGTTGACCCTGTATGGCCTGCCGGAGGGCGAATCAACCCCGACCCGTTTGCCGACCTTCACAGGTGTCGTCGACGCACTTTGCGACGGGGCTGTCTGCGCGCTGACGTCGGGCTACTGGCGCGCACTTCGATCGTTCAACTGGCTGGATGGCGTGTCGATTGCAGGCGAATTCCAGGTTGACGCGGCATCGCGAGTGTTTCAATTCGTCGCCACGTCGCCGCTGCCGCCCGGCATGCATCGGTTTTCAACACAGACGATCGATCGATTTGGACACCGATCGAATCACGCCGATTTGACGTTCGACGTGCTCGGCCCGGCTGATCGTTCCTCTGCGCCGGGAACGCGGGCAGCGGTGCCGGAAGGCGCGTTGCCTGCGAAAGCGCCGAATCAGCCACCGACCGTGACCGTTGCCGCACCGGTCAACGGAGCGACTTACAGCGCCGGTGCCAACATCACGCTGACGGCTATCGCGTCCGATTCGGATGGGACGATCAGCAAAGTCGAGTTCTATCGCGGCGGCGGCACCCTCCTGGGAACCGTCTCGACACCGCCCTACACCGTTGTTTGGAACAATGTGCCGGCCGGCAGCTACGCGATCACAGCGAAGGCTTACGACAACAAGAATGGCAATGCAACGTCAACGGCCGTAAGTGTCAGTGTGGTGGCAAATTTGCCGCCCACGGTCACGCTCACGGCCCCCACCGACGGGACGAGTGTCCTGGCCGGCGCGGCGATCAATCTGTCGGCGACGGCGAGCGATCCGGATGGCGCCGTCGCACGCGTCGAATTCTACGATGGCGCCACGTTGCTCGGCGCGGATACCGCGGTCCCGTCTTCCTTCGTATGGACAACCGCGGCAGTAGGAGCGCATGCGCTTACCGCCAAAGCGATCGACAATCTCGGCGCCGGCTCTCAGTCTACGGTCGTCAATATTGTGGTGGGCCAGCCGCCGCTCGTCGTGATGACGGTTCCGTCATCGTGCTCTGCCGTTGACGGGGCCGACAGCCTCGCGCTCGAGGCGGATGCGGTCAGCCCGATAGGGTCCATTGCGCTGGTCGAGTTCTTCGATGGAAGCTCGGTGGTCGGCTCGGTGTCCAAATTCCCCTATCGATACACGATCCAGAACCCGTCGATTGGCACGCACTCGATCACCGCGCGCGCAACCGACCATCGTGGATTTGCCGCAACTTCACGCGCTGCCATCGTCACCGTTCGGTCGGGCGACCAGCCACCCAGCGTGACGATAACATCGCCGAGCGAAGGAACGGCGCTTGCATTCAACGCGAGCGTATCCGTTTCGGCGACGGCGAGCGACCCGGACGGGACCGTCGCCTCGGTCGCGTTCTGGATCAACAATGGAAGCAGCTCATCGCTGTTGCGCACGATCAATTCCGCGCCGTTCAGCTTTGTCGCAACGGGATTGGCGCCCGGCAGTTATGCGCTTACGGCCATCGCTGTCGATGATCGAGGCGTCCAAACGACGTCTAGCCCGGTCCATTTCAGTATCGCATCCAATGCTCCGCCGACGGTGAGCTTGACAGCACCGACCAACGGATCGACATACGTCGCGCCTGCCGCAATTGGTTTGACAGCCAGTGCATCCGACAGTGATGGCTCGGTCGCGAAGGTCGAATTGTTCTCCGGTACGACGCTGATCGCGTCCGTCTCCACGCCGCCGTACGCAGCCACGTGGTCAAACGTAACGGCCGGCAACTACGCGTTGACAGCGAAGGCAACCGACAACTTCGGAGCGATCGCGACCTCCCCGGCGGTCAATATTTCGGTCGTCGCCAACGCGGCGCCGACGGTAAATGTCACCGCACCGTCGAATGGCAGCACCTATTTCGCGCCGGCCAACGTATCGATTGCAGCGACTGCATCGGACGCTGATGGCACGGTCGCGCAAATCGATTTCTACGCAAACGGCGCATCGATCGGCTCGGCGACGAGCGCACCGTACACCCTTTCCTGGAACGGCGTGGCGACCGGAACATATGCGATTACCGCCACTGCCACCGACAACCGCGGCGCGCGAACTACCTCCAATCCAATCGCGATTTCTGTCTTGGCCGGTCCGACGCTGACGGTGGCGAGCGGGTTGGACGGCAGCACGCTGAATGACGATTCCGTGCGGATCACCGGGCACTTGACCGCGCCCAGCAATTCCGCGATCAACATCAACGGTCGCATTGGACTGGTCAATTCCTCAGGGGATTTTTCGATCAACAACCTGGAACTCGCTTTGGGCGCGAATACGATCGTCGCGACGATCACGAGTCAAGGCGGACAATCGTCCAGTCAAACGATCAACATAACGAGCAGCGGCAAATCGCCTTTTGTGGTCACGGTCGACCCCGATCAAGGCTTCGCGCCGCTGACGACGAAGTTCACCGTGACCAATCGGGGTAGCGTCGCGTTCGGCAGCGTGGAATTCGATTTCGATGACAACGGTACGACCGATTTCACGGCAGTCCCCAGTTTTTTCGTCGACGGCGTATTTTCGGTCCAGGCGCTCTATGCGGCCGGCACTTGGACCGCTGCCGTTCGGGTCAAGGACACGAACGGCAACGTGATTCATTCCTCGAAGCTCACCGTCAACGCGTTTCCGCCTGCTGCGCTCGAGGGAATGCTTCGCGGCGTGTACAGCGACATGATCGATCGCTTGCGTGTCGGGGATATTGCGGGTGCGCTCACCGCCGTGACGGACCCCGTCCACGATAAATACAACGCAATTTTTCAGGCGCTCCAGCCGGACCTTCGGACGATTGTCGACCAGCTCGGTTCGGTTGAAGATGTGACGTTTGGGATGGACATCGCCGAGTATTCGATCGTTCGGGACACGGCCGACGGCCCACAACGGTTCTTCATCTATTTGATACGCGGTGCTGATGGTATTTGGCGAATCGAAGGAATGTAGCGGAGTACGGAGACGTGAGATGACGCGATGGCTGGTGCTTGTGGTTGCGATGCTGCCGCTTGCAGGATGCGACGGAGCGCCGAGCATGCTGTTTGGTAAGCGAATCGACGGCGTCGTGCTCGACGCCGACACGAATCAGCCGGTTTCCGGCGCCTACGTCACGTACCGATGGGAGGGAGAAGCAATGGGCGGCGCCTTCTCGGGGCATAACGCGCCGGTCATCTGCTATCACGCGGCCGCGGCCGTGACCGATGCGCAGGGCCGATTCCACATCGAACCGTGGGAAAAAAAGCCCACGTACAAGACGATGAATGAAGAGCCGTACGCGGAAGTCTATGCAAGGGGCTATGCCCCCGAGCAGACAGTGTTCCATGGGGAACCGCGGCGCGGGCCGCGGGATCATCCTAACGACGTCATTCGGGTGAAGAAATCGAGTGCGACGGGAGATGCACGGTTGGCGGAGCTTGATGACGCGACCAAGCGAAGCTGCTCACATGGTACTGGGAGTCAACGAGCGCTATACCCAATGCTGAAGGCCGCGTTGGAAGAAGCAAAGCAGACAACGCATAACGATCAGCAATCGATTCTGCTTCAGGCATTCAAGGAACGCGCAGCGGCAGCATACCTTGCACCCGATCCGGTGCGAGATGGTCGGAAGTCATTCACCGAAATAAAAGAGTTCACTCGAAACAA
>DASXPO010000146.1:0-48770 GCA_036493535.1 Casimicrobiaceae bacterium
TTTCGCTGTCACTCGTCTCGCGCGAAATCGAGATCGCAACGCGCAAGGGACTGCTCGAGCCGGAGCCTGCCGTGATCAAGCCGACCGAGATGGGCCGACGGTTTTTGAACGATCTGCAGCAAATCTTCTTGCCGGATTCCAGACGTGCGCGAAGCGACGCCGTCTCGCTCGTTCATCTCGAGGCTACCGGCGTCGAGCGCTAGGGGGCTGCGAATGCCGCCGTCTTTGCATGCGCTGTCGCTGACCGCGGCCGCGCCAGCGATCCACGAGCGAACCCTCACCGCACGGGAGCTCGCCGATGCGCAGATCGCGCGCGTTGACGCAGGCGAATCCCGCATCGAGGCGTGGGCTTATCTCGATCGCGGTCGCGTTTACGCAGAAGCGGATCGCTGCGACGCTGCTGCGCTGTTGGGACGCCTCGCCGGCATCGGAATCGGCATTAAGGACATTATCGCGACACGCGGCATTCACACCGGCATGGGTTCGCCGATCTTCGCCGACCACGTTCCCGATTTCGATGCGGCCTGCGTCCAACGACTCCTCGACGCCGGAGGCTACGTCTTCGGCAAAACGGTGACAACGGAATTCGCGTTTTTCATCCGGGAAAGACCCGCAATCCGTCAAATGCGGCGCATACGCCGGGCGGATCGTCGTCGGGCTCCGCGGCGGCCGTCGCAGCGGGTCATGTGTGCGGCGCGATCGGTACGCCAACCAATGGCTCGATCATTCGTCCGGCGGCGTATTGCGGTGTTGTCGGATTCAAGCCGACCCATGGCGCCATTTCGTACGCGGGGGTGACAGTTTTCAGCGATAGACCGATCCCGACGTTGGGCCTGCTTTAGATGCGGCCGTGGCGCGATTGCGCGCTCGGGGTGCCCGCGTCGATCGCGTGGCCCTGCCGCCCGGCTTGCACACGACTTGCGCCATTCACCGGACGATTGCATTCCACGAAGGCGCGCGCAATCTCGGCGATTTGCAGCAGCGCGATCGCGGCCGTCTTTCCCCGGCGCTCAATGCTGCGCTCGACGAAGGGCGCTCGATCGACGAGCGCGTCTACCGCGATGCGCTGAATCAGAGAAGGGATGCGATCGATGCACTGACGCAGTGGCTTGCGGGCTACGACGCCATCGTCGCACCGCCCGCGCCAGCCCCCGCATCGCTCGGTATCGAATCGACGGGCGACCCGGCGTGCTGCACGCTTTTTTCTCTCGTCGGCTTTCCGGCGATCGCCGTGCCGATTGGCCGCAATGCAAACGGGCTCCCGTCGGGCATCCAGCTTGCAGGTGCCCGGGGCGATGATCGCCGGCTCCTTTCTGTTGCGTCATGGTGCGAGGAACGCGTGCCGTTCGTCGGCGTGCTGTAGATGGTCGGCCGATGGCCTCGGCTGCGCGTTAAGATCGTGTGACCGGTGAACCCATGAAACGCGCCAAGCTCCATGCGCCGCCCAAGCCGCGCAACCCGGTGGCTCGATCGCCGCTGCTCAAGAAGGGCGGCGCTCACGGCAAGACGACGCGCGCACTTCGCCGCCAGGCCAGGATGGCGCTCGCCAAGGCGACGCGCGAACCCGACGCATCCGAGTAGACGATGACGCTATCGCGCCGATACCTCGAAGAAGGTCAGATGCGCGCGCTGTATCTCAACGCCGTGACCGACGGACGCGCGCTGACCGACGAGCAGTTGTCCGCTTCGCTGACCGAGACGCTCGCTAAAAAACCGAAAGGCGCGGGATGGTGGGTGTTCGCGTATGGATCGTTGCTCTGGAATCCGCTGTTTCCGGTTGCCGAAGCGCGCGCGGCGACGATTCACGGATTGCATCGCCGCTTTTGTCTGCATTCGCTTGCATCGCGCGGTACGCCGGACCAGCCCGGTCTCGTACTCGCGCTCGAGCCCGGGGGCATCTGCAAAGGCGTCGCCTATCGGTTGCCATCGCCGCTTGCGCTCGACGAACTGCATTTGCTGTGGCGCCGGGAGATGGTGGTCGGCGCATACCGGCCGCGCTGGGTGCAAGCGCGCGCGGGCGAGCGCCGCATCGCGGCGCTGACGTTCGTCGTGCGCCGCGACCACATGCAATATGCGCATCTATCCGACGACGAACAGGCGCGGATCATCGCGCAGGCCTGCGGCGCGTTCGGATCTTCGTGCGACTATCTGATGCGCACCCGCGCCGCTCTCGCATCGCATGCGATCATCGACGCGTATCTGGAGCGGCTCGCGCGAGACGTGCAACTGCGCCAACTGACCTGCGCCGCATCGGTAGTCGCCGACGTCAAATAGGACTGGGGCAGTGGCCGCCGTGGCGCGCTAGACGGCGATGTGGCGGCCGCCGTCTACATTCAACGTGTCGCCGGTCACGTAGGACGCATCCATCAACAAGAAGTGGACCGCGGATGCGATGTCGTCGGGACGGCCCTCGCGGCGCAGCGGCGTATGAGAAATGATTCGCTGGCGCGAGACTTCATTGAACGCTTCGTCGTCGGGCCACAAGATCGGTCCCGGCGCGACAGCGTTGACGCGAACCTCGGGCGCAAGCTCGCGTGCGAGCGAATGGGTCAAGCCGACGAGCGCGGCTTTGGCGATCGAGTAGACGACGTAATTCTTGAGCGGACGCTCGGCGTGGATGTCGGTGATATTGACGATTGCGCCTTGCGCCTTGCGCAGCGCCAGGGCCGCCGCCTGCGAGAGGAACAGCGGCGCCTGGACATTCGTGCCGATCAGATCGTTCCAGCCCGCGACGGTGATTTCGCCCACCGGCGTCTGAAAAAACGACGACGCGTTGTTCACCAATCCATCGAGCCGGCCGAATGTCTGAAGCGTCTGCTCGACGAGCGACGGCAATTTGGCGACATCGAGTAGGTCGGCCTGGATCAGCGCGACGGAATTGGCGCGCTGGTGATTGAGCTCGGCTTGCAAGAGACGCGCCTCGCCGGCGGACGACCGGTAGTGCAGCATCAAGTTCGCGCCGGCGGTGTGCAGCCGTCGGCAAATCGCGGCGCCCACGCGTTTTCCTCCGCCGGTGATCAACACCACCTTGCCGTGCACGTGGCCCCTTTAGTCCACTATCCGTCCGCTTGCCGGATAGACTTGCGAATCTAGCATATCGAGCCGTCCCGCGCTTGGCGGGGGCTTTGCTTTTGACGATGCAGCGATCCGTCGACTCATCTGTTCCGGAACCCGACGCGGACGCCCGCGCGCACAGCGACCGCCTGCGCGCCGAAATCGCGCGCGCAATCGACGCGGCCGACGGTTTTCTGCCGTTCGACCGCTACATGCAAATGGCGTTGTACGCACCGGGCCTTGGCTATTACGTCGCGGGAGCGCCCAAGTTCGGAGCGGCCGGCGATTTCGTGACCGCGCCGGAGCTCACCCCGTTGTTCGGCCGCACGTTGGCCGCGCAAGTCGATTCGATCCTGGATGCGACACAACGGCGGGAAATCGTGGAACTGGGTGCGGGCAGCGGAAAACTCGCCGCCGATTTGCTGTCGGCGCTTGCTGCGATGGGCAAGCTGGCCGCGCGCTATTTCATCATTGAAGTAAGCGCGGAGCTGCGCGAGCGGCAACAAGCAACGATCGAACGCCTCGCGCCATCCGAATTGGCGCGTGTCGAATGGACGACGCAATTGCCGCCTCGGATCGAGGGCGCGGTCGTGATGAATGAGGTTCTCGACGCGGTCCCCGTGCATTTGATCGCGCGCCGTGGCGGCGTGTGGTTGGAGCGAGGCGTAAGGCTCGAAGACGGTCGCCTCGAATGGGCGGAACGGCCACTGCGTGACGCGCGATTGACCGCGCTCGCCGCGAAGCGTTTTCCCGCCGCCGGCGATTACGCGAGCGAGCTCAACCCGGCCTCCGAGGCGCTCGTCGAGCATGTCGGACGTCGACTCGCAATGGGCGCGCTCCTGATTGTCGACTACGGATTTACGCGCGCCGAGTACTACCTTCCCGAGCGCATCGACGGCACACTGATGGGACACTATCGGCACCGCGCGCACGACGACCCGTTTCTGTGGCCGGGTCTTTCGGATTTGACCGCACATGTCGACTTCACGGCGATCGCCGAAGCGGGCGAAGGCGCCGGTCTCGCGGTCGCGGGCTTCACGACGCAAGCATCGTTCCTGCTCGGGTGCGGATTACTCGATCGGTTGCGCGAAACGGGCGCGCCGGAATCGCTCGCCTACCTTCGCGAAGCGTCGGCGGTGCAGACGCTCACATCGATGAGCGGGATGGGCGAGCTTTTCAAAGTGCTGGCCCTCGCGCGCGACGGAGGAATCGATTGGAAGGGCTTCGCGCTGTCGGATCGTTCTCATCGCTTGTAGGAAAGCGGGCGGGATCGGCGCGCTCGGATAAGATGTCGGCTCCAAAAGCGAACGACAAGGGAGGGACGATGCAACGGACAATCGGTGTTCTTGCCGTGAGCGCGTGGCTTGCGTCGACAAGCGCACTCGCGCAACAGGTCACGATCCGCTGGAGCGATGTCGTTCCCGCAACGCATCCATCGGTCCGGATGATCGAACGGATTGCGGCGGAAGCGAAAGAAAAATCCGGCGGTCGCATCGTGATCCAGGCGTTTGCAAACGGGCAGCTCGGGAGCTCGCGCGACACGATCGACGCCACCGCGAACGGCGTTCAGCAAATCGTGACCGAGGGCGCCGCGAACTTCGGCGCGTGGGTCCCGTCGATTTCGATCGTCGAGGCGCCGTACATCTGGCGCGACGCCGCGCACCTCGACAAGGTGATGAATGGTCCGATCGGCGAGCAATTCAACGAGACGCTGGTCAAGAGCCGCGGCATGCGCATCCTGGGTACGACTTATTACGGCACGCGCCATATCACGACGTCGAACAAGGAAGTGAAGACGCCCGCCGACATGGTCGGCCTGAAGCTTCGCGTTCCGGAGAACGACGTGTTCAAGGCGATGGCCGAAGCGTGGGGTGCGCGGCCCACGCCGATGAATTTCGGCGAGCTCTATCTGGCGCTCAAGCAGAACGTCGTCGACGGACAGGAAAATCCGCTGCCGACGATCAAGTCGGGCAAGTTCGACGAGGTACAGAAATATCTGATCCTCTCGGGGCACATCATCACGCCGCGGCTCGTCGTGGTGAACGAAGCATTTTGGCAAGGTCTGTCCGCAGCCGATCGCAACATCATCGGCGACGCCGTGAAATCGGGCATCGCGTGGCAAAACGAGGAGCTCGCGAAGCAGGAACGGGCGCTCGTCGACCAATTCAAAGCTTCGGGCATGACGGTCATCACGCCCGACGTCAATGCGTTCCGTGCCCCCGTGCTGGCGAAGGTGCCGAAGCAATTCGAGTCGAAATGGGGCGCCGGAATGTTCGAGAAGATTCAAGCCATCAAGTAGGGGCCAGCCGTGCCGCTCCTTGCGCGCGCGGCGGCGCGCGTCGTCGATGCGCTCGCCATCGCCACGTTCGCCGGCATGTTCGGCTGCGTTCTGGTGCAAGTCGTGCTGCGCTACGCGTTCGATCGTCCGCTCGTTTGGAGCGACGAGCTTGCGCGCTATCTGTTCGTGTGGTGCGCGTTCCTCGGTTGGATCATCGCGGCGCGCCGCCGCTCGCATCTGGCGATCAGCGTCTTGCCCGATCGCTGCGGTCCGCATGGACGCGCCTTGTTCGGGCTCGTCGCTTCGGCGGCGGCGCTCGCGTTCGCGGTGCTGTTGCTCTTTTACGGAATCCGGATCACCGCGCGCAATCTCGACATCGGGACCGTCGCGTTGTTCTTTTCCTTCGGCGTCGTCTACGCGATCGTGCCGCTTGCTGCCTTCGCGGTGGGCATCTACGCGGTCGTCGACGCGATCGCCGCATGGCAGCAGTTTCGAGCGCCCGAACCGCCATGACGACGCTGATGGCCACCATTCTGGCCGCGTGGTTCGTCTCGCTCTTTTTTGGACCGACGCTCTATGCGCTCATGGGTCTCGCCGGATTCGCGTTTCTCGCGCTTGCCGGAATTCCCGGCATTGTCATTCCGCAAAAGATCGCGATGGCGGCGAACTCTTTCCCGCTATTGGCCGCGCCGCTGTTCATCCTGATGGGCAATGTGATGAACACGGCGGGAATCAGTTATCGCATTTTCGATTTTGCCAAGGCAGTGGTTGGCTGGATGCGCGGCGGATTGTGTCAGGCCAACATCATCGGCTCCGTCATCTTCGCGGGAATGAGCGGATCAGCCGTTGCGGACGCAGCGGGACTCGGCACCGTCGAAATCGCGGCGATGAAAAAAGAAGGCTATGACGCCGAAACCGCCGGCGCGATCACCGCCGCATCGGCGACGATCGGACCGATCATTCCGCCGTCGCTGCCGATGATCGTCTACGGCGTCGCCGCGGAGACGTCGGTCGGCGCGCTGTTCATCGCCGGCGTGATTCCGGGCCTGCTGATGGCCGCTGCATTGATGATCATGGTCCGCAGCCTTTCGATCAAGCAGGACATGCCGCGCCATCCCTTCGAAGGCTTTGGCGAATTGTGGCGATCGTTTCGCCGCGCATTCTGGGCGATCATGGCGCCGTTCCTGTTGATCGGCGGCATGTTCTCCGGCGTATTCACGCCGACCGAAGCCGCCGCGGTGGCCGTCGTGTATGCGCTGGTGCTCGGGCTGTTCGTCTATCGCGAATTCACATGGCGGGATTTGCCGAAGCTGATTCTCGATACCGTCGAAACGACCGGTGTCGTGATGGCGCTGGTAATGACCGCGACGCTCCTCGGCTATTGTCTGACGATCGCGCGCATCCCGCAGGAATTCGGCGGTTGGCTGACGGCGCTGTCGACGAATCCGCTCGTCTATCTGCTGATCGTCAATGTCCTACTGCTCGTCGTCGGCTGTTTCATGGAAGCGCTCGCGGCGATGCTCGTCCTGATTCCGATACTCGTGCCGACGGCACTGAAGCTCGGCATTGACCCGGTGCAATTCGGGCTCATATTCGTCTTGAACCTGATGATCGGCACGATCACGCCGCCCGTCGGCGTCGTGCTATTCGTCACGGCGAAAGTCGCCGGCGTGCCGTTCGACCGGCTGGCGCGCGCGACGCTGCCCTACTTATGGGCGTTGATTGCGGTGCTGGTGCTCATCACGGTGTGGCCGGCCGTCACGACGTGGCTGCCGCATGTGATGCTCGATAAATGAGCGTAAGCTAATGAGGGGTGGCAGCGACAAAGACTACTCATCCAAAGGTTTGGAGGTTGCGATGCGTTTCCACAAATTCGTTCTGGTCGTGGCCGGATTGGCCTCGAGCGCCGCGTATGGCGCGCTCCCGGACTATGCGGGCGACCAAACGAAGGTCTTCGCTCCCGAAGCCACGGCAGTTTTTGCGGGCGGCTGCTTTTGGGGCGTCGACGCGGTTTTCAAGCACACCAAAGGCGTCTCGAACGTCGTCTCCGGGTACTCGGGCGGCAGCGCCGCGACCGCGCAATACATGACGGTGGGCACGGGCATGACGGGGCACGCCGAGTCGGTGCAGATTGCGTACGACCCGACCAAGGTGTCGTACGCGGAGCTCCTGAAAGTGTTTTTCCAGGTTGCGCATGATCCGACGCAAGTCAATCGGCAAGGTCCCGACGTCGGAACGCAATACCGCTCGGCCATTTTCTATGCGGATCCAGGGCAAAAGGAAGTCGCGGAGCGTTACATCGACCAGCTCAACCGCGCGAAGGTGTTCGCAAAACCGATCGCGACGCAGGTGACCGCGCTCGACAAGTTCTATCCCGCCGAGGCGTATCACCAGAACTATCTGGCGCTGCATCCGAACCAGCCGTATATCGTCTACAACGACTTGCCGAAGGTCGCGCAGCTGAAGAAGGATTTTCCGGCGCTGTACAAGTAACGCTGAAATCCGCACCCACGCGGGCGGCCGGCCGGTCCGCGTGTGCTTACAATCCAACATGGACGTCGGCGTTCACCGGTTTTGCGTCGCCCCGATGATGGACTGGACGGACCGGCACTGCCGGTTCTTCCTCCGTCTCATCACGCGACGCGCTCGCCTTTACACCGAGATGATCACGGCGCCGGCGCTCGTGCACGGCGATGTCGCGCATCACCTCGACTTCGATCGAGCCGAGCATCCGCTCGCGCTGCAACTTGGCGGCAGCGACACGGCGCAGCTCGCGCACGCCGCGCGGCTCGGCGAGCGTTGGGGCTACGACGAGATCAATCTCAATTGCGGCTGTCCGTCGGAGCGGGTGCAGACCGGCAGCTTCGGCGCATGTCTGATGCGCGAGCCGGCGCTCGTCGCCGACTGCGTCAAGGCGATGCGCGACGCGGTCGCAATTCCGGTGACGGTCAAGCATCGCATCGGTCTCGATGCCGACGAGGATTATGGATTCGTTCGCGATTTCGTCGGAACGGTCGCGCGCGCAGGTTGCGATGTTTTCATCGTCCATGCGCGCAATGCGGTGCTGAAAGGCTTATCCCCGAAGGAGAATCGCGAGATCCCGCCGCTGCGCTACGAGATCGTCCACCGATTGAAACGCGATTTCCCTGCGCTCACGATCGTGCTGAACGGCGGCCTCGACGATTATGACAGGATCGAAAGCGAGCTTGGCCAGGTCGATGGCGTCATGGTGGGTCGAGTCGCGTATCACGATCCCTATTGGCTGGCGCATGTCGATTGGCGTTTTTTCGGCGACGAAACGCCCACGCCTTCGCGCGCCGCCGTGCTCCGGACGATGGAACGCTACGCGAGCGCGCAAATAGCGCGTGGAGCGCCGCTACGCGCCATCACGCGGCACATGCTCGGGCTCTATCACGGTCAGTCGAATGCGCGCTTGTTCCGCCGCTTGCTGTCCGATCCGGCCAAGCTGCAGGATTCCGACCCGCCGATGCTCGAGGAAGCATTGGCTCTCGTTGAGCCCCGGATCGCCGAGGAAACCGCGGCCTGAGGCGCGCGCTGTCGTTTTTCAGCGCGATTGCGGTCGTTCGTCCTCGACGTAGGCGCGGATGATGCTCTCGAAATCGGGATCGGATTTCATTCCCAGCGCAGGACCCAGCTTGGGCGCGAAGTTCGACGCCCATGTGGCGACGATCCGATCGATGACCGGATCGAATTCCCATTTAATCCGATCGGCGACCGTGTCACCGGAAACCATCCGCAACGCATTCATCATGTCGCGGACACCGACACAAATGCCGGGCACGTTGATCGAGCGTGTGTGCGCAAACGCATGGGCCGGCGTCTCGTGTCCAATGACCATGTTGTCGATGACGGCGCGCGGAGATTGCACCCACATTCGTGTCGTCGGTGCGACCGGGCAAATCGCATCGACGCCCGAGAGCGGCTCTCGGATGATGCCGCTTGCAAACGACGATGCCGCCTTGTTCGGTTTGCCGGGACGCACGGTGATCGTCGGGAGGCGCAGCGACCGCCCGTCGATGAAGCCCCTGCGCGTCATGTCGTACACGAGCATCTCGCCGATGGCCTTTTGGACGCCGTACGACGCTTGCGGCGTAAGAGGCGCGCCGTCGGCCACCGGATCGGGCAACGGTCCTCCGAAAACGGCAAGCGAGCTCGCGAAAACGAATTTCGGCGGCGCGGCGAGTGCCCGGCAGTGCTCGAGCAGCCGCCGCGTCGCGTCGAGATTGACGCGCATGCCGAGATCGAAATCCGCTTCGGCCTGGCCGCTCACAACAGCGGCGAGGTGAAAGATCGAATCGGTGTCGGGCGTGATCGCGCGCTCGATCACCTGCGGATCGGCGAGATCGCCGGTGATGTCGATCGCGCGTGCATCATCCAAGCGTGACGACGGCGCCACGACGTCGAGACGCACGAGCGATTCGATCGCGCGCGTCTTGCCGCGCGCATCGGTGAGCGTCCCGCGCTCGAGCAGCGCGCGCGCGAGCCGCGTGCCGAGGAAGCCGCTGCCGCCGGTGATGACGATGCGCATCGCGACCTATGATACCGTGATCCGATGAACGATTTCGTCGGCGCGTTCGCGTCGTACGGCTTCGCGGTGATTCCGGCGTTCGTCGATTCGCGCGCAGTCGACGCGATCCGCGACCGCGCGGTCGCACTCGACGCGGCCGGACTGATGCAGCCCGCGCGCGTGGGACGCGGGTCGCAAGTCTCCGCACGCGCCGACATTCGCGGCGATCGCATTTGCTGGCTGGACGACGAAAGCGTCGATTGCGCGGAAGTGTCGCTGCGCGACGCACTCGAGCGCCTGCGCGTTTCAGCCAATCGCGAGCTGCAGCTCGGCCTCGTCGACTTCGAGGGGCATTACGCGATCTATCCGCGGGATGCTGGCTACGCGCGACATCGCGATCGCTTTCACGACGACGATTCGCGCGTGTTGTCGATCGTGCTTTACCTGAACGCGCAGTGGCGATCCGACGACGGCGGCGCGCTGCGCATCTTCACGGGCGCGCGCTCGATCGACGTCGTGCCGCGAAGCGGCACGCTCGTCGCGTTCCTGTCCGATCGGATCGAGCACGAGGTGCTTCCGGCAAAACGGATGCGGCTCTCCATCGCCGGATGGTTTCGGCGCCGACGCTTGGCTACTTGAACAGTTCAGGAATCGGCGCCGAATGCAGCGGCGCCGACAACCGCTGAGCGGGCGCGGCGCCCGCGCGAGCGTAGCTAGAGGAGAAGGCCCGTGATCATCATCAGCCGAGCCTTCGCTCGCCTGAATGCCGCACGGTGACGGCGACACCGCAGCGAACGCGGCGACGACCGAGCCTCCGGCGTCCGGAAATGCGAGGAAGATCCCGGTGAACGACAGTGTCGCGAGCACGATCGAGCCCCAGAAGCTGCACGTGTAATGCAGATTGCGCGCGAGCGCGAAGCTGGGCCGAAAAATCAATCGAGAACGTGACGGCCACCACAGATAGATGCCGGTGAACGACGAAATCAGCATCGCGATGCCGGCGACGCCGACGATCTCGCGGATCCGCCGAGCGCTTGCGTGGCCCGCACCGCGTATTCGGCGAACGGCAGCGCGGGTTGCGCGCCCGAAATGGCGTAGCGCTGCCGATTGAGCCACGCGTCGAGCTCATGATCGTAGACAAGGAGGCTGCCGGTGATGCCGAGGAGCGCACCGATGATTCCGACCGTGAGGCCGAGCCACAGATGAATCTGCAACCACACCTTGCGCCACTCGATTCGTCCCCTATTCATCTAGGGCTCCGACCACATGCGCAGCAGGTTGTGATAGCAGCCGGTCAGCGCGACGAGCGCGCCATGGCTCGGTACCGTTTGCGTGAGCTGCACGACCGCCATGTCGAGGTCGAACAGCATCGAGCGCTGCGCGTCGTCGCGCACGAGGCTCTGGACCCAGAAAAGCGACGCGATGCGCGCGCCGCGCGTGACCGGCGTCACGCGATGGAGGCTCGTCGCGGGATAGAGCACCAGATCGCCGGCCGCGAGCTTGACGCCGTGGCTTCCGTAAGTGTCGTCGACCTGTAGCTCGCCGCCGTCGTATTCGTCCGGCGGCGAGATGAACAGCGTCGCGGAGATGTCGGTACGAATCTTGATGCCCGTTCCGGGGATGAGCCGCAACGCGCCGTCGACGTGCGTGCCGAAGTGCATGCCTTCCGCGCTCTCGTAGCGGTTGAACATCGGCGGATAGATGCGCGCCGGCAATGCGGCGCTCAGGAACAACGGATTGCGCTCGAGCGATGCGAGCACGATGCCTCCCAGGTCACGGGCAACGGCGGAGTCCTCGGCGATCTGCAGATTGCGTTTGACTTGCGCGCCCTGATGCCCCGCGGTCGCGCGACCGTCGACCCACGCATCGCCGGCCGCATCGAGCCGTGCCCGCACGAAGCGGAGTTGATCGGCGGAAAGGACGCTGGGGATACGCAGTAACATCGCTCGTTCAGAACTTGTACGTGACGGTGACGAGCGCCGTGCGATCGATGCCCGGCACCGAGCGTCCGCGGTCGGACGGAATCAGCGCGTCGTAATTCAGCCGGTCGGCGATGTTCAAGACGTTGAGACGGATGTCCCACCGCGGCAGTTGATACGCGACCGTCGCGTCCCAGCGAAAGTAGTCGCCGACCTTGACGGCATTGTTATTGCTCGCGAAGCGGTCCGACATATACGCGACGCCGGTGCCGAGCTCCCATTGCTGCGTCACGTTCCACGTTGTCCACAGCGTCGCGCTGTTCTTCGGCGTGTTCGCGGGCACGTTGCCCTGCGTCGCGTCGAGCGTGGACGCCTTGACGATCTTCGCGTCGAGATACGTATAGCCAGCGAAGATCTGCCAGTTCCGTGCGATGCGACCCGCGGCTCCGAGCTCGAAGCCGCGCACGCGGACGTCGCCGGTCAGCTCGTAGACGCCGGTCGATATCTGTGAGCGCGTGTTCGTCTTCTCGATCTGGAAAATCGCTGTCGTGAGCGACAGGTCGCCGTCGGCGAGGTCCCACTTCGCGCCGGCCTCGTACGACTTCGACGTCTCGGGCGCGAGGTCCTGCTGCCCGTTGGTGAGCGTCAGCTGCTCGATCGACGGATTGAACGACGTCCCGTACGACGCGTAGTACGACTGGACGTCGGTGGGCTGATACACGACGCCGGTGCGCACGCTGGTGAAGCCGACGCTTTGGCTCGCCGACGGCGGCGGATTGACGCTGTTGGTGAGGCTCGCGTTGTAACGATCGTAGCGCACGCCGGCGACGGCGAGCCATTCCTTCGAGAAGCGCATCGTGTCGTTGAGATACGGTGCGAGCGTCGTCGCCTCGGCGTGCACCGCATTGCCCGGCGTCGACGGAAGATCGGCACCCTGCGAATAGTCGGGATTGTCGAGGGAGAGGGCGCGGAAATAATTGTTGGGATTGCCGGCAATGTTGCGCGTCGAGTTGTCGATGCGGTTGTTGTCGCGCCCGAGCTCGAGCCCCGCGATGAGCTCGTGATGCACGAGTCCCGTCTGGAAGTCGGTGATGAGATCGGTCTGGTTGTACAGCGAGTCGTCGTCGATTTTCCGATCGTGGCTGCCGAGCCCGACGAAGAGTTGGTCGAGCGGCAGCGTCGTCGCGTTGCCGAGGTTCGTCGCCAGAAACATCGTGTAGACGCCGTTCACCATCGTGCCGACGTTGTTCGGTCCCGATTCGCGCGCGTCGATCCGGTAGCGGAAGTACTGCGTCTGGTTCTTGAGCATGACGTTCGCGCTGAGCTTGTGCGTGATCCTGCCGCTGAACTGCATCACGTCCTGGATCGTGCGGTCGTCCGTGTTCCCGTAGAAGTTGTGCCGATCGATCGGCGCGGGCGCGCCGTTCAGCGGCGGCAGACCGTAGTCCGGCATGTCGTTGTTGTGCGTGAGCAGCGCCGAGAGCGTGATCTCGGTCGCCGTGCCGAGACCGAATGCGATCGACGGGGCAGCGCCGTAGTCCTTATAGGTCATCACGTCGCGCGTCGAATCGACGTCCTGCACCATCGCGGCAATGCGGAACGCCGATGTGTCGCCGATCTGGCGGTTGTAATCGACGGTGCCGCGCACCGACGGCTGCGTGCCAACCGTCATCGACGCGTTGCCGAAGTTCGCGAGCGACGGCACCTTGCCCACTTGATTGATGACGCCGCCCGTCGAGCCGCGGCCGAACAGCATCGACGACGGGCCCTTGAGAACTTCCACCGCATCGAGCGAGAACAGATCGCGGTAATACTGGCCGCGATCGCGCATGCCGTCGTAGTAGAGATCGGTGCGCGCCGAGAATCCGCGCAGATTGAAGTTGTTGCCGATCGTTCCCCCTTCCGCCGCGCCGATCGTGATGCCCGGCACGTTGCGCAGCGCGTCCGACAGCCCCGTCGCGCCCTGCGCCTGCATCAGTGCGCTGTTGATGACGGTGATCGATTGCGGAATGTCGCGGATCGGCGTGGGCACGACGCCTCCGATCGTCGAGACCGGCGGGTTGTAGTCGTTGGTCGGCTCCTTCTCGCGCACCCGCACTTCCGGCAGCGTCGCATCGGAAGCCACCGTCTGCGCCGGCACGATCGCCGGAGTCAAAGCAATGCAGGCAGCAAGCGCCTCGGCAATGGGACGGCGCGGAAAACGCGGTTTCATGGCATCTCCGTTGGCGAGTCGTTCTCGTTCCTGCGGAGCTGCCTTGCAAGCGCTGGGTCGCGGCAGGTGGAGTCGTCGAGGTCGAGATTTACGGCGTGCTTGCCGGCGCCGGATCCGAAACGAAGCCGATGCGCGTCAAGCCGGCGAGCGTCGCGTCGGCGAGCACTTCGGCGATCGATTGATATTGCGTGACGCGGTCGGCGCGAAGCTGCAGCTCCGGCTGCGGCGATTGCCGGCCCGCCGCCGCGAAGCGCCCGCGGAGCTCGTCGCGCGTGACCGTCTCGTCGTTCCAGTAGAGCGTGCCGCTTGCGTTGATCGCGAGCTGCAGGCGCTCGGGCTTCGGAATGTTCGGATTCGAAGACGCGCTCGGAAGCTGCATCTTCACCGCGTGCGTCAGCAGCGGCGCGGTGATGATGAAGATCACGAGCAGCACGAGCATCACATCGATCAGCGGAATCATGTTGATCTCCGACATCGGACGCGCGCCGGGCGCGCCGGAATGGAAGCTACCGAACGCCATGGGCAGCCTCCACTTCGCGCAGCGGTTGCGCCGGCGCGCGGCGCGTCGGCGGCTCCTGCAGCGCGTACGGCGAGCCGATCGTGAGCATCGCAAAGACGTCGTGCGCGAACGCGTCGAGGCACGCGAGCACGACGCGATTGCTGCGCACGAACGCGTTGTAGGCGAGCACGGCCGGAATGGCGACGGCGAGTCCGGCACCCGTCATGATCAGCGCTTCGCCGACCGGACCCGCGACTTTGTCGAGCGTGCCCTGTCCGCTCATCCCGATCGCGACGAGCGCGTGATAGACGCCCCACACCGTTCCGAACAGGCCGACGAAAGGCGCCGTGCTGCCCACCGAGGCAAGCACGGTGAGGCCCCACTCGAGGCGCGCCGTCTCCTCGTCGATGACGCGCCGGATCGAGCGCGTGAGGAACTCCGCAGTCGTCCCCGCTTCGTTCAGACGATTGACGCCATGGCGCGTATGGTGGCGCGCCGCGACGATCGCGTGATGGGCGAGATGCGAGAAAGGCTCGTCGGGATGCTGCTCGTGCAGTCGCTGCTCGACGGCATTGAGCGAAGGCGCGGTCCAGAAATCCGCGAGAAAGCGGCGACCGCGCCGGCGCGCGATGATGTTCTGCGCCGCCTTGACGACGATCAGATACCAGCTTGCGACCGACATCGCGACGATGATCACGAAGATCGCGCGGCCGATGTCGTCGGTCTGCGCGAGAAAGTGGGCGAAGCCCGGCCCTTGCGTGGGTTCCATTACCGCTCCAACGAGAAGATGATCGGGACGAGGACCCACGCATCGACGGCAGCGGAGCCGACGCGCGCGGGCACGAATTTCCAGCGCCGCACGGTGTCCTGCGCCGAGCGATCGAGCCGGTCGGAGCCGCTCGATGTCTTGATCTCAACGTCCTGCGCATCGCCGTTCGCGGCGACGCGCACGCGCAACAGCACGCGGCCGTGCTCGCCGTTGCGCCGGGAGATCGGCGGATAGGGCGGCGGCGGATTGCGCAGGTACTCGGCGTCGAAGCGGGCCGGGCTCATCGGCGCGGGCGGCGCCGCATCCGATTTCGGTCCGGCGACATCGAGCTGCGGCGGCGAAGGCGGTGGCGGCGGCGGTACGACGATCTCGGAACGCATCGGCTCGGGCGCGGCGATGATCGGCGCGACGGGTGTCGGCTGGGACGCCGGTGTGGGCTGCGGCCGCGGCTTGACGATCGGCTTCGGCGGCTCGCGGGGCTTCGTCTCGACGGGCGGAAGCGGCTTCAGCAGCTCGACGAAAATCGGCGCCGCGGCGCCGAGCGCTTCGCGCGCCGGCGCGTATTGCCAGAGCAATATCAATCCGAGGCCGTGCAAGGCAACGACGAACACGAGGCCGACAAGGCGCGTCGTGCCGGATGCGCGATCGGCGCGGGCCGGAATGACGATGACGCCGTCGGCCGCGGGAGCTTTTCCCATGTCGGCCGCTGTTGCTGAAGCCAGCGCCTGCGCGTGTGCCAAAGTCCGTTCCCTTTGGTGACGACGGCTGGCTCGCGACGCGAGACGTCGCTGGCTGGCTTCGAAGCTTGGTAAATAAGAATCATACGCATTTACTTTACTGTTGTCGATCGCGTCGCCGGCCCGATAGTCGACAGTCGCCGGCGGTGCCGTCGTCGCGCGCCCCGGCGCCTGGCGCAATCGCGGCGCTGCTAGAATCCATCGGATTCCGCGTCACATCGCCGCGTTTGGACGCGAGTCAATCGGCGCCTTCCTTTCGGTTCTACTCAATGCATTCCACCCATGCGCCGCGTCGCCTCGTCATCGCGACGCGCGAATCGGCGCTCGCGCTATGGCAAGCCGAGCACGTGCGGACGCGGCTCGAAGCGCTTTATCCGACGAGCGCAATCGAATTGCTGGGCGTGACGACGCAAGGCGATCGCATCACCGATCGGCCGCTCGCGGCGATCGGCGGCAAGGGATTGTTCGTCAAGGAGCTCGAAATCGCGATGAGCGATGGCCGCGCCGATCTCGCCGTTCACTCGTTGAAGGACGTGCCGATGCAGTTGCCGGGCGAATTCACGCTCGCCGCGGTCGTTGCGCGAGAAGATCCACGCGACGCGCTGGTCTCCAATCGCTACGCGACGCTCGATGCGCTGCCGGCGGGTGCGATTGTCGGCACGTCGAGCTTGCGCCGCGAGTCGCAACTGCGCGAGCGCTATCCGACGTTAAAAGTCGACCCGCTTCGCGGCAACGTCAACACCCGCCTGCGCAAGCTCGACGCGGGTCGCTACGACGCAATGATTCTCGCGGCGGCCGGGCTGAAGCGGCTGGGCTTCGGCGACCGGATTCGCGCGCTGCTCGAGCCCGACGACAGCCTTCCTGCGCCGGGGCAGGGCGCGCTGGCGCTCGAATGTCGCGCCGATCGCGGCGACGTCATCGCCGCGCTTTCCGCGCTTTCGGATTTGGGCACCGTGCTTGCGACAACTGCGGAGCGCGCCTTCTCGCGCGCCTTGTCCGGAAGCTGCACGACGCCGCTCGCCGCCTATGCGCAGTGGGAGGAAGGCCGCTTGTGGATACGCGGTTATATCGCGCGCCGCGACGGCAGCGAGGCATTGCGCGGCGAACGCGAGGCGGAAGTCGCGGACAGCGAAGAAGCGGAAGCGCTGGGGCTCGGGTTGGCCGATGAATTTCTCGCGCGCGGCGCTGCACGCTTGGTGACGATGGCCTGACGTGGACGCTCATCCGCTCGAGCCGCCGCACATTACGCCCGGGCCGCTCGATGGCGTCGGCGTCATCGTGACGCGTCCGCAACGGCAGGCCGCCGGTCTTGCGCGAAGGCTCGCTGCGGTGGGCGCGACGCCGCTCATCTGGCCGGCGATCGTTATTCTGCCGCCCCAGGATCGGACTCAGCTCGACGCTGCGCATGCGGCGCTGTCTTCATACGACATCGCCGTGTTCGTGTCGGCAAATGCAGTCGAATACGGCGTTCCCGACGCGGCGAACTGGCCATCTGCATTGCGCGTTTTCGCACCGGGCCCCGGCACCGCGGAAGCGCTGGCGGCCGTCGGTGTGACAGGCGTGCGAGTTCCCGTGACGACGTTCGACAGCGAAGGATTGTTGGCCTTGCCCGAGCTCGAGCGCGTCGATGGCGCACGCGTCGTGATTTTCCGCGGGCAGGGCGGTCGCGAAATGCTCGGGTCCACGCTGGCGCAACGAGGTGCGCACGTCGACTATGTTTCGTGCTATCGCCGCACGGCGCCGAGCTCCGGCGCGCAAGGCCTGCTCGAAGCGATGCGCAAAGGTCGCGCGCATGCGATCACGCTGAGCTCTGCCGAAGGCATCGATAATCTGCTCGGCGCCGCCGGTATCGAAGGGCGCACCTTGCTCGAGCGGATTCCGGCATTCGTCCCGCATCCGCGGATTGCGAAGCACGCGCGGCTCGTCGGCTTGCCCGTCGTCACTACGGCGGCGGGCGGCGACGCGGGGCTGATCGCCGGATTGCTAGAATGGTTCGCCGCTCATCCCATCGTCAAGGAAAGCTGAGTTCATGACGCAATCGAACATCATCGTCACGGCGCCGTTGCCGCCATTCCTCTACGATCCGCTGAAGGCGAGCTATCGTTGTGTCGATTATTACGCGGCTGCGGACAAGCCGTCGCTGCTGAAGAACGAGAGCGCGCGCATTCGCGGGCTCGTGCAAGGTGGCGGCACCGTGACGGCGACGTCGCTGCTGGATGCACTGCCGAAGCTCGAGATCATTTCAGTGTTCGGCGTCGGCTACGACGGCGTGCCGGTCGACTATTGCAAAAAACGCGGCATCAAAGTGACAAACACGCCCGACGTCCTGACCGACGACGTGGCGGATGTGGCCGTGGCGTTGATCATGATGACCGGCCGCGGCTTTGCGCGCCTCGAGCGATTCGTGCGTGCCGGCGAATGGGAAAAACGCGGTATCGATTTGACGACGAAGCTCGGCGGCCGACGCGTCGGTATTCTCGGACTCGGACGGATCGGCAAAGCGATCGCCGCACGGGTGAGCGCGCTCGGCATGCAGGTTGCCTACACGGGGCGAAAGCCACAAAACGTGTCGTATCGATTTCTGCCCGATCTGAAATCGTTGGCTGCGGACTCCGACTTTCTCGTCGTCGCGTGTCCCGGCGGTGCCGTGACTCGGCATATCGTCAGTGCCGAGGTTCTGACGGCGCTCGGCAAGAAGGGCATCCTGATCAACATCGCGCGCGGTTCGATCGTCGATGAACCCGCGCTCGTCAAAGCGTTGCAGGAGGGCACGATCAAGGGCGCGGGCCTCGACGTGTTCGCCGACGAGCCGCACGTTCCGGCGCCGTTGCTCGCGATGGATCACGTCGTTCTGTTGCCGCATGTCGGCAGTGCGACGCACGAAACGCGCAAGGCGATGGGCGATTTGTGCAAGGCGAATCTCGACAGTTGGTTCGCGGAAAAGAAAGTGTTGACGCTGATCCCCGAGCTGGCCTGAAGGATCGCTGATGAGACGCACGACCCAGCGCAATGCCAATCGCCTCGCGATCCAATCATCGGAGCTCGCCTTTGCCGTGCCGCAAGTGATCGCGCACCGGATCGCGCGGATGCTGGCAGCCGGCAATGCGCCTTCGATCGCCGATCAGCGCGAATTTCTGCGCATGGGCAGCGAAAAGTTCGAAGCTTTCGCCGAAGCCTGGACCGCGATGTCTCTACAGGCATTCGACGCCAATCAGCGGCTGATGCTTGCGATGCTGCGTTCGTGGTGGACGCCGTGGATCGGACTGCCGCTTTCACCCTGGTCCGCACCGCGGCTCCCTGCGCGAGCGGCGCAGCGCCGTTTGCAGCATGCGGGAATGGGCCTTTTGGCGGCAGCGGTTGCGCCGGTGCATAGGCGCGCGATCGCCAATGCGAAGCGGCTGCAGCGCCGGCGCCGTTAACCTACCGCGCCAGACTGAACCTCTCGCGAAACGCGCGTTCGCCTGCGGCGGAGAAAGTCACGATCCGCGAGTCCTTTTCGCGCCGTGCCCAGTTGAGCTCGAACATCCGATGCAGGAGCGCCGCACCCAGCGCTCCGGCGAGATGATGGCGACGCATGCTCCAGTCGAGGCACGGCCGGCATAGCAGTCGGCGCGTGGGTGCGATGTCATCCAATTCGATGCCGAGATCGCGCCAGAACGCGCGGCCGTTGCGCGTCACGACGAGATCGTCGCGCGCGTGTTTCAGCAATCCGCGCTGTGCAAGCGAATCGAACGCGAGCACGCCGAGCTCGCCCGCGAGATGATCGTAGCAAACGCGCGCGAATCGAAGCTTCGGCTCGCGCGGGCTCGTGCGTACTCGGACGGCCCCGACACGGTACGCGACGCCCATCAATTTTTCGAGGAGCTCGCCGACATCGCGATCGGCGAGACGAAAATAACGATGGCGGCCCTGGCTCTCGACGGCGACGAGACGGGCGCCGACGAGCTTCGCCAGGTGCCCGCTGATCGTCTGCTTGGTCACTCCCGCGACGTTGGCGAGCTCGGTCGCGGTCAACGCCTGGCCGCCCGCCAATGCCGCGAGTGTTTCCGCCCGAGCGTGATCGCCGATCAGCGCGGCGACGCGCGCAATGCTGGGACCGTCTTTCATGGTTCGATTCTAGCCGAACCATGCCAACGGCGCAACCGCGTATCGTCGAGCTTTCGATCCCCCGGAGGCGCCATGGCCGTCGTCTGCTTCATCCGCTATGAAATCGATCCGTTCCAGCGCGACCAGTTCCGGCAGTATGCGGACCAATGGGGCCGCATCATCCCGCGCTGCGGCGGCGATCTCGTCGGTTATTTCCTGCCCTACGAGGGCACGAACAACGTCGCATGGGGCTTGATTGCGTTCGAGAGCCTGGCGACGTATGAAACTTACCGGGCGCGGCTCAAGTCGGATCCGGACGGCCGCGCGAATTTTGCGTTCGCGCAATCGCACCGATTGATTCTGCGTGAAGAGCGGACGTTCGTGGAATCGGTCGATGCCACGCTTCATGCTGCCAGATGAATGGAGGCTGCAAACATGATTGCGGTGATCTTCGAGTCGAAGCCGAAACCCGGGCAGACGGAAGCCTATTTGAATGCCGCGGCGCACCTCCGCCCGCTGCTTGCGCGGATCGACGGTTTCATCTCGATCGAGCGCTTCGAGAGCTTGACCGAGCCGGGAAAAATTCTGTCGCTGTCGTACTGGCGCGATGAAGAAGCGGTACGTCAATGGCGCAACGTCGAAGAGCATCGTCGCGTTCAAGCGGCGGGTCGCGCATCGATTTTTGCCGACTATCGATTGCGCGTCGCGCAAGTGCTCCGCGACTACGGCATCGACGATCGGACGCAAGTGCCGGACGATTCACGCATCGCGCATGGCGGATGATCCCGCTGTTCTTCTAATCGTCGGGCACGAGCGGTGCCGCCGCGGAGCGCGTCTTGCGCGGCCCGGAGAGAACGATGAAAAGCGCGATGACGACGAGCGCGAGCGCAACCCATTCCTGCGCGCCGGGCTTTTCGCCGAGCACGAAGATGCCGGCGAATACCCCGACGACGGGCACTGGGAGCGATGATAACGAGGACACCGCGACCGGCAGCGTGCGCGCCATGTAGAACCACGCCCAGTGCGCCACGGTTCCCGCGAGGAAGATGTTGTAGAGGATCGCGAACCATCCGCGAGCGCCGATTGACGCGAGCTCGTCGACGAGCGGTTTTGAGTCGAAGAACGGTGCGGCGATCGCGATCGGAAGCCAGCCGACGATCATCATCCAACCGGTCAGCGTATTCTGCGGCAAAGGCGGCTTCCATTTCCGCAGCAGGACAGTGCCGAAGGCCCACGCGACCGCAGCGGCGAGAATCATCGCAACGCCGAGCGGTGCGCGACTGATGGCGCGAAACTCGTCGCCGAGCAGGATCGCCATGCCGGCGATGCCGACCGCGAGTCCGCTCAGCTTGCGCGCGCCGAGCGGCTCGTGCAGAACGAACGTCGCAATGAGCGTCGCCCACAGCGGCATCGTGTAAGCGAGGATCGCGCTGCGTCCGGCGGGCAGCTGCTGCACGCCGAACAGGACGAAGCCGTTCCAGCCGGCGATGTTGAGAAGCGCGAGCACGCAAAGGCGCGGCCACCATTTAGGCGGAATGCGAATGTCATCGCCCGAAAGCTGCGCGACTGTCAAGAGTCCGATCGCGGCAAAGGGCAACGTCAACGCGCGAAATGTCAGTGGCGCGAGATCGGTGACGCCGATTTTCAGGATCGGCCAATTGATGCCCCAGACCAACGTCAGCACGCCGATCGGTGCGAGTGAACGCGCGAGCGAGGGAGATGCATCACTCACAACTTTGCTCCATCGAACGGTCTCTGCGCCGCACGGCCATGGGGGCCATGACCTAGCCATATTTGGAATGATGCAACTCGCGCGCTTGCGTCACCCATGCATCGCGGCGAATGCGACCCGGAAACTCGGGCAGACGCGCGTCGAATTCATCGATGTCGCGCTCGGTCCAGCGTGCGATCTGCCGATACGTGCTGACTCCCAGTTGCTGCAGCATTCGTTCGAGCACCGGACCAATCCCGACGATCAGCTTCAGATCATCGGGCGCGGTGGGGCTGTCCAGCAGCGGCGGCGGCGCGTTGTTTTCAAGGTCGATGAGGAGCTGTCGGAAGCGCGCCGTCTCCTCGCGCGCGGCGGCGAGGGCGCGAAACAATCGGTGTCGATCTTCGGCGAGCTCATGCGCGAGCCAACCCTCAACCGAATCATCGCCGGACTGTTGCTCTTGTGAACCTTGCTCTGACGAAGCGTTCGATCGAACCTGCGTAAGCGCCGGACTCTCATGGCGTGACGCGCGAGACACACTCAACCGATAGGCCACGACGATCCCGATCGCCAGGAGGATGAGCGCGAGCAGCAAGAGACCGTTCACGGCGAGAGCGGGTGCGCACGAGCCGCGCACGCTGTTGTTTGCGATCGATTGTATGCGAGGCGACCGCAGGGCTGCCAGCGGCATTTTCGGCTCGACTGCTAGAATCGCTGCCGCGAAATGCCATGAATGCAGCGGATTCCAGCTCGAGCAGCACATCGCCGCCGATCGGGGCGACACCCGCGACTCCGGCTCGCGCCAAGGCACCGCCTGCTTCCCGGGGCATGGTTTCCGCGGTCGCGCTGATATTGGCCGTCCTCGGCGTGGTGGCGTGGGTCGACGCGCGCCGTGAGGGCCAGGCACTGCGCAGCGAAGTCGCGCAGCGGCTCGCCAACACGGATGCCGCGCTGACGCAGGCGAAAACGACGCAATCCGATCTCGCCAATGCGCTTCGCGATGCGCAGGCCAAACTGGCACTGCTCGAGGCGCGTCTCGCCGAATCGCAGTCCCAGCAAGCCGCGCTCGAAACGCTCTATCGCGAGTTGGCGCCATCGCGCGACGAGCTGGCGCTGACTGAAGTCGAACAGGTCCTCGTACTCGCCAGTCAGCAGCTTGCGCTCGCGGGTAACGTGCAAGCCGCGCTGGTGGCGCTGCAACTCGCCGACGGCAAGCTCGCGCGGATGGACCGGCCGCAACTTGCGCCGCTCCGGCGCTCGCTTGCGCGTGACATGGATGAGCTGAAGGCCGTGCCCTTTGTCGACGTCTCGGGGATATCAGCGAAGCTCGACCAAGCCATCGCGATGATCGATAGCTTGCCGCTCGCCAAAGACGAACGATTACCGCCGCCGCAAGCGGAGGTGCCGCCTGCCAACGAGCCGTCGTGGCTGCGCTTCCTGCGCGACGTTTGGGCGGATGCAAAGTCGCTGGTGCGGATCGAAGTGTCCGATCGTCCCGCCGCGCCTCTCATCTCGCCGCCGCAGGCGTATTTTTTGCGCGAGAACCTGCGCCTGCGACTTCTCGCGGCTCGCCTGGCGCTCCTGGCGCGCGACGACAAGTCGTTTCGAACCGATCTCAATGCCGCGAAAGCATGGGTCAATCGTTATTTCGATACGCGGGTGAAACCGGTCCAGGTGATTTCATCGAACTTGACGCAGTTGGCCGCCACTCAGATGCCCGCTGCGATGCCCGATCTCTCGCGCAGCCTCGAGTCGTTACGCACGCTTCGGATTCCCCGCGAGCAGGCGCCCGAGCGGGCTCCTCCGCGAGTGAAGTGAGCACGCCGTGCGCGGGCTGCTTGCATTTCTCGTGCTGGCTGCGGCCGCCGTCACCGTGGCGCTCATCGTGCGCATCAATGCCGGCTATGCGCTATTCGTGGCGCCGCCCTATCGCGTCGAGCTTTCGCTCAATACCTTCGTCCTGCTGATTGCCGCTGCATTTTTCGCGGTTTATGCGTTCGTGCGCATCGTCGCTCGTCTATCGAGATTGCCGCGCGACGTGCGCGACCATCGTCGCAAGCGCCAGCTCGGACGGGCGCGCGCGAAGGAAGAAGCGGCCGTTGTCGCATTGATCGAGGGCCGCCACGGCAAAGCGCGACAGTTCGCAGAAGAGTCGCTCTCTATCCCGGGTTCGTCGCCGCTCGGGTCGCTCATCGCTGCGCGGGCGGCGCTGGAGACGCGCGATTTCGACGCCGTCGAATCGGCGCTCGCGCGTCCGGAAGCGCAGTTGCCGAGTCTCGCCGTTTCGCGTCTGATGCTCGAAGCCGAAGCCGCGTTCGAAAGAGGGCGGCCGGTCGATGCGCTGACGCGTCTCGCCGAGCTTCGCAAGGAGGCAGGCTTGCACACGGCGGCATTGCGCCTCGAGCTCCGCGCGTTGACGGCGGCCGGACGGCATGGCGAAATTCCGCCGCTCATCGACCAGCTCGTCAAGCGGAAAGTGTATGACGCCCCGCAGGGCGAGGTGCTGCGAGCGAGCGCCCACGCGGAGGCGCTGGCCGGCTTTTCCCACGATGCGTCCGGACTGCGCGATTACTGGAATCGACTTTCCGATGCCGAAAAGCTGCAATCGAACGTTGCGTGCGCCGCGGCGACGAGCTTCATCGCGCTGGGCGGCGATCGCGAGGCAGCGGAGACCATCGCGCGGAGCCTCGAACGGCGCTGGGATTCCGATCTCGTTGCGCTGTATGCCGACTGCTCGACGGCCGATCCGACGCGACAACTCGAGATCGCCGAGCGGTGGCTGGCCGAGCACAACAACGACGCGACGCTTTTGTACGCGCTCGGCCGCTTGTGCGAGCGCGCGCAGCTATGGGGCAAGGCGCAAACCTATCTCGAGGCGAGCCTCGCCCTCGACAACGGTTGGCGCGCGAATCTGGCGCTGGGCGAAATGCAGGCGAAGCTCGGACGCAACGATCAGGCCAACGCGCATCTCGCGGCGGCGCTCAAACTGGCGCTCGCCGAGCTCGATAAACGTTAGCTTTTCGGCCGCAAAACGAATCGCGACAGCAGGAACGTCACCGGAATCGACGCGACGATCGCGACAATCGCTGCGATCGATGCACGCACGCCCCACCTCTCGACCAGCAGCGCAAGAACGATCGAGCCCATCAGATACTGGACGGCGTAAACGAGTGGAAAGCGCACGGCGGTCGAGAGCCGCCGCTGTGTTCTGAAAACGAAGCGCGTCAGGAGCAGATAGGAAATTGCGATGCCGACGACGTAAGAGATCGCATAGGCAATGAGGTAAGGGAGAATCGCCAGCAACAGCAGATAGGCCGTGTACGAAATGACCGTGTTGACGGCTCCGGCGATCAAAAAGCGCGTGAATTCGAGCGCCGCTTCACGCATCGACGCTTCAGCGCCCGACGGCCGTTAGAAATTCGTCGTAATCACGGATGTAGTCACGCGCATCGTAGGAATGGGAAGCAAGGACGAGCAGCACGGCGTCGCGCGTGTACTTGTATTGCGTTGCCCACACCATCGGCGGTATGTACAGTGCGCGGCTCGGTCGATCGAGCGCGATTTCAAGCCGATTGGTCCCATCGTCTACAACCACCGCACAAGAGCCGGTCACGCACACGAGAAATTGCGCGCACTCGCGATGGGCGTGCGAGCCGCGCGTTTCGCCGGTGGGCACATCGAGCACGAGAAAATAGCGCTTCGGTGAGAAGGGCACGTCGGCCGGAACTTCGCCGACGGTCAGATTGCCGCGCAGATCGTGGACGAGCGGCAAGTCGTGGACGACCACGCCCGCGACACGCGTCGGCTCGATCGACGCTGAGTCGGTATGCGAGACTGCCGCGATCGAGCGATCGTCTCTCGAATCGACATAGCCGACGATTCGGGCGGGGTTCCCGGCGACAATCGCCGCGGGAGGCACCGATCGCGTGACGACCGCGCCAGCCCCTACCATGGCGTCGCGACCGATCGTGAGCCCCGGCAAGATGGTGGCGTTCGCGCCAACCGACGCGTGTTGGCAGACGAGCGTCGGCATGAACGACACCGGGCGGTGCTTGCTGCGCGGAAAAGGATCGTTGGTGAACGTTGCATTCGGCCCGATGAATACGTCGTCCTCGAGACGGACACCGTCCCAGATCTGCACGCCGGATTTGATCGTGACGCGATCGCCGATCACGACGTCGTTTTCGACGAAGACGTGATCGCAGACATTGCACTCGCTTCCGATCTGCGCTCGAGGCAAAACATGCGCAAACGCCCAAATGCGTGTTCCGGCGCCGATGTGCGTCGATTCGCAGAGCGCGTTGGGATGGACGAAGTAGCGCATCTATTTGACGACCCCGACGCTTGCATCGGTGAAAGCCGATTCTGAACGCGTACCGGACTCCGACGGAATATAGCTCTTCGTCCGCAATACCACGGCTTGCGGACGAGCCTTGGTGTTCTCGTAGGCGCGCCATGTGTAAGAGCCGATGATGCCGAGGCCGAATGAATTGAGCGCCGCAAAAAAAATGATGGTCAATACCGTGGCGGCATAACCGGGAACCTCGATCGCGCCGGTTAATTTTGCGATGAACACGATGAGCGCGAGCGCGATCGAGATCGCGAGTCCTGCGGCTCCGGCCCACGTGAGCGCGCGGATCGGGAGGTCGGAAAACGCAAACAGGCTGTCGAGCAGATACTTCAACTTGCGCGAGAAGGACCATGCGCTTTTGCCATGGCGTCGCGGCAGTCGCCGGTAAGGAATCAACTTGCGTCGAAAGCCGAGCCACATGATCTGGCCGACGAGGGACGTATTGGTCTCGCGCATCTCCAGCAAATGATCGCGAAACGCGCGGTTGCAGGCGAATACGTCGATGCCCCCGGCCGGGACCTCCGGCTGAACGAAGCGTCGATACAGCCACCAAAACAGCGTCGATGCGACGCGGGTCGCCGACGGATCGTCGCGGCCGGTGCGCACGCCCAGTGCGACGTCGACCGGCTCGCTTGCGAGCGCGCGAAAGAATGCGAGGATCAGGTCTTCCGGTTCCTGCAGATCGGCGGCCATCATCGCCATGTAATCGCCCCGCGACGCCGCAAGGCCCTCGCGCACGGCGGAAAACGATCCGAAGTTCCGCGACAGGGCGATCAGCTGCGCATTGAGTCCACTCCCGGGCAAAGCCGCGTCGAGCCGCTCATAGGAGCGATCGGGACTGCCATCGACGACAAACACGACTTCGAGCGCGCTATCGAGCGCATGGTCGAGCCGACTGACCGCATCGAGCAATTCGCCGATCGACGCCTCGTTGCAGTAAACCGGCACCACCAGCGAGTACTTCAAGGCGCCCATGCGTTGCAGGCGTCGATCACGTAATCGACCTCATCGCTTGTCATCGCAGGGAAGCAGGGAAGGCTCAAGACCTCGGCGCAGGCGCGTTCGGTGACCGGCAACGAGAGGGCATCGGATTCGCGAGCGACCGGCTGCCGATGATCGGGAATCGGATAGTGGACGTCCGTGCCGATATCGCGCATGCGCAAGTACTGGCGCAACGAATCGCGGCGGGCCGAACGAACAACCGCGAGATGGGCGACGCAAGCTTCGTCCGGGGGCGCCGGCACGCGGATCAGCGGATGGCGAATGCGCTCGGCGTACGCTCGAACGATACGCCGCCGCGCCGCGTTCTCGCCGCCAACTTTCGGAAGGCGGACACGGAGCATAGCGGCCTGAAGCTCGTCGAGCCGGCTGTTGCGCCCGCCATCGACGGCGACGCGATATTTCTGGTCCCAGCCATATTGCCGCAATGCGCGCACGCGCGTCGCAACGTTCGCATCGTTCGTCGTGATCGCGCCGCCGTCGCCGAGTGCGCCCAGGTTCTTCGTCGGGTAAAAACTGAAGCAGCCGATAATTCCCCAACCGCCGGCACTCACATCGCCGCGCCGAGCACCATGCGCTTGCGCACAGTCCTCGATGACGGGGATCCGATGGTTGCGCGCGAAGCCACCAATCTCCTCCATCGCCGCAAGGCGCCCGTACAGATGGGTCACGATGATGGCTCGTGTTCGAGGCGTCAGCGACCGGTCGAGCTGGGCCGGAGCAAGCGTCAGCGTTTCATTGTCCACATCGACGTATCGAGGACGCGCGCCGAGCGCGCGAATCGCGACGGTACTGTAGGTGCCGGCATTCGCGACCGTCATCACATCGTCCTGCGCCGATACGCCCGTCGCGCGCAGCGCGAGCTCCAGCGCATCCGAACCGCTGGCGAGACCGACACAATAGGCAACGTCGCAAAACGCCGCAAATTCCCGCTCGAACGCGGCGACCTGCGCGCCCAGTATGAAAGCTCCGGCGTCGACGACTTGATCGAATGCGGCCCGCAAATCGACGGTGTATGCGGCGTTGTTGCGTCGCAAATCGTTCAGCGGGACATGCATGTGCGCAAGAACATCATGCATTGGAGGTTGGCGGCCACGCTCGGGTGGAGACTGTAGCATGGCGCGAAGCATGCTACCTTAGCCGGCCGTCATGCCTCCTCGCGAACATGCGCAAGGACCCACGTCGTTGAGCCGAGCGGGATCGATCGCCGTTCCAGGTGTTCGCGGCAAGCTCGCCGTCCTTGTATCGGGCGCTATCGTGCTCGCGCTCTTCGTCATGCTCGCGGCCGTCGCATTCGCGAGCTGGCCGACCGCCGATGATTACTGCAATAGCGTGCTGGTGGCGCAGGGGGGCATCGGCGGCGCGCTGCATTGGCTGTTTTTCGGTTGGAGCGGCCGTATCGTAAGCGGCATTCCGTTGTACGTTGTCTTCGCGCTGGTGGATTTGCCGGCACTCCGTTTCATATCCATCGTCCTCGTTTGCCTGCTCGCGGTCGCGGCGTTTCAGACCGGGTCGTTGCTCGCCGGCGACGATCTGCCGCTGCGCTGGCCGCTTTGCGCGTTCGTATTCGCCGCGTTCGCTCTCGGCCTCTATCGCCTTCTTGGCCAAGCGGTGCTTTGGTCGACCGGCGGCATCGTCTACATGTTGCCGCTCGTACTCTCGCTTGCCTGGTTGGGATCGGTGCGCCGGCTGCTACAAGACCGCGTCGCGCGTGGCGGACCCGCTTACGGATTCGTGCTTGGAATTCTCGCCGGAAACTCGATCGAGCTCGTGTGGCCGGTCCTGATTTTGTACGCCGGTTTCGTCGCGCCATCTCGCTGGAGCGCCACTTCTTCGAGCGGGAGGCAGCGACTCACCGCGCACGTCGCAGGTCTCGCGGCCGGCATGTTGCTGTTGATTGTTGCCCCGGGAAATTACGCACGAGCCCATGTTACGCCCGGTTCGTTTACGCTCGAACCCGTCCATCTGGCGAGCCAATATGTCGGCATGCTGAAGGCGATCGTCCAGATCGCGTGGCCGATGGTGGCGATCATCGGCGTGGTTGCAACGGTTTCGCTGCTTGCATCGAGAGCGGCGACACGCTACGAAAAATCGCCGATCGTACCGAAGCCCTTGCGCGAGTCCGCAGCACTCGCGATCGGCGCGCTTCTAAGCGTCGTGCCGGTGCTCGCCGCCCCTGCTCAGTTCGCGCCGCGGAACGGTTTCTACTTGCTGGTATATGGGCTCATCGCCGCACTCGTTCCGGCGCTTGCCTACGCGCGCCACGCGCGATGGCGGCCGCTCGCAGCGCCGGCGTTGATCGTGCTCGCCGGATTGGGCACCGCGGTCGTCAGCACACCGCTCATGGCCGACGCGCGTCAGAGCAGCGCGATACGCGACAAGCAAGCGGCGCGAGACCGCATGTTGCGCGAAATGTCCCGCGAAAATCGCGCCGACGTGACTGTCCCGCCCATCGGACTGTGGCCCGTGCCGTCGACGTTGCATTTCGTCGAAGTCGACGCCGATCCCTCGCAATGGAACAACGTCTGCATGGCGAAGTACTACGGCGTCCGCAGCATCTCGCTCGAAGGGCCGGTCCGATGAGCGATCGTGCGCATTAATGCGTTATCGCGGGCTCAGTGGATCGCGGTCGTGCTGGCGATCGCCCTCGCTCATCTGTTTTATCTTCGCATCGTTGCCTATCCGTCCGACTACGACGCGCGCAACTATGTTGAGATTGCGGAGGACATCGCCCGTAACGGACTCTTCAGCAAGTTCTATTACTCGGATATTCGGACGTACGCGTATCCGTTGTTCCTGGCGATGCTGTTGCGCGCGGCGAGCCTCGTGCATGTTTCCGTCGGCTGGCTGATGTTCGAGATGCAGCTCGCGCTTTATCTGATGGCAGCGCTCTTCGTCCGACAGCGGCTCGTCACCCTATGGCCCGCTTTCGCGGGTTGGGCGTTCATCGGCATCGTGCTCAATGTCTTTGCGCTTTCGTACACACCCGAATCGCTGACCGAAAGCGTGTCGCTGTCGCTGATTCTCGCGACGGCAGGATGCTGGCTCGCGTTTGTCGCACGGCCGACGTGGCAGCGTGTCCTCGCCGGAAGCATCGCTGTCGGCGTCGCCGTCATGGTTCGACCGGCGAACCTCTTCGCGCTGGTCGCCTGGGTGGTCGGGGTCACGGCGGTGTGTGTCGCGCAACGTCCCGCTGCGCGCACGGTCGGCGGAGCGGTGGTCGCCTTGATCGCCGGCGTGACGTTGCCGATGGCGCCGCAATACATCAACAACGTTCGCCATTACGATGCGCCGACGCCGCTCGTTTCGGCCCGCCTCGGACACAACCAGCAGATCTGGGGCATCACCAATCTGAAATATGCGACCGCGATGCCGCCGGTGCCGAATCCATCGATATTCTATGAGAACCCTTTCGCAAAAGTAGGTCCCGCCGACGCCGACACGCCAATGTCGTGGTATGTGCAGCACCCGCGCGCCGGCGCACTGACCATTGGGCTGCACACGTTCAACATGCTGGATCAGGATCTTCTTTTCACTTACAGCCGCGATCTCGATCCCTGGTATCGAATCCCGCTCGGAATCGCGACGCACGCGATGGTGTTCTGTGCGTTGATCGGCATCGTGATGTTGGTACGACGCGCCCGAACTGACCGAAACTGTGCGCTTGCGGCGATCACGGTGCTTGCTTTCATCGTCGCTCACATTGCATTGCACGCGACTACCGCGGTCGAGATGCGCTTCGGCTTGCCGCTGCTCGTCCTCGCGGGTCCTGCCGCGATCGCCGCGATACGCGAGCTTGCTCGTGCCGGCACGCGGACTCGTCTCTTTGCGGCGACCGCGGTCATCTGCTACACCGCAACCGCACTTGCGCTCTCCGATTGGGTGCGGCAGCAGGCGCCGTCGATTCGCGCGTGGGAAGCGGCGCACGAAACGAGGCACGCAGGTGGCTGAAAATTCTGGAAGCCACGTTGCGCAGCTCGATGCGCTGACCGGCTCGCGTTTTGTTGCGGCCTACGCAATTCTTGTTCTGCACGGCACGGCGTTCGGCTATACGCTGCCGTCGTGGCTGAATCTCTCGCAGGCGGTGTCGTATTTCTTCGTGCTGTCCGGATTCATCCTCGGATACCGCTATCCGGACCTCTCCGGATGGCGTGCCGTCGCTCGCTTCTACTGGGCCCGGTTCGCGCGCATCTGGCCGGTTCATTGTTTTTGCTTGATGCTGAGCCTCGCGGTCGTTCCCGCTGCGTTCTGGGCATCGACGGATGCCATCGGCTGGTCGATCTTGCCGCTGCAACTGCTGCTGGTGAACGCATGGATTCCAATCGAACGATTCGAGTTCGGGTTCAACGCGCCTGCCTGGACGATTTCGGTCGAATGGTTTTTCTACGCCGTCTATCCGCCGTTGTTGTGGCGCTGGAGAGCGACCTGGCACTGGAAGCTTGCGGGCAGCGCTTTGTTGATGGTTGCGCTGGCGCTCATTGCGGCTGCGACCCGGATGCCTGCGGCGGCGACTGCCACCCAGGATAATCAAATCTCGACGCTCGCACTACTGTACGGCAATCCGCTCGCGCGGTTGTTCGAATTCACGCTTGGGATGACGATGGCGATGGTGTGGCACCGCTTTCACGATCGCATGCGTCTTTTGACGACCCATGCAACGGCGCTCGAAATCGTGCTGCTTTTCGCGCTCGTTGCGGATCTCTATTGGGCCGGCCACGAGGCGCCGCGATGGGCCGCCGAGCTCGGCCCGTCGTTCGATTGGCGCGTGCTCACGTCGACGCCGCTCGGCACCGGCGCCTGTCTTCTCTATGCACCGCTGATCGTGCTGCTTGCGACCGGTACCGGCCAGGTCGCCAAGCTGCTCGCGCGTCGCGTTCCAGTCGTGTTGGGCGAATCGAGCTATGCGTTGTATATGCTGCAATACGTCATGCTGGTATCCGTGATGCGCAATCCTCAATGGCTCGACGCTTGGAGCATCGGCATGCGAACGCTGCTGGGATTCGCCGTCGTGATCGCGGCGTCATTGCTGCTTTGGTATTTTTTCGAGCGTCCGGCGCGACGATGGCTGCTCGCACGACAACCGCTCGACTGGCGCGCGCCAACGATCGCGTCGGCTGAGCGTGTCGTTTGATTCTTATGACGGACGCTGAACGCGGGTTCCCGCAACGTGAAATGCGCGCCCGAGCGCCTTGCCCCATTCGACGATCGGATAGAGCGTGGCATCGTAGAGCGTGTTCCCGTCGGTCGCATCGTCGAGACCTACCAGCTCCGGGTATTGCTGATCTTGCGGATGAACGTAAGTGCCGAAGACGCGATCCCAAATGGGAAAGAACGCCGCGAAGTTGCGACGATGCTCCGGCGTGTGATGCAGGCGATGAAATTGCGGGCCGGAGATCCATCGCCCCACCGGACCGAGATGGATCCGCACGTTCATGTGGATCCAATAGCCCCACAGCGTGAACATCGTCCAGAACCACACGACGGTGACCGGCTTGAAGTCGAAAACGATCGACATCGGCAGATAGATGACGAATGCGCGAAACAGCTCCTCGGTGAAATGGTAGCGATGCACGGTCGTGACGTTGAGCCATTGTTCCTGATGGTGGAATCGGTGCTGCGCCCACAGCCATTGGAACCGGTGCTGCCCGCGGTGCCACCAGTAGAAAAAGAAGTCGAACACGAAAAAGAAGCTCAGCGTCTGCAAAATCGATCCGGCGAGCCCGTCTGGAAAATGGACCGGGACCCAATGGCCGTAATGCTGCTTCAGCGGATCAAGCGCGGCGGATAGCGGCGGCGCCAATAGCGTCGTCAAATAAATGAAAATCAGCGCGACGACAAGATTGAAGCCGAGCGCGCCCCACGAACGGCGGCGTGTCGCGGGGAGAAACCACTCGATTGCAAAGGCGACCGCGAATGCGCTCGCGGCGAATTCGAGCTGCGAACGAAATAACGGCGAAAAGAAATCGAGGGTCATGGCGGTAGAGATCGACGACGCGATGCCGATAATGGCCGCTTCTATGATAGCGTCATCTGCGGACCTCGGGTAGCGCCGTCTGGCGAGACGGGCGGCGCCTAACCGGCGCGTGTTTCCGCCTCGGCGGCGTAGGTGAAACTATCGGCGAAAAATGCATCTTCGGGCAATCCGCAGAGCTTGGTGAAGTCGCGCTTCGCCGCATCGATCATTGCCGGTCCGCCGCACGCATAGACCTGATAGCCTGACAAATCCCGGAAGTCGTCGAGCACCGCTTGATGCACGAAGCCGACGCGACCGGGCCATGCGTCTTCGAGCTTCGGTTCGGATAACACCGGAATGTACGTGAAGCGCCCCGGATTCTCGGTTTGCCACCGTCCCGGCAAGTCCGGCAGATACAAATCCTGCATCGAGCGTGCCCCCCAGTAGAGCACCATGGGCCGCGTCGCTTGAATCTCGTGATACAGCGCGTGCTCGATGACCGCCTTGATCGGCGCGAAGCCGGTGCCGCCCGCGATAAAGATGATCGGCTTGTCGGAATCCTCACGCAGATAGAAGAAGCCGAGCGGACCTTCGAAGCGAAGGATCTCGCGCCCTTTGTATTGCGTGAACAGCGCGTCGGAAAAAAATCCACCCGGCACGTGGCGAACATGCAGCTCGAGCAGCTCGTCCGCGTGCGGCGGCGTCGCCAGCGAAAAGCTTCTGCGCTTGCCATCCTTCAACAGGAAGTCGATGTACTGACCCGCAAGAAACTGCAGCCGCTCGTTGGCCGGCAGCTTGAGCCGCACGATTGCGACATCGGCGGCCGGCTTCTCGATCGCTTCGATTCGGCAAGGCAGGCGCCGAATCTGGATGTCGCCGGCGCGCCGGACTTCGCGAACCTCGATCGTGAGATCGGTCAATGGCTTCGCGCAGCAGAAGAGCGCCAGGCCGACGCGCCGGTCGTCCTCGGAAAGCGTCGATTGCTGGTACGCGCCGTAGTCGACGTCGCCGGCGATGATCTTGCCTTTGCATGTTCCGCACGCGCCGTTGCGGCAGCCATACGGAATCATCAGGTCCGCGCGCATCGCCGCCTGCAACACGGTCTCATCGGCGTCGCAGGGAAAGACGTGATCGCTGGGCTTTATGGTAATCTGCATCGGCATGTTTTGCGTTACGCGTCAGCGCGGCGCGCGCTTCGCCGGCGCTGAAAGACGACTTCCTTTGTGATTCGGATTTTGCTGATCGGCTGCGGAGACGTTGCGCTCCGCGCGGCTGCGTTGCTCCGAGGACGCGCGCGATTTTACGGCTTGATTCGACGCGGCGACGAGATTCCCAAGCTTCGCGCTCGCGGCATCGCGCCGTTCGTCGGCGACCTCGACCAATTCGACACGCTCGCTCGGCTGCGCATCGCACCGTTCGCCGTCGTGCACTGCGCGCCGCCGCCCTCCGACGGGCGCGATGACCTGCGCACGCAACGCCTCATCGCAGCGCTTGCGAGCGCGCGAATTATACCGCGCCGCTTCGTCTATCTTTCGACGTCCGGCGTCTACGGCGATTGCGCCGGTGCGCGCGTGATCGAGGCGCGTCCGCGGCGCGCGCAGACGCCGCGCGCACGCCGCCGTGTCGCTGCCGAGGATGCGCTTCGCGTTTGGGCGGGCCGTAACGGCGTCGCGCTGGCGATTCTTCGCGCGCCCGGAATTTATGCGGAGACGCGGTTACCGCTGGATCGCATCCGTCAGAGAACACCGGTGCTCGCCGACGCTGACGATGTCTACACGAATCACATTCATGCCGATGACCTGGCGCGCGCGATCGTCGCTGCGCTGTTCAGAGGCTTGCCCAATCGCGCATACAACGTTTCCGACGATGCGGAGCTCAAGACGGCCGCCTGGTTCGACATGGTGGCCGACGCATTCAAGCTCGAGCGCCCGCCGCGCGTGAGTCGGGACGAAGCCGAAAAGCGGATCGCCCCGATCCTGCTCTCGTTCATGAGCGAATCGCGGCGTTTGTCCAATGCGCGGATGAAGCGCGAGCTTCGCGTCAAGTTGAGATTTCCGACGCCGCAGACATTGCTGAAACGGATCGCGCCGCGCGAATTGAAGAAACAGCTCGCGTTGCCGATCGGCTGAGTGGCTGCCGTGTCCACCGATCTCGCCTTGCCGCCGCGCGCGCGACTCGATGCGTATGCGCGCCTGACGCGCCTCGACAAGCCGATTGGCACGTTGCTGCTCCTTTGGCCGACGCTGTCGGCGCTTTGGATCGCCGCCGATGGCGCGCCCGGTCTATCGTTGATCGCGATCTTTGTCGCGGGCACGCTGCTGATGCGCTCGGCGGGCTGTGCATTCAACGACTGGGCCGATCGGGATTTCGACGCAGGTGTCAAACGGACGGCGTCGCGTCCGCTCGCGGCGAAGATCATTGCGCCGTGGGAGGCGCTCGCGATCGCTGCGGTTCTGGCGCTCGCGGCTTTCGCGCTGATTCTGCCGACCAATCGCGCGACGATTCTATGGTCGGTGCCTGCGCTGCTCATTGCCGTCGTTTATCCGTTCTTCAAGCGCTTTTTCGCACTACCGCAAGCCTTTCTCGGTATCGCGTTCTCGTTTGGAATTCCGATGGCATTCGCTGCAGTCGGAAATGACGTGCCCGCCCTCGCGTGGATGCTTCTTGTCGTCAATCTGTTCTGGGTCGTTGCCTACGACACCGAATATGCGATGGTCGATCGCGACGACGATATCCACGTCGGCATTCGCACCTCCGCGCTGACCTTCGGACGCTTCGACGTCACCGCGGTCGCGGTTTGCTATGCGATTTATTTCGGCGCGATGGCGGCGATCGGCGTGCGCATCGGGATGGGTCTCGTTTATTTCGTCGGGCTCGCGCTCGCCTGCCTTCTTGCGCTTCGGCACCTTGCATGGATTCGGTTGCGCGAGCGCGACCAATGCTTTCGCGCGTTTCTCGACAATCATTGGCTCGGCTTCACGGTGTTCGCCGCGATTGCGGCCGATTTCGCGCTGCGGCTTCATCGCTGGCCCGCATCTTGGTAATGTCGACCGCCGATCGAATTCCTGCGCGCGCGGTCGCGCAACGAGAGCCACCGACGCGACGGCGCGGCTTGCCGCCGATCGTCGCGCCCGACGCCCGCGTGTTGATTCTCGGAAGTTTTCCGAGTGAAGCCTCGTTGGCCGCGCGCCAGTACTACGCCCACCCGCGCAATCACTTTTGGCCGGTGCTCGCGGCGCTTCTGAACGAACCGCTCGTCGAGATGTCGTATTCGGCACGGACCGCCACCGTACGCGCACACGGGATTGCCATCTGGGACACGATCGTCGCCTGCGAGCGCAAGGGAAGTCTCGACACCGCAATACGCAACGCAGAACGGGGCGCGATCGCGCGAATCCGGCACGTCGCGCGGGACCTCGAAGCCGTATGTTTCAACGGCGGAACCGCTGCCCGAGCCGAGCCACTCTGGCGCGCGGCGGGATTGTCGACGCTGGTCTTGCCGTCGACCAGTCCGGCCTACACGCTCTCTCTAGCGAAAAAGATCGAAGCCTGGCGTGTATTGATGGCCTTCCTATAGCGACAGGCGCCTCGCGGTCCATCGCGAGCCGCGCGACATGCTGCAACGCACCAATCGCCTGCGTATCGCAGCGGCCGACAGTTGCGCTAAAGTCGCGGGCGATGCGCATCGGCGAAATCACATCGGCTCATCGATCGCGGTTGCTTCGCGCGAGTTGCGCAATTGCGATCTTGTTCGCGTTCGCTCTCGCACCCGATCTCGGCGCGCGATCATTGACGCGCGTCTCGTTTTCGTCGCTCGACCGCGATGAGCACGGCGCTCCGGTTCAGATCCAGGCAATGTTGCTTCTGCCGGATGGCCCGATGCCCGACGGCGGTTATCCCGCGATCGTGGCGTTGCACGGTTGCAGCGGGATGTATTCGATCGCGAAGGGACGCGAAGATCATCTGGCCGATCGGCTCGCCGTGCGGGCCGATTTGCTGCTAAGCGATGGATACGCGGTGCTGTTCCCGGACAGTTTTCGATCGCGTGGACGAAATGAAGTCTGCACGATCAAGATCGGCGAAAATCCGATCATGCCGATGCGACGCCGTCTCGATGCGTTAGGCGCGCTTGCCTTTCTGGCTGAGCGTCCGGACATCGCGCGCGATCGTGTTGCGCTCGTCGGCTGGTCGCATGGCGGCAGCACGGCGCTCGCGACGATCAACGTCCGCGATCGCGAAGTCGCTGCGTTTCGGGATAAGGCGGGTGCGCCGCCGTTCTTCCGCGCCGCCGTCGCGTTTTATCCGGGCTGCGCCGTCTCATTGCGCGCCGGCGACCGATGGCAGCCCGGCGTGCCCACGCGAATTCATCTCGGCGAGAGCGACGATTGGACGCCCGCGAAGCCCTGCGTCGACCTCGGCGAAGCGATGATCGCGCGCGGCGAACCGCTGAAGGTCGTCGTTTATCCGAATGCGCATCACGGCTTCGATGCACCCGACGGCGCAGTCGTTCATCGCACCGACGTTCCCAACGGCACCAACCCGGGGCAAGGCGTGCATGTCGGCGCGAATCCCGCGGCTCGCGAAAAGGCGAATGCCAAGGTCCGAGCCTTTCTGAACGGTCGCTTGCGCGGCCCGGACGACAAAGCCCACTGAGAACCTCGGTGATCGCGGCACAATCATGGATCTCGGTCTGACCGGAAAAATCGTCGTCGTCACTGGCGCGAGCAAAGGGATCGGCTTCGCATGTGCCAACGCGTTCCTGCGCGCCGGCGCGCGCGTCGCGCTCGTATCGCGAAGTCGTTCGAATCTCGATGCTGCGCTCTCGCGCCTGCCATCGGATTCGCCACCGATTGCGATCGTCGCCAACCTGATCCATGCCGAAGAAGCGGAACGAATGACGAGCGAGGTCGAGGCAACCCTCGGACCGATCGATGTACTCGTGAATTCGGCGGGCGCAGCGAAACGCTATCCGCCCGACGAACTGTCGAGCGCCGCATGGCACGACGCAATGAACGCGAAATTCTTCAGCTACATCCACCCGATCGACTGCGTGCTGAAACGCATGGTGGTGCGCGGCCGTGGCACGATCATCAACATCATCGGCGCAGGCGGCAAGATCGCGAGTCCCGTGCACTTGCCCGGCGGCAGCGCAAACGCCGCGCTGATGCTCGCGACCGCCGGTCTCGCAGCCGCGTACGGGCCACGCGGAATTCGCGTCAATGGCATCAATCCGGGCGCCACGCTGACCGGTCGCGTCAAGCAAGGGCTCGAAGCCGAAGCACGGATGACCGGGCTTTCGGAACAAGAGTTGCTGGAGCGCCAGCAGGCCCGCATTCCGTTGCGGCGGCTCGGGACGCCCGAAGAGATCGCCAACGTCGCGCTGTTTCTCGCGTCCGATCAGGCGAGCTATGTCACCGGCGCGATCGTGCCGATGGACGGCGGCGCGGGATCAGTGATTTGACGGTTATCAGGGCGTGCCCAACGAGCGCGTACCCGAGCGCCTGCGCAGGTCTTCGATTGACTCGACATCGACGGTTTTGCTGTCGCTCGATCCGCTTCGATCGCGGACTGGTAAGTTGCTGCCGGTCCGATAGGCTTTTGTCCCGCTTGCTTCATTCGTTTGATCGGCCGTTGACGCGCAGGCCGAGCAGAGAAGCGCGGCAACGATTGCTGCAATCTTTTTCATGATTTTCGGATTCCCCTGTCAGAAGCAGTAAAGCAACCGAGGGTCATCCGTGACCCGTCCGAGTCGCTAAATGTCCCTTCTACCACAATTACAAATTTCAAATGCAAGCTGCAATCGACGTCCGACGTGCCGGGTTAAACCCGTGACGAATACGATTGTGAGCCGACCGCTGCGAGACCGAAAATGGGGAGTCGCGTAAGCGGCGCTGGCGACCGTTAGAATGGCGGTCGTGATGGATGGCTCGCGCATAACATGGTGGCTTCTCGCCTTCGTGGTCCTTCTTCTTTTGGGGCCGTTGTTGACGCTCGCATTCGGAAGCGTTTCGGTGCATGGCGATTGGCGGACGGCGACGCATCGAGCGACCGGACTCGCGCCTGATCCATCGACCTATCGCGAAGCGGTCGTGCAGGTTTATGCGAGCCGCACGTTCGGCTGGCGCGGCGCTTTCGCGGTCCATACCTGGCTCGCGGCAAAGCCGAAGGACGCGACGCGCTACACGCGGTATGAAGTGATTGGTTGGTACGCGCGTGCGGGCGGCTCGGCGCTATCGATCTCCGATCGCAGCGCGCCCGACGCCGAATGGTACGGCGCGCCCCCGCGGCTCATCCGCGATGTTCGCGGCGCCGACGCACAGGCGATCATCGACAAATTGCCCGCGGCCGCGCAGTCGTACCCGTACGCTTCGAACTACAGCGTCTGGCCGGGACCGAACAGCAACACGTTCATCGCGCATCTCGGGCGCGAGATTCCGGAGCTGCGATTGACGATGCCGTCGATGGCGATCGGCAAGGATTATCTTCCCGCGGGCCAATTGTTCGCACGCGCGCCCAGCGGTACCGGTTATCAATTGTCATTGTCGGGCGTGCTCGGCCTGACCGGCGCCATCGACGAGGGTCTCGAATTCAATTTGCTGGGGCTCGTCGTCGGCCTCGATTTTCGTCACCCCGGCCTCAAGCTACCGGGTATTGGAAGCTGGCCGGGAGCCGGCTGATTCCTCGTCGGCTTGCAACGCGTCGCTGTACGGGCGCGGCGCCGCGATTTCGGAATCGGACTTGTCCATGCAGGATCTTTCGATCGATGCGAGCGATCGCGACGTACGCACTATGCCGAGAGAGCATGTCGCGCCGGTGCGATGTTTCAGGCCATTGCGCGCTGAATATTCGCATTGCGCCGGTGCGAACTTCGATCACGACCAATGAGCTACCGCGATCTGCGCGAATTTCTGGAGCAGCTCGAAGCGGTCAACGAGCTGAAACGCATCGCGGTAGAGGTCGATCCGAAACTCGAGATGACCGAGCTATGCGACCGCGTATTGAAAGTTGGCGGCCCCGCGTTGTTGTTCGAGCGACCGAAGGGAGACCTTCGAGGTCCGTCCGGCGCGACGATTCCGATCCTCGGTAATCTGTTCGGGACGCCGGAGCGCGTTGCGCGCGCAATGGGCGCCGATCCGGCGCAATGGCGGGCCGGCTTGCGTGAAATCGGCAACCTGCTCGCATTCCTCAAGGAGCCCGAGCCGCCGAAGAGCTTGAAAGACGCCTGGCAGAGCACGCGGCACGTGTTCATGAAGGTTCTCGACATGGCGCCGAAGCTGCGGAGCGCCGCGCAATGCCAGGATGTCGTTTGGGAAGCAGCCGATGTCGATCTCGCCAGACTCCCGATTCAGACGTGTTGGCCCGGAGATGTCGCGCCGCTGATCACGTGGGGGCTCACGGTCACGCGTGGACCCAACAAGAAGCGCCAGAATCTCGGCATCTATCGACAGCAGGTGATCGCGCGCAACCAAGTGATCATGCGCTGGTTGAGCGTGCGCGGCGGCGCACTCGACTTTCGCGATCACGCGAAGCATAGCCCAGGAAAACCGTTTCCCATTGCCGTCGTGCTCGGTGCCGATCCCGCGACGATTCTCGGCGCGGTGTCGCCGGTTCCGGATACGCTGTCCGAATATCAATTCGCCGGCTTGTTGCGCGGCGCGCGTACCGAGATTGTCAATTGCCTGACGCACGATCTGCAAGTGCCTGCATCGGCCGAGATCGTGCTGGAAGGCTTCATTCAACCGGACCCGGGCGACGCGAGCGGTTTTGAAGCCGCCGTCGAAGGGCCTTTCGGCGATCACACCGGTTATTACAACGAAGTCGAGCGCTTTCCCGTTTTCACGATCGAGCGCATGACGCTGCGTCGCGATCCGATCTATCACTCGACCTATACCGGCAAGCCGCCGGACGAGCCGGCGATCCTCGGGCTCGCGCTCAATGAAGTGTTCGTGCCGCTGCTGCAGAAACAATATCCGGAGATCGTGGACTTCTATTTGCCGCCCGAAGGTTGCTCCTATCGAATTGCGGTAGTGGCGCTGAACAAGCAGTATCCGGGGCACGCGAAACGCGCGATGTTCGGCATCTGGAGCTTCCTGCGGCAGTTCATGTATACGAAGATCATCGTCGTCACCGATGCCGACGTGAACATTCGCGATTGGAAGGATGTCGTCTGGGCGCTGACCACGCGCGTCGATCCCGCGCGCGACCTGACGATCGTCGAACGAACGCCGATCGACTATCTCGATTTTGCATCGCCGGTCGGGGGGCTCGGGAGCAAGCTCGGCATCGACGCGACCAACAAATGGCCGGGCGAAACGACGCGCCAATGGGGCCGACCGATTGCGATGGACGACGCGGTCAAGGCGCGCGTCGATGCGCTATATCGGTCGCTGGGTTTCGGGTGACTATCCGCGCAAGCTCCGTATCGCGCGATAAATTCCCATCACGATCGAGGCGTAGCGGACCGCGCGAGTGAATCGAGTGCGTCCAATCAGCGGCGCCGCGATCCCGACCAAGAACGCAGCAGCTTTGCTGGCGCCGGTGAATAGCGGCGCCTGCGCGGACGGCACAATGCTGTTTCGCATGTCATCCCAGGCGAGCGCGAGCTGAATGCGCGACAAGTCCGCCTGCGCCGTCAACAGCTCTTTGCGCGCCGTGAGATCGCGCGTCGATGGAGTCACTCGCCGCTCCTATGCCCGCCGCCGCCGGCGAGCCACGTCCGATCCTTGGCAAGCTCCGCGAGCGTCGCGGAAAATGGCGTCGGCGACTCGCGCCCGAGCGCGGCATTGCGCCACAGCAGGAAGCCGCCAACGAGCGCGAACACCAACGTCACGGCGGCTATTGCCTCGAGCCGATGCGTGTCCCAGAAGTACACGACGATCCACGCCGCGATGCCGAGCACGGCGAACGAAAACATGAACACCGCGCCGGCGATCAACATCGCCGAGCGCTTCAGGCGTTCGCGTTCCTCGGCGAGCTCGACCGCGGCGAGCTCGACGCGGGTATGTGCGAGCGCAAGCGCGGAGTTGACGAATCGTGCCGCAGCGCTTCGGAACTCGGGCCGCGGCGACGCGCCGTCGCGCGTATCGGCCATTTAGCGGCGATTCATCATCAGGCCGACGACGAAGCCGACCGCAGCGGCGACGCCGATTGCCTGCCAGGGGTTGTCGTGCACGTAATCGTCGGTGACCCGCGCAGCGGCCTTCGCGTTGTCGATCGCATCGCCTTGCATCTCCTGCAGACGAGATTTCGCGGCGAGCAATTTCGCCTCGACTTGCGTGCGCAGATCCTTGGCGCGCTCGCCGGTCTCGTTGGCGGCGCGCTTCATCAGTTCTTCAGCCTCCGTCAGCATCTCGGCAAAATCGTCGACGAGTTTTTCACGTGTTGTTCGCATGGTCGGCTCCAGCGGAAGGGAGACGCGGAAGGGAACGCGAGCGGAACGCCCGTCGCTAAAGTTCCGAAGCCGCGCCCCATTATAGCCGCGCGACCATCAGCGAGCCGCCGGACAAACACCGATTATTGGTACCACTCGAGGTTCTTTTCGATGCGCTCGCGCTCCGAAGGGGGGAACCGCTGCTCGGCGACAAGGCGTTCGGCTGCACGCCGTCCCTCGTCACGCGCGCCCGCGTGCCAGGCGGCAATCGATAGCTCGTCGAGCGCGCGCCACGCATAGATCGCGTCTTCGACGAACAGCTGATCGGCGGGACGCGGCAGCGCGACGGCCGCGCGCGCGAACAGGACCGCCAGCGGCCACTCCGACCGCGCGCGATGCCAGCGCGCGAGCTGCACCAGCGGCTCGGCACGCGAGGGTCGCGTGTTCCATGCTTCCAAATAGGCGCGTTCGACATCCGCGGCAGAATGCCCCAGGCGCTCGACGAGGATCGCCGCCTGATAGCGCGCCTGCCACGCCTCCTCGTCCCATCCGCCCATCGTCGCGCGCTTGCGGTACGCGTCGAGCGCGCGCACAAAGTCGCCGGCATCGCGAAGGCTTTGTGCGAGATAGAACGCATAGCGCGCGTTGCCGGGTTCCTTTGAGAGCGCCGCTTCCAGCACCGCCGCGTCCTTCCTGTAGGTTTCGGGATCGCGGCTACGCGCACCCTCGTGATGGACATCGACCCATGGTCCCGCGAGAGGAACGATCCGATGCGGGACATCGGCGGTGACGTATTCGTGCAGCACGCCCTCGTAGCGCCACGCGATACGGTCGGCGAGCAGGATCGCGATCCCGTAGTCGATACCTGAGTAACGGTGCGCGATGTAGTACGCGTCGGCGTCGAGACCGCCGAAAACGAAGCCAGGGGGCGCGTTAAGGACATGGTCGGCGTCCATGACCAGAATGTAATCAGCCTTCCCGCGAGCGAACGCGATCGCTTCGCTGCGGTTGCTGCCGAAATCCCGCCACGGGCGTTCGTACAGCTCGCCCTCGATGCCGTCGAGGCGCGCTCGAATCATCTCTTGCGTGCCGTCGGACGAGCCGGTATCGACGATGGTCCAGTGCCGAATGTACGGTCGGACCGAGTCGACGCAGCGCCCTATCACGTGGGCCTCGTTCTTCACGATCATGCACAAGCAGAGCGACGACGGCATGGACTTGGATCGTTGTTGCAGCGCGGAACGCGGGCGGCAGTTTAGCCCAAGTGATCGATGAGGTGACCGCCTACGCACATTGTGCCCCGTACCGTCTGCGAATCGTCCTCTCCGTGACGGACCGGCCTGCGGTGGCGAAGCGCTCGATTTCAATGCGACACCTTGTACGAAACCGCGGCGCTCTCTGCGCAATGTCCAGCACAGCGGCTTGGTCACGTTGTTCACCACAGCGAACGACCAAATGGCCGGCGTTTTGGCCCGCTTATTGCAGAACGCTCGTCGCCGTTTGACCCGCGCCTCGGTACGAGAGGCGTGTTTCTTCCGTTGCACACCGGTTTCCCCGGCAGCGTCGCTGCATCCGCTTCGCGGATGAACAATTTGCGCCCACGGGGGTAGGGAGTTTTCAAATAATGAAGGAGAACTCACGAATGAAGCGAAAGTTGATTGTTAAGGCCGTTTGCTTGGCGCTGGCGCTGCCGGCGGGTATCGCACTCGCCAGTCCGCTCACCAAAGTGAAACCCGACACGCTGTTGGCTGTCGACATGAATCGCGCCGCGATCATCGACGGCGTCGTTGCGAATTTCAAATCGGAGCTGACCGACGCGAAAGAAAAGGTGCTGCGCGATACACTGTCGACGCTTAGAGCCGATCGCCTGATGGCGGCCTCGCTCGCGCCCTCCTTCGACGGACTGGTCGCAGTCCTGAAGAGCGTCGAGAAAGCATCACCGGTTTCCGAAAAGGTCAATGCCAAGGCAGCCGGCGGTCCCGATTTGGTCTACGTTCCGGTGACGCCGTGCCGTATCGTCGATACGCGGAACGTCGGCGGGCCGATTTCAGCCGGGAACCAGGTCAATTTCTTTTACTACAGCGATAGCGCCGGCTTCTCGTGGTCGTCGCAAGGCGGCGATCCCGGGGCGTCCCCGACTGCATGCCCGGCGACGGCGCTGGATTCTGCCGGCGGAACGCTAGGAACCGCCTCGCCTTCAGCGGCCGTGGTGAACGTCGCCGCGGTAAACACGACCAGCGGCGGGAATTTCGTCGTCTGGGGCGGGGGAGCGCCGACGTCGGTACCGAACACGAGCGCGCTCAACTGGGATCACGCAGGCGAGATCATCAGCAATACGACAGTCGTCCCCTGGGGTGGCCGTGCGGGCGGAAACGAGGACTTCACCGTCCGATACAACGGAACGACCGGACAGGCGGACACGATTGTCGACGTGGTCGGATACTTCGTTCCCGCTACGTCGATCGGCGCTACGGGACCGACGGGTGCGACGGGTGCGACGGGTGCGACGGGCGCCGCGGGTCCGACGGGCGCTGCTGGTCCGACGGGCGCTGCGGGTGCACCGGGTGCGCCCGGCGCTACCGGCCCAGCAGGCGCGACAGGCGCAACGGGTCCAGCGGGCGCAACAGGCGCAACGGGTGCGACGGGCGCGGCCGGCGGCTTCACCAGCGTAGCGCCGGTCACGACTCAACAAGGCAATTACCCGATCGTGTCCACGGACTACACCATCCTTTGCAACAATCCGGGGAACGGCACGACGAAGACGATGACGTTGCCTTCCGCAGCCACGAACACGGGCCGCATCTTCGTCATCAAGCGGCTGAGCACCGGTACGCGCCTTTGCGACGTTTCGGGAATTGCTGCCGGTGACGGCGGACCGACGCTCACGCTGAGCGCACCCGGCTTGGTCAACAACGCGATCACCGTGCAGTCCGACGGCACTTCGTGGTACATCATCGGCAATAACCCATAAGCCGGGGATTCGCCGATAACTGAGCTGACGTCGTACAAGGCCGCCCTCGTCGCGTTTGCTGGAAAGCAGGCGCGATGTGGGCGGCCTTTTTCGTGTCGGCACATTGACGTTCGACACCATCGAGGCACAATGGCGCGGGCGCCGGCTGGGCGCTTCGTCATTGGAGGAAATCATGGCCGACCTTCCGGGCGACCCGCTGCCTCAGGCTTCGACGCCGACGTCGAACGTTCCGGTCAGTGCCACGCTCGTCGTCTATATCCTGTTCGGACTCGCGGCCATCATCGCGCTGGTCGGGCAGGGAATGATGGTCGGTGCGCCGCTCCTCACGCTGATCGGCATCGTGGCCGTGATCATTGCGTACGTGAAGCGCGACGATGCCCGCGGCACCTGGACCGAGTCGCACTTGACGTGGCTGATCCGCACGTTCTGGTGGTCGTTGTTGTGGAATTGCATCGGTTGGCTCATCCTGTTGACGCTCGGGCTCATTCTCATCGGCATTCCGATCGCGATTGCGATCTGGGTGATCACCACGATCTGGGTCATCTACCGGCTGATTCGCGGCTATCTCTATTTCAAGGACAGCCAGCCCGTTCCGGCGTGAGCGCGTCTATTCGCGCTGCAGATCAATGCTGCAACGCGGGGTTCCACGCCGCGCCGTTTTGATAAACCCACTGCACGAGATGGTCGAGCGCGGCGGCACCGGCGATGGCATTGCGGTGATTGATGATCGCCACGACGACGAAGCGGCGGCCTTCGGCGTCGATGACGTACCCCGCGAGCGCACGGACGCCTTCGAGTGAGCCGGTTTTGAGCAACGCCTGACCGGCGACGGTGCCGTTCTGAAAGCGCCGTTGCACGGTGCCGTCGGTCGCGGCCACGGCAAGCGAGGACGCGAACTCATCGCGAACGCTGCTCTTATCGGCGGCGAGCAGCAATCGCGCGAGGCCGCCGGCGGTGATCCGTTCGTGCCGTGAAAGGCCCGAGCCGTTCTCGAGCACGAGACCCGGTATCGAGATCTTGCGCGATTTGAGCCATCCTTTGATTGCATCCGCGCCTTTTCCGGGCGTCCCGGGCGGCGCAAACGCCGTTGCGCCGAGCGTCAAAAAAATCTGCCGCGCCATGACGTTGTTCGACAGCTTGTTCACGTCGCGGACGATGTCGTAGAGCGGCGGTGACTCCAGCGTCGCGAACGGTTCCGCATTGCGCGGCGTGCGTCGTTCCGTGAGTCCGCCGGCGAAACGGCCGCCGGCGTCGCGAAACGCCGCCGTGAACATTGCGTGAACGTAGTGGGGATGATCGAGCAACGCGACCCACCAGTCGCGTTCACCGCAATCCTGTGCGTAGCGGCCCGAGAACGCGATCGCGGCCTTGTCGCTTCGAGTCGCAAACTGTGCCCCGACGCTGCTCCGCCAATCGCCGCAATCGTCGGTCGAGAGGATCGGCGCCGGCCCGAGCGCGACCTCGGGGAGCCGCGGCTCGCTGTCCACCACCACGGTTCCGGCTGTCGCATCGGGCGCGAACATCAGCCGCACCGATTTGAAATTGACGAGCAACGCGTCTGGTCCGACGTTGTAGGGCTTCAACGGCTCGGCGTCGAACAACGCGGGATCATGTGGCGGCAGCGAGAAATAGCTGCGATCGAGCGCGAGGTCGCCCTCGATGGCGTCGATTCCGTTCGCACGGAGCATCGTCATGAATGCTTGCCATTGCTCGACGGTAATTTTCGGATCGCCGTAGCCTTTGAGGATCAAGTCGCCCTTGAGCGTGCGGTTCAACACCGGCCCGCCGAGATACGCCTCCGTTTTCCAGCGGTAATCGCGGCCGAGCAACTCCAGCGCCGCGAATGTCGTCACGAGCTTCATGACCGAAGCGGCATTCATCGGCCGATCGGCGTCGTAAGCGAAGATCGGCTTCCGCGCGCCGACTTCCTGCACGACGATCGCGACACGATTCAAGGGGACGCCATGATCGAGGAACGCGCGGCCGACGGCGCGCGGCAGCGCGTCACGCGCGACAGCGGTCGACACGACAAGCGCAGCGAAGGCCAGCACGACAATTCGCGCGACCTTCATGTCAGGGTCTGCCGAGAAAAAAGTACCAGCTCGATTCGCGGCGATTGGTGCGCCCGTATGCGAAATAGAACGGTCCGATGTAAGTATCGGCGGCGAGAAACACGCTGCCTGCTTTATATGTGTCGGCAAAGCTCACGTCGGAGCGCGTCTGCCAGATGTTGCCGACCTCGAACGATCCGCCGAGATACCAGGCGCGACCGATGAAGCGCAACGGTCCCATTCGATGGTAGTAGACGGCGCGCGCGAAGCCAAGATAGTCGCCGTTCAATTGGTCGGTGCGAAGACCCGACACGTTGAGGAAGCCGCCGAGGTTGAAGTCCGTCGCCTGCGTCTCGTCGCGGCGATTGCTCGAACCGAAACGGCCGGCGAAATGGAGCAAGTCGCTGCCGCCGGGAAGCGGCACCGCCTGCAGAAAATCGAGCTTGTAGCGCGTGACGTTCGTGTCGCTGCCCATCCCCGGTATGCCGCGAAAATATTCGGAGTCGAGCTTCAAGCCGCGCCGAGGAAAAAACGGATCGTCGAGACGATCATGCCGGAACCCGACGCTGATTCCGGATTCGTTCAGCTTGGCGACCGGAAACGATCCGCGCAGCGCCACCTGGGGGTCGGCACGATAGTGCGTGTATTGCGGGCCGACGCGAAATTCGCCCCAGTAGCCTTCGTTGATGCCGAGATTGAATCCCGCTTGCTCGACGAGGACGTCGTATTCGGCGACGCGCGCGTCGCCATCATAGATGAACGCCGGCTCGCGGCGGATCTCGCCGTAGAGCGAGCCGAAAAAGCTCTGGGACTTCTCGAGCGGCTGATACCACTCGGTCGAATAGCGGCGAATCTGCCCGAACTCGATTTCGTTCACCCATTGGCCGCCGAGTCGATTGATCCAGGTGAGCTTATGGCCGATCAGGAAATTGAAAAACGTCTCGCCTTGCAGGTCCGACGACATGTTGAGGCCGAAGCGAAAGAAATTCGGTCCCCATGCCTTTTCCGTCACGTCGAAAACCAGGTCGCGCTGTCCTTTTTCGTCGATCAATCGATACGTTGCGCGTTCGAAGTCGCCGGTGGCGTAGAGCCTCGACAAGTCGGCGTCGACGACCTTGCTGTCGAACGGTTTGCCGGACTGCGATTCCAGTTGCGCCTCGAGGACGGCCGGATTCGTGCGATCCGTTCCCTCGACACGGACGTGCGCGATCAACGGTTCGGGACCGACGTGCAGTGGTTGCCGTTGCGCGAGATAGTCTCGATAAGCGTCAGGCGACAACCG
>DASXPO010000147.1:0-51491 GCA_036493535.1 Casimicrobiaceae bacterium
CCGCGGATCGGAACAGCGGATCGATCGCCGGACGATGCCGATTCTCCTTGGGCCCGCGCACGACGCGGACGCTATTTTCTTCCACGAGCAAGTGTCGATCGGGCTGAGCCACGTAGATCATGCCGCGCTCGATCGGCAATAGGTCCACCGCTTCCATCGTTGACAATCCGCCGTTGCGGCGCAGCACTTGTGCCAGCAAAGGAGGGCTCTCCGTGCCGCGGTGCACGACGACGAAGATCGACGCCGCCAGGTTCGACGGCAGCGCGGACGTGATCGTCACAAGCGCTTCGATCGCTCCGGCGGAGCCACCGATTACGACGATATCGTGCCCGGGTTTAGCCGATCGCGTTTCGACGCGCGGGGCTTCGGCTTGTGCGGCGGTTTTCGGGTCGGTTTTCATATCCATGACAGAAATCGACTCTCTATCGGACGCGTTGGGATTTCCCGCGGGCCCGAGAGCGCTCGCGGGGCTTCCATGGTTTTCGACTGCGCACGATCAATCGGTCACCCTCGAGACGCACCGCCCCGCGCCAATCGATGCTCTGCTCATCGGCTGCGCGAAGGCCCAGTCTGACGAGCCATCCCGCAACGCCGAAGACGACCGTGCCGATTTGCGCGTTGGGCGCGGTTCCCTTTGGTTTGATTCGCGAATCGGCGCGAAGGTCCGCGAGATGACCGGGAAACATTACCTCCTCTGTCACTACACAAATGCTTTTGAAGCACGGCGTCAGTGCAACGTGTCGAGATACGCGGCCATGTCGCGGGCGTCACGCTCCGTGACGCGGAGATCCGGCATCGCGCTGGCCGAATGTATCGCCTGTGGGTTACGGATCCAGCGAACGAGCTCGTTCGGAACATTCGCAACGGCGCCGGCGATAAAACTGCGGCGAGCGATGTGCGCAAGCGATGGTGCCACCGGCGTGTCGGCGCCCACGACGCCAGGGATACGATGACACGTCGCGCACCCATATTGGCGCAGCGCTACGATCCCGCGTTTCGGATCCGGCGGCGCCGAGGCCTGCGACGCGGGCTCCACGACCACTTGATCTGTCTGTCGCTCAGCGCGCGTCGTCTCAGTACCATACGCCTGCGGCGATTCGCTTGGCATCACCTGTAGATACGCCACGATGTTCCACATCTCTTCATCGCTTAAGCGGAATTCCCAGGCGGGCATGCCCGTCATCTTGAGCCCGCGCTTGAGCGTCCAGAACAATTGCGCCGGAGGCCATTCGCGCGCCGCGTACGCGAGATTGGCCGGCGATGGCGTCATGCCCAGCGCGAATGATTCGGGGGCAACGCCCGGTGCGCCGTGGCAGCGTACGCAATTACGTGCGTAGAGCGAACGGCCGACCTGCACGCGTGCGCGATCGTCCAGGTTCGGCGCGACGATGTCGCGAGCATGAAATCGAATCGACTGACGCATGCCGGCCTCGATCAGCCAATACACGGGGCTTGTGTGCTGCTCCGTTGCCGCGATGTTGTACACGCCCAGCAAAACGACCGCCGCACCAAACAGCAACGCGAGCGCCGCGACAATGGCCACCATGATCATGCAGCGCGCCATGGCCATTGCTCACCGCAGACGGTAGAGATGCGCAACCATGTCCCTTGCGTCGTCGGCGGTGACATGAAGGTCGGGCATCGCAGTCGCAGGTCTATAACTCTGCGGGAAGCGGATCCATTGCGCCATCTGCTCGGGCGTATTCGGCAACGAACCTGCGAGGTACACGCGTCGGCCCACGTCGTCGAGCGGCGGCCCGATTTCACCGCGCGCCGCTTCGACGCCTGGAATGCTGTGGCAATAACCGCATCCGTATTGATGCAGCAGCCCACGCCCGCGCGCGCGATTGCCTTCGGGCGGCGGGGGCAGAGCCCCGTGGCTGCACGAATCGAGCAGCACGATCGCCGCTAGCGCCACAACCTTCGTTGCGGCGTCACGCAACATCGTGATTGATGCGGGCCGGCGAGAGCCGCACCGCGACGATGGAGAGCGCCGCAACGAGATAAGCGAGGCTGCCCGGCACCCACATGATGAGACCGCCGAGCTGTTGATCCTCGAGCGCAGTGAGCCCCAGGGTCGTCGTCTGCCCTGGAGCGATGTAGGATGGATGCGCCGCGAGCGTAAGCAACGTGCCCAGTGCGCTCGTATGCAGCATCGTCGTGAACACTGCAAGCACAGCGCCTGCGGCGTGCGATCCCGCGCGATCGCGCAATACACTCCACCAAAAAAGCAACGCGGAGCCTAGGAAACACGTGTGCTGCAGCACGTGCAACGATGGATTGGCGGCTGCGGCAATGAACAGCATCGGCACATGCCAAATCCATAACGCCGATGCGTGCAGACACCAGGCGCCGGACTGGCTGGTCATTGCATGCCATCCGCCTCTCGCCCAGCTAGCGTGCGCGACATTCGCCGCACGTCGGCGCATGCGTTGTGGCAACGCCCACGTCCAGGCCTCGAGCGGCCGTGCGAGCACGAAGAGCGGCGCGGCGACGAGCATGAGCAACTCGTGCTGCAGCATGTGGACGGCGAAGGAGCGGTCGGCGAAAGCATCGATCGGCGAAAGCAAAGCAACCGCGAGCACGAGCCAGCCAAGCGCGAAGCGCAAAACGTGACCGCCCCGCACGCCACGCCCTGCGCCGGCGCGCCGCCATAGACGTCGCACGCCAATGGCATAGCCCACGGCGCTGGTGGAGAGGAGCAGCGCGAGCGTCAATGTCCAACCCGTCTCGTTGCCCGCTGCGCCATGCGCGGCCGAATCGCAGGAAAAGCATGCGAGAACGAGAGCTAGTCCAGGCACGAGGAGATGAGCCACGTCGGAAACCACATTGTCACGACAACCAACAGGGAAAGCGCCGATACGCCGATGGCCATCCCAGCGAGGAAACGGCGTCGCGCAGCCGTCTCGCTTCCGGTTGCGTCGTCTGCCTCTTGATGCCAGCGCTGCCACGCGAGCAGCGTCGCCCCTGTGGTCGCGACGGCAAACGCCGCATGCACGATATGAATCGCAAGCCCGTGCTGGCCGCGGCAAACCCATGTCGTCATGGACAGCGCGACGGTCTGGTCGACGAGGGCCAGAATAGGTGCGACCAGAAGCCCCAGCCAGATCGTCACGGTCTCATCCGATCGCTACATGCGCGGAGCGAGGTACACCACGGCAAAGATCGGAATCCACGTGCCGACGATGAACCACCAGTAGCCCGCGTTTTCCGCGACGTCGACGAAGCGCTTGCCGTCGACGGTCTTCTTGAACATCACCGCTGCGACAACGAGCGTGTCCGCCACGTTGGTCACGAGATTGAATGTATGCAGCCCCAGCAGCACCCATACGCACGAGCCATACGCGTTCGCGTCGGCTCGCACATTGAGCGCGGTGAACTCCATCCATCGCACCGGCAGCAGAGCCAGCGCGAGCACGGCGAAGATCACGAGCCACACGCGCACCTTGTGCAAGTTCTGCTCGTTGGCGCCCCAGTCCACAATCGCGTTCGGCACGCCGGTCAGCAGGGCAAGCACGACGTTGAGCGTGCCCCACAACAGATCGGGCGGTGCCGCGTCGGTCGGCCATTCCGCGTTCAGATTGCGCAAATAGAAGTACACGCCGACCATGAGCGCGAAGCCCATACCCTCGATCGTCATCATGCCGGCCGTTCCCCACCACATCAGGCTGCGCGTGCCGAAGCCGAAACTCGGCAGATCCGCGACGTCGAGCGCATCGCCCTTGCGTACCGCCGGCACGCTCGCGGGGGTGGCTTCGGGCCGGCCGCCTTCGAGTGCGGTGACCCAGCGAGTGAAAACGCTCATTCGACGATCCTCCGCGCCACGCGCTGCAGGGTTAATTCGCGCTTGGAACGGCCTCGCGCAATCATGGTCGCCTCTGCAGCACAAGCTGTCGCGCGGTTTCCTTCTTCGACGGCCAGTACCAGCCGATGAAGGCGATCGCCGGCGGGATCAGTCCCCAAAATAAAGCTGACGTCGAGAAGGCCGACCCAAGCAGCCAGACAAAGACGCCCAAGGCAGCGATGAACGGCCAGATCGTTGGTTCGGGGTACGAGTAGCGCACGTCGGGAACGGCATCGAGCACCGTCGTCACAAGTCCTTCGCGATCCTGGGCCGAAAGCCCGCTCACATGCGTCGGGGCCTTGGAGGGAAGCGGCACCCACAACGGTTCGCGCGATGTCACGACGGGCAGCGCCACGAAGTTGTACGGCGGCGGCGGCGAACGTGTCCCCCATTCAAGCGTGCTCGCGCCCCAAGGGTTGTCGCCGGCTCGCTCGCCGTGGCGGCGGCTGCGCGCCACATTGATGATGAACAGCAGCACGCTCAACGCGATGATGGCCGCGCCGATGGTAGCCACGAGGTTCAGCGGTCCCCATCCGGTCTCCGCGCCGTACGTATACATGCGTCGCGGCATGCCCGCGAGGCCAAGGATGTGCATTGGGAAGAACGCGACGTTGAAGCCGACGAAGAACAGCCAGAACTGCCAGCGGCCGAGGCTCTCGTCGAGCATGCGGCCCGTCATCTTCGGATACCAGTAATGCAGCGCGCCGAAGAGCGGGAAAACGGCGCCGCCGATCAGTACGTAATGCAGATGCGCGACGACGAAGTACGTATCGTGCACCTGAAGGTCGAACGGCACCGAGCCGACCATGATCCCAGACAGACCGCCGATCATCAGGATGAAGAAGAACCCAAGGACGAACAGCAGCGGCACGCGCAGGTTGATCCGTCCTGTCCAGAGCGTTGCGATCCAGCAGAAGATCTGCACGGCGGTCGGGATGGCGATCATGAAGCTCATGGCGGTAAAGAAGCTCTTCCCGAGCTCCGGCAAATTGGTGGCGAACATGTGATGCACCCACAGCCCGAACGCCATGAAACCGGTCGCAATGAGCGACAACACGACGGCGTCGTGGCCGAACATCGGCCGGCGCGCAAACGTCGGGATGATCGTCGAGACGAATCCGAGCGCCGGAATGAAGATGAAGTACACCTCGGGGTGGCCGAAGAACCAGAACAGGTGCTGCCACAATAGGGCGTCGCCGCCCTCCGCAGGGTTGAAGAAATGCGTGCCGAATGTGCGATCGAACTGCACGAGATTGGCCGCAAGCATGACCGACGGCATCGCGAAGATGATCATCACGGATGTGACCAGCGACGCCCATAGGAACAGCGGCATGCGCCGCAGCGACATGCCGGGCGCGCGCATCTTGAGGATCACCGTCGCGATGTCGACCGCGACCATGAGCCCCATTGCTTCTGTGAAGTTGATTACGTTGTTCCAGATGTCCGTGCGCTTGCCGATGCCATACTGCGGTCCTGCGAGGGGCACGTAGGCGAACCAGCCGGCGTCGGCGCCGACGTTCAACGCGAAGCCGACATAGAGCGACAACGCACCGAGCAGGTACAGCCAATACGCGCATGCCGTCATTCGCGGGAATGCGGTATTGCGCGTCCCGACCATGAGCGGAGTGAAATACACCGCGAGTCCCTGCATTACCGGCACGGCGAAGATGAACATCATCGTCGTGCCGTGGACCGTGAACAGCTGGTTGTACATGTCCGGGCCGACGACGTGGTTGTCCGGCACCGCCAGCTGTGTGCGCATGACGGCGGCGAGGACGCCTGCGGCACCGAAGAACACCAACGCGGTGATGACGAACCGGCGTCCGATGCGTTTGTGATCATTTGTTCTGAGGAAGCCGAGCACGCCCGGCTTGTCGCGCCACGTGCGCTCGAGCGCGTGCGCGGCGGACGAATCCCAGCCGCCGCCATCCAGAATCATCGGCGGGCGGTCGCTGGCCGTGCGTTGCTCGTTACGCCCCCCGCGTGAGAGCCGACCATCGCCAGGCCGCAACCACCCGGTAAGCCGGCCGGCACCAACGGTCATTGGAGACTCCCGACGAATGCCGTGATAGCCGACATGTCCTGTGGCGACAGGCTCGTTGCAGGCATATAGGCGCCGGGTTTGATCGCCTGGGGATCGAGGATCCAAGCCGAGAGCGCGGCGACGTTATTGGGCAGCGCACCCGCGGCCAGCGTGGCCCGGCTCGCAACATGGGTCAGGTCGGGCGCCCGTCTTGCGGCGGCACGAGTGCCGACGACTGCGTGGCACATCGCGCATGTGCCGGTTTCGAACAACTGCCGGCCGCGGTTCTGTTCCGCCGTGCGTGGCGCAGCGGCCGACGCTCGCTGCCGATCGGCCCACCGGTGCCACGCATCAGGCTCGTCTGCGAAAACGAACAATGCCATCTTCGCGTGCTGATAGCCGCAGAACTCGGCGCATTGTCCGCGGTACACGCCGGCGCGATCGGCGCGGAAGGCGACCGTCGCCTCGCGCCCCGGTATCAAATCCTTCTTGCCGACTAGGCTCGGTACCCAGAAGCTATGGATGACGTCGCTTGCATGGAGCGTCAGGATCACCGGCTGTCCCACGGGCACGTGCAGTTCATTCGCAGTAACGAACACGCGCGATGGCTCCGAATCGTCGTAACGCGCCTCCCACCACCATTGGTGCGCGGTGAGCTCGATGTGCACTCCACCGCTGATCGGCAACTCGGCGAGCGTCCGGCTGGTATAAACGCTCGCGATGAGCAAGCCGACGAGAAGCACGACGGACGCGGCCACGCCAATTTGGATCGCGCGTGCCACTATGGGCTCGCGGCGTTCGAGCAGTTCGACAATCGGCCGCGTGTCATGAGTCGCGCGGGGCGCGCGACGCAGCGCGACGGCGAGTGCGGCCATCACGGCGACGAATACGATCGTGCAGACCGCCAGCAGCAGCAGCCAAAGGTGATACACCGCCTGCGCCTGAACGCCGCCCGGCGCTTGAACATCGTGCAATGCCTCGATCATGGCTTCGGCGTCGACACGTTGGCCGGCGTCTGTGGATCGACGTTGCTTTCCGGCTTCTTGGCATGAATCGCGTCGGCCCGGTTGGGCGCAGCCTGTTGCGATACCAGTCCGCTCATCGAGCGCACATACGCGACGATCTCCCACACTTGCTGTTCGGGAATGCGACCACCGAACGAAGGCATTCCGTTCGGTCTACCTTCGACGATCGACTGGAAGATATTCGCGGGTGCGCTGCCATAGATCCACGCGTCGTCCATCAGCGCAGGGCCTTTGTCGCCGCCACCTTGCGCATGGCAGCCGTCGCAGTTGTACCAGGCGTAAAGACGTTTACCTTCCGAGAGCGCGAACGAATTTTGCTCATAGCGCGATTCGGGCTCTTTTTCGCCCGGATGCGCGAAGGTCCGCGCTTCACGCTCGCAGCAGGCCGCTGCAAACGACATCATCAGCACGAGCACGTTACGGCAGGCCGAACACATAAAGCATTCCGCCTTTTGTCGTTCGGCGCTTGAGATCGGGCAGCGCATTCGCGAAGCCGGTCGCCGCCGTTGCATCCCGCGTGTCGAGGTCGCCGGAGACGACGGCGCCGGCCCATCCGCCAACGCCCGACATGATCGCGATGTACTGGTGTCCGTCGGGTCCTCGATACGCGATCGGCTGGCCCACGATGCCGGAGCCCGTTTTGTATTGCCAAAGTAGATTGCCGCTTTTGGCATCGACCGCTTTGAACCAACCATCCATCGTGCCGTAGAACACGAGATCGCCGGCGGTCGCGAGCGCGCCGCTCCACACCGGAAGGTCTTCGTTGATCGACCAGCGCTGTTTTGCCGTGAAGGGATCCCACGCGGAGAACGCGCCGCGATAGCCGCCGGGTCCCGCGTACATCTTCACCGTCGCGCCGACATACGGTGTCCCGGCAATATAGCTGGCCGCCGTCGTCTGCTCTTCCTGACAAAGATTTTGATGCGGGATATAGACGAGCCCGGTGCGCGGCGAATAGGCGGAGGGCTGCCAGTCTTTGCCGCCGGGCGCGGCGGGACAAATATCGCGCACGACTTTGCCGGCGATCGGTTCCTTCTCGGCGGCGTAACGCAAGCGACCCGTTTGCAGGTCGACGCCTTTGCTCGTTGTAATGGGCACATAAGGCGTTGCCGAAATCACTTCGCCGGATATGCGATCGATCACGTACAGATAGCCGTTGCGATCAGGATGGACGAGAACTTTGCGCTGACGGCCGCTGATCGTTCCTTCGATCAAAATGTTCTCGTTGACGCCGTCGTAGTCGTAGAGATCGTGCGGGCTCATCTGATAGAACCAGCGCGCCTCCCCGCTATCCGCATCGCGCGCGAAGATGCCCGCGGTCCATTTGTTGTCCCCGGGGCGCTGCGCCGCATTCCAGGGTCCCGGATTCGCGGTGCCGTAATAGACGACGTTCTGATCGGCGTCGTACGAAATCCAGCCCCATGCGGTGCCGCCGCCGGTCTTCCACGCTTCCGAAGGCCATGTCGATACGCCGAGATCCTTGCCGCGATCGGCCGCATAGAACGGTTTGAACGCCGCTCCGATCAACACGTCTCTGTCCGGACCGGTGCTATAGGCGCGCCAGACCTCTTTTCCGGATTGCGCGTCGAACGCGGCAAGCCACCCGCGCACGCCGTACTCGCCGCCGCTGTTGCCGACCAGCACCCGATCCTTCACGACGAGAGGCGCCATCGTGAGCGTCTCGCCTTTCGCGACATCGCCTGTCTGCACCCGCCACAATTCCTTGCCGCTCTGTGCGTCGAGCGCGATCGTCTGGTTGTCGAGCGTATTGAAAAAAAGCTTGCCATCCGCGAATGCGGCGCCGCGATTCACGTGATCGCAGCAGGCCGCGCCCTGCGACTTCGGCGCCGGCTTCGGCTCGAACTTCCATTTGACCGGCGCGCCGGGTTGTCCCAGATCGAGCGCATAAACGATGTTGGGAAACGGCGTGACGATGAACATCGTTCCATTGACGACGATCGGCGCGCCTTCGTGGCCGCGCAGCACGCCCGTCGAAAAAGTGAACTTCGGCGCCAGCGTTCCGACATTCGCGCCGTTGATCTCGGCAAGCGGGCTGTAGCGCGTGTTCGCATAGTCCTTGGCCGCCATCGTCCAATCGCCGTCCTCGGCGCTGCTTGTGCAGGCGACGACGACGAGAAGGAGAAACGCCGCCGTGCGAGCTCGCATGAGAACGATGGGCATCGAGGCGCTTGTCGACATGGACCGACCCGGTCGGGACGCGGCGTGTCCTACAGCTGTGCAAGCGGCATACCAGACCGGGGCCATTGATTTACATGGAGTTTTCTTTCCATTGCCGCGAGAACGCGTAAGTCTTTCGCATTGTTTTTCGCGTTCTTTCGTACCGGTCGTCCGCCGCACCGCGACGCAATCAGCGCACCGCCGATTCAGCCATGCTGCCGAGGCGCCGAAACTGGAACCGTGGGGTGATTCGCCACTCGCCATTCCATGGAGGTGTGCATGTCGATACAACACCGCGGCCGAACAGAGGAGGACACTGCGCTCGATCTGCTGCACGACGAACACGTCGCGTTGCTGGCGACGTTCGAGCGCTTGCGCACCGGCGCCGCAGCGTCGCGAAAAATATCAAAGATCCTCACGTCCGCGTGCCACATGCTGCTTCGACACGCGCAAATCGAGCAGGAGCTTTTCTACCCAGCGCTGCGTGGCGTGTCGGGGTTGGACGATTTGCTCGATGCCGCGCGTATCGAGCACCGAACGATGAACGAATTGATTTTCGAGCTCATCAACGCGCGGCCGCGCAACGGGCTTCGCGCGGCTCGGATCGAGGCGCTGGCGATGTATGTCGCGCACCACTTTCGCGAAGAAGAGGAGAAGCTCTTTCCCCGCGCCCGCGCAGCCGGGATCGACCTCACCGCATTGCGGCGGCGGATCATCGAGCGCAGCGCGGAGCTGGAAGCGGAAGGACAGCCAACGGGCTGTGAGGCGACGGTCTAGTCGGCTGGTAGCGCGCCGCTGTCTCGCTGCGCGCGAACTTCGGCATCCAACTCGAAGACGAGCTGTTTTGCGAGCTCCAGGGCCGTGTCCATTTTGGCGAGCGCGCGTTCCTGATGGGTGATGCCGCCGGCAGGCTTCTGCGAGGCGCCCGCCGCAAGCTCGATCCGCACCCAGGCAAGCGTATCGACAAGCTCCTGCATCCGGCGCATGACCGTCCCATCGCCGTACAGCGAAGCACGCGGCTTGTTGCGCGACATCGAAAGCTCCTTGCCGCGCGCGGAACGTCCACCGGGACTCTCGATGATGTTCATTCGTCGTTCGCAGTCATTCGTTATTGCACTGGGTCGGCGATTTTCCCACGGCGAGAAATCGCGGATGCAGTCGGCGGATATCGCCAATCGCTGTGCGCAATTTCCTACAAAATCGGGCCGAATACGGGCCGGCCATCCTTTCGGGGTTTCTCGTCGAGCGCCCGCTATTGGATGAGGCCGCTCTTGATCGCGTAATGCGTGATCTCGGCGTTCGATTTCATCATCATCTTTTCGAGGATTCGCGCCCGGTAGGTGCTGACGGTCTTGACCGACAGGTTCAACTCCTCTGAAATTTTCGAGACCGGGCTGCCGCCCGCCAGCTTGCAGAAGATCTGGAACTCGCGTTGCGACAACTTCGCATGAGGCGGTTGCTCGGAGTCGCCCGCGAGATTGTCCGCAAGAATTTGCTGGAGCGATGGGCTCACGTACTTGCGACCGCGCGCGACGGTCCGGATGGCGTTAACGAGTTGCTCCGATGCGGCGTCCTTGTTGACGTATCCGGACGCACCGGCGCGGAGCAGATTGATTGCATACTGGTCCTCCGCGTACGTCGAGAGAATCACCACCGGAAGGTCCGGCTTGATGTGCTGCAGCGCCTTGAGCGTATCGATACCGTTCTTGTCCGGCATCATGATGTCGAGCAGCACGACATCGAAATCGCGCGCACGCACGGCAGCGATCGCCTCGGCGCCCGTCGATGCTTCGGCAGCGATTTCCATATCCGGCTGATCGGCGATGAATTCCTTGAGTCCAGCCCGCACGATGACATGGTCGTCGGCGATCAAAATGCGGATCATCGATGCCGACTCGAATTGAATCGAACGTATTCGAAGTCGATCCTCCCGAACAAACCTTCCAATTGCCCGTCTTTGCGCGGCGCGCTCAGCCCATCCCAGTGTTCGACCATGTCATCTACCTAAACGACAACGAGGCAAGCTTGGATTGGTTCCCGAAAGAAAAAATCGACGGCTCAATAGATTCTTCCGCGCTGCCGAGGTGCGGTACGGCGTTTTCTTTCCCTGGGGCAATCCAGGACTGCCTCGTTGTCGTTTAGGGAGTGGGCATGATCCTCATGCTTGGATCGTTTTCGAGGAAACGAGGACGGTCGACGACAGTTTCGTGCTGTAGAGAGTGAGGGGGGTGATGCGGCCGCTTGCAAGAAACGGTTCGAAGCCCACAGAATCCATGTCGTGGAAGCGGCACGAGATATCGAACCGGACCGGACCGAATGCGTTCCGAAGACGCTCGGCGACGTTCTCTACGCGAGCAAGTCGAAGATTCCCGTATCGGAATCCGAATGGGTTGCGCTCGTTCAATCCGTCGCCATGCGGAATCAGGCCGCCTTGCACGCGCTGTACGAACGCACGCACCGCCTCGTCTTTACGCTGATCGTGCGAATCACGGCCAACCGGGAAACTGCCGAAGAGTTGACCCTGGACGTCTTTCACGACGTCTGGCGCCGGGCGGCCCAGTACGATCCGGCGGGCGGGACCGTGCTGGGATGGATTATGAACCAGGCGCGCTCCCGCGCCCTCGACCGACTGCGATTCGACCGGCGGAAGAAGCGTGTCGATCCGGAGGTCGACGATCCGCTGGCCGTGACCGAACCAACCGATCCCAGCGATCTTGTCGCATTCAAGGAAAAGAGCCAGGCGCTGCGGCGGGCGCTTGCCGTATTGACTCAAGACGAGCGAAATACGATTGAAGCGGCATTTTTTTCCGAACTGACGCATACCGAAGTCGCGGCGCGGCTCAATCAACCTCTCGGAACCGTGAAGACCCGGATTCGCTCGGGACTGCACAAGCTTCGGCGAGCACTGGCAGGAGAAGCCTGCGAGCCATGGATTTAGGCCCAGACGAAAATCTTTGCGTGCAGTCGCCTCAGGTATGCGCATACGCCGTATGGGCGCTGCCTCCGAGCGAAGTGGCCGCGATCGAAGCACACCTTTCGTCTTGCACGACGTGCCGGCACGAGTTGGAGGCATTGCGTCCGGTCGTCGACAGCCTCGCATCGGGGCCGCAAGATATTCTGCGGCCGTCGGAATCGCTGCAGGCACGCCTCGCGCATCGCATTGCCGCCGAGACCGGCAGTGATCCCATGCCGCCGCCACGGCAATGGTCGGATCCGGCGTGGGAGGAAGTGGCGCCGGGGATCTTCTGCAAGGTGCTGGCGACCGATATGAAACAGAACCGGGTCAGCATGCTGGTGCGCCTTTTGCCAGGCGTCGAGTATCCGCCGCATACTCATGCCGAGTTCGAGGAGCTGCACCTCCTCGACGGCGAGCTGTGGATCGACGACCGCAGACTCCGCCCCGGTGACTACAATGAAGCAGCGGCACCGACCGGCGATAAACGTGTATGGAGCGAGACCGGCTGTACCTGCGTCCTCGTCACCAGCACCCGAGACGTTCTTCGCTGATATCTCATTCGACGCTGCTCTTTAAGGGGCGAACCGGTCGAGGCTACGGTGCGGACAGCGCCGTAGTCGCCTTTTTCGGTATTTCGCCTACAGTCCCACGGACCTTCTCCTACAGCGTTGCGTGCCCGGCCGCTTTCTAATAGCGGGGCGTGCCCTTTAACCCCCCGTTCGTCTTAGGATTTGGAATGGCTCCTGACAAGGCCAAATCCCGTCCTCGTGTTTATTTGGTCGAAGATTCGCCGATCATCCTCAATCTGCTGGTCGAGCTGATCGAAACGACCAAAGCGACGATCGTCGGACACGCCGATAACGCGGCCTCGGCGATCGCCGAAATTGCGATGCTGCATCCCGACGTCGTCACGGTCGACATCCGGTTGAAAACAGGCAGCGGCTTCGACGTTCTGGAAGGCATCGCGATCAATCATGATGGCAAGCCGCCGGTGCGCATCGTCCTGACCAACTATGTGACGGACGCTTACCGGCATGCGGCCAAGCGATTAGGCGTCGATTTTTTCTTCGACAAGGCACGCCAAATCCGCGAAGTGCTCGGCGTACTGGAGTCGATCGAGGCGCGCGATGACGACGTCGCCACCGCGCGCCCGTGACGAGTCCCTTTACCCGAGCCGGTCCAGCAGTAAGTTGATCGCGAGCCACGTCGCGAACGAAAGCGCGGCGCCGACAATCAAACAGCGGACGAAGAGACCCGCGAGCGCGGAGGCATGCAACGGCTCATCTGGATCGCGCAATCCAGTGGCGACGTAACGGTGCAGCATGGAAGCCGTAACTCGGCGTGCGAAAAAGTTACTCCCAAGTTACGCGCCACATGTAAATTCGTCTTGTCGGTAAAGTCCCGCGATTGGCGTAATCCGTTTTCGGACTCGCCGCGCGCGCTTACTTTTTTTTCGACGTTCTGCGGCTCGTCGATTTGCGGCTCGACGATTTACGCGCGGGAGATTTACGCGTCGATGACTTGCGGCGCGAGCTCTTCTTGGCGGGAACCTTGCCGCCCGACCTGCGAGCTTCCGACAATCCGATGGCGATTGCCTGTTTGCGGCTTTTCACCTTCTTCCCCGAGCGACCGCTTTTCAGTGTCCCGCGCTTGCGCTCGTGCATCGCTTTCTTGACCTTGCTCTTCGCTTTCGATCCGTATTTCGCCATGTCGTGCTCCTTGTCGATGCGGACAAATGCATTGTCCACGGTCATGCGGAGTCGACTGTCGGAACGCCGCTGATCCGCGTGTAGGAAGCCCCAAGAGACTGCGGGCCGACACCGCGCACCGTTTGCTACGACACGAGACCGTTCTTGACAGCGTAGGCGATCAATTGCGCGTTGTTCGACAGCGCGAGCTTCTGCAGTATCCGAGAGCGATACGTGCTGACCGTCTTGATCGACAGCGAAAGCTGCTGCGCGATGTCGCGCGGCGTGACGCCGGACGCCATCATCCGCATGACGGTGAATTCGCGATCGGACAGCGTCTCGTGCGGCGGGCGCGTCGATTCGATGCCCATTCGGGACGCGATTTGCGTCGCCATTCGGGGACTCAGATATTTCTCGCCGCGGAGCACCGCGCGAATCGCATCGATGAGTTGCTCCGGGGCGCTTTCCTTGTTCAGGTACGCGCTGGCGCCCGAGCGCAGCATGCGCACGGCATACTGCTCTTCGGGAAACATCGACAACACGATCACCGGCAGCATCGGGCGCTCGCGCTTCAGCTCCTTCAGCAGCTCGAGTCCCGTCTTGCCCGGCAGCGCGATGTCCACGAGCGCGCAATCCCATTCGGTCTTGCGAGCGAGATGAAGCGCGCGTGCGGCGTTCGTCGCTTCGCCGACCTGGACGCCGTCGCCCATGCTCGCCAGGACTCGCTTCAGACCCTCGCGCACGATCGCATGGTCATCAACCAGCAATACTCGCATGGCGTCTCCTAGGAGGTCGGCATCTGAACGGTCACGTGCGTGCCGCGCCGGCCCCCGGAAATTGTCACTCTACCGCCAAACGACTTCGCGCGCTCCTGCATCCCGACAATTCCGAACGATTTTCGGCCGGACAGCTCTTCGGTCTTGATTCCCCGCCCGTTGTCGGCGATGGAAATGACCGTGGCCGATCCGTTGTTGCGCTGATTGATGCGCAACGTCGACGCCCCGGCATGGCGAATCGCGTTCGTCACGGCTTCCTGCACGATGCGGAAGAGCGCCATGCCCTTGTCGGGCGAAGGCTCCTTGTCGAATCCCTGCAGCACCACCTCGCAGCGCATGCCGATGCGCTCCTGGACGTCCTGCGCCAGCCATTCGATCGCCGCACACAGGCCCATGTTGTCGAGGAGGCTCGGTCGAAGGTCGGTGCAGATACGGCGCATCGCCTCGATCGCCGCGTCGATGCGGTGGATGACCGCGGCGGTGCGCGGACCCGGCTGTTTGGCGCTCACCTTGCCGCCAGCGGATGGCAGCAGGAGCTCCATGCGGATCGCCGTCAGCGCAGCACCGAGCTCGTCGTGAATATCTTGGGCGATGCGGGCGCGTTCGGCTTCGATTTTGGATTGCAAATGGCCGGAGAGGTCGCGCCACTGTTCGCCGGACTGCGTCAATTGGTTGACGCGATCGACCTGCGCCGAGATATCGCGGCAGACCGCCTGAACGCCGACGCTGTTGCGGTGGAACACCGGTGTCGCGTGCTCGCCGAGCCAAACGACTCGCCCATCCTTCGCCAGCAAGGGAAACTCGAAATAGTTGTGATTGGACGGTTGGTCGGTCTGGCGCTTTCTGAACTCGCGAACCGCCTTTCGGTGGGGCGGTGGGACGAGATCGATGAGCCGACGTCCTACGACCTCGCGCTCCGTGTACCCGAGGATCCGCTGCGTCGCGAGATTGTTGCAGAACGTGACTCGTCCCCTGCCGTCCAGCTCGTAGACGATGTCGGTCGCGTGCTCGACCAAATGCCGGTAGAGGACCTCGGAGCGGCGCAGCGACTCCTCGATGCGTTTGCGCTCATCGATTTCCGCCTGCAGCCGCCGTTGCGTTGCATGCTCCGCGCTGACGTCGCGAAGCGTCCACCGCAATTCGACGGCGGGCGTACGCGGAGAACGCGCGGCGATCACGCGAAGCACCGCCGGGAAGACCGGACTTCCCCGGCGCACTATCGACGTCTCCAGCGTTTGCGTCGCCATTTCGCCGGCCTTCATGCTGTTGATCAGCGTGCGAAACTCGCCGCGCTTGTCGACGTCGATGAACACGGACAGCGGCTTGCCGAACAAATTGGCGGGCGCGACACCGAGGAGGGTTGCCGCCATCCGGTTGACTTCGCGAATCATGCCGGTGGACGTCGTGACGAGATAACCGTCGGGACCGAATTCGAACAGCTCCTGATAGCGGCGCCGTTCTTCGGAGACGCGGTTCTCGCTGCGCAGCAGACGCTCGTGCTGCTCGCGGAGCTCGTCCGAGCTCGCCTGCAGCTCGTGAATGGCCGTCGACAGCTCTTCGATGACTTGATCGAGTAGGCGTGGGTTGGCTCCGCCGTTTTGACTGCGCTCCCGCAGCTCGGCGAAGCGCTGAAGCGCCAAATCGGCGTCGTGCCCCGCTGAAATCTGTCGTCTCACCGTACTTCTTCCATGATCAGTGTGACCCCGCGCTTCTCATCGGGGCCCACGAACGATTTGCAAGTGACCCTGCACTGGATCGACTTGCCGCGCCGGTTGACCGCCTGCAGGACCTGCTCCTCATCGTCCTTCTTGCCGTTGAGGCATGCGCGGATCTCGGTTCCAACCTTATCGAGCGGCAAGCCGATGCCGAGGCTGAAAACCGAATGCCCCTGGGCTTCCTTGGCGCGCGTCCCCCACATGTGCTCGGCCGTCTCGTTCCAGGCGATGACCTCGAAGCGTGAGTTGATGATGGCAACGCCCATCTTCAAGCTGCTCAAAACGGCGTGCATGAACGCGTTCGCGTGGTTGAGCTCGTCGGTGCGCAACTGCAATTCGTCGTTGGTCGTCTCGAGCTCTTCGTTGGTGGCCTGGAGCTCCTCGTTCATCGTCTCGAGCTCTTCGTTGGTCGATTGCAGCTCTTCGTTGGTGGTTTCGAGCTCCTCGTTCGTCGACTGCAGCTCCTCGTTGGTGGTTTCGAGCTCCTCGTTCGCCGATTGCAGCTCCTCGTTCGCGGTCTCCAGGTCCTGGTTGGTCCGGTGCAGCGCCGTCTGCAGCTCATGCCCGCGCGTCACGTCGACGAAGCTGACCGTCGCGCCGGCCGGATGCTTGTCCTGCTCGCGCAACGGCGTGACCTGCACGTCGAAGTATTGCGTCGTCCCGTCCGCCTTGACGCGCTTGACCTGCGTTATCGCGACCGGTCCGCGCTCGCTATACGCCTGTTGAATCAGCGAACGAAGCTCGATCGGCCGAAACGAGATCTCGAGGTCCTGCAGCGGCTTGCCGAGGTCACCCGATGCGATGCCGAACATCGCCCGGGCCACGGCGCTGACCAGGACGACGCGCCCGTGCCGGTCGACGACGAGTTGCGACACGGGTACGGCATCGAACGCGAGCTCACGCATGCGGATTTCAGTCGCGAACGCGCGGCCACTGGTGTTGTCGCCTACAGGCTGCAATGGCAGCAGGCGCTCCCGCAGCCTGACGTCGGACGTCTTGCTGAAGAAGCGGTGCTCGAGGTTCACCGTGCTGAATAGATCGCTATGCGAAAGCAGCATCTCCGACTTGCCGAGAAAGATCAGTCCGGACTCGTTCAGCGCGAAATGGAAGCGGCCGACGATCCGCGCTTGCGTTTCGGCGTCGAAGTACATCAGCGTGTTGCGGCAGATCAGCAGATCGAGACGGGAAATCGGTGCGTCCTGGAGCAAATCGAGCCGGCCGAAAATCACCGAGCGGCGCAAGTCCGGCTTCACGATGAACCGGTCGACGCCGGCGTTCTCGAAGTATTTGGCGCGCAGTTTTTCGGGTACCGCCGCGACGGACTTCCCGTTGTAGGCGCCATGGCGCGCTTGCGCAAGCGCGTCGCCGTCGACGTCGGTCGCGTAGATTTTCACGCGCTCTCGAAACGCCTTTTCTCCGAGCGCCTCCGCAAAAAGGATCGCAATGCTATACGCCTCTTCGCCGGATGCACATCCGACCGAGCACACGCGGATCGGATCGGACGGCCGTTTCCCTTTCACGATCCGCGGGATGATTTTCTCGGCGAGAAAATTCCATGCGGCGGCGTCGCGGAAAAACGCCGTGACGTTGATGAGGATCGTATTGAAGAGGAGCGGGAGTTCTTCGGGGTGTACTTCGAGATAGACCTGATAGGCGCCAAAGGTCTTGACATCCTTCAACGCCGCCATGCGCTTCATGACGCGGCGGGTCAACGTCGATCGCTTGTAGCCGGTGAAGTCGAAGCCGCGGCTCGCCTTCAAATACTGGAGCAGCGCCTCGAAGTCGGCGTTGCGCTCACTGGGCATCTTTGGCTCCTTCCGCGACCAGGGTCGAGAGTGCCGGTGCGATTTCGTCGAGTGGGAGCACGAAATCGACACAGCCGGTTTCCACGGCCGCACCCGGCATTCCAAAGAACTCGGCGGTCCCCTCATCCTGCGCGAGCACGGTTCCACCCATTTTGTTGATCGCCTCCACGCCCATCGCGCCGTCTCTGCCGGACCCGCTCAACACGACGGCAATCGCCCGCTCCTTGTAACTCGCCGCCACCGATTCGAACAACAGATCGGCCGAGGGACGAACAAAATGGACGAGCTCGGTATGCGTGAGCGACAGCGTGCCGTCGGCGTTGACCAGCAAATGGTGATCCGGCGGCGCAATGTAAACGCAGCCGGCCTCGATTCGTTCGCCTTCCCTCGCTTGCTTGACGTGCAGCGAGGTCCGCCGGTTGAGAATGTCGGCCATCAGGCTGCGATGACGCGGATCGAGATGCTGAACGATGACCACCGGCACCGGAAAATCAGCCGGAAGCGCTGCGACAAGAAGGCTGATTGCATTCAGCCCACCGGCGGACGCAGCCACGGCAACGAGCTCAAAGGCCAGCTTCGCCGGACGGCGCGTCGCCGCTGATTTTCGCCGCGTCACCTTGTTGGCCACGATGAGGCAGTGTAATCCAAACGCGGACGAGCATCGGGCGGCCGGGCGGTCACCTTGGAGCGGGCGGCGTCATCCGCGTAAAGCGCACCGGCTCGTGCGTGACGGCGACCTCTCGATCAATTGTGCGCGCGACGGTGTAGGTCGACGCGGCGAGGGCGCCCGCGGCCGGAAAGTCTTCGCGAAAATGCGCGCCTCGAGATTCCTCGCGTGCGAGGGCTGCACGCCCGATGACCCGGCTCACCGCGACAAGGCTCTTCAAGTTGAGCCAGTCGTGCCAAGCCAGATTGAATGCGCGATTGCCATCGGCGACGCCGGTACGATCGAGCGCGGAATCGAGATCGGCGAGGCGATCAATTGCGTGTGTCAATCCCGACGCGCTGCGCAAAATACCGACGTCGTTCCACATAACGTCATAGAGACCGTCGCGAATCATCTCGAGGTCGCCGCGCGGCGGCCGGAATGCTTGTTCACAGGCATCGATTGCGGCGGCGATCGCGTCGGAGTCGGGATCGGCCCCGATCCGCTGGGATCGAAACCATGCGGCGATCGAGTCTCCGGCAATACCGCCGAACACCGTCGAATTGGCGACGCCGTTGCCGCCCAGACGATTCGCCCCGTGGACGCCGCCCGTATCCTCGCCCGCGGCGAACAGCCCGGGCAGCGCGGTCGTGCAGTCGGGGGCGAAGACAACGCCACCCATCATGTAATGCGCGGTGGGCACCACTTCGATCAAACCGCCCGCCAAATCGAAGCCGCAATCGGCGCAGCGCTCGACCATTCCCTTGAATTGGCGGCGGACGTTATCGGCGCCGAGATGGGACATTTGCAGATAGAGCCCGCCGTTGGGCGAGCCGCGAGCTTCGCGCATCTCGATGAACATCGCGCGCGAAACGATGTCGCGGGTCGCACGCTCGCCTCGCGTGTCGTAGCGTTGCATGAACCGTTCGCGTGCGCCGTCCAACAAATAGCCGCCGGCGCCGCGCAGGCCTTCTTCGAGCACCGTGCCGGTCATCCGCGTCTCGAGGCCCGCCAGGAGACCGGTCGGATGGAATTGCACCATTTCCATGTCGCGCAACGGCAATCCGGCGCGCAACGCCATCGCCATGCCGTCGCAGCTCTTGTCGCCCGACGGCGTGTGATAGCGGTACATCGTCGGACCGCCGCCCGTCGCGAGGAGCACCGCGCGTGCTTGCACGAAAACGTACTCGCCGTCGCGGATGTCGATCAGAAGTGCGCCGGCGATCGCGCCGCCGTCGCGCGTCTTGACGAGCTCGACGGCGCGATGTTCCTCGAGTCGACCGATATCGCGCGCCCATACTTGCTCGGCCAGGCGATTCATGATCTCGATGCCGGTCAGATCGCCCTTGTGAACCGTGCGATCGAACGTCTGTCCGGCGAATGCTTTCTGGTGAATCGTGCCGTCGGGATTGCGATCGAAAAAACAGCCGAGCTCGTTCTCCAGTTCGTGCACGCGCTCGACCGCCTTCGTGCATAACGTCCACGCAAGATCCTGATCGGCGAGCCAGGCACTGCCTTCGATCGTGTCCTTGAAGTGACGCTCGACCGAGTCGCCGGCCGCGAGCGCGACGTTGTAGCCGCCTTGGACCATCCGCGTGCAGCCGCACTTGCCGAGCAGGCCCTTGACGACGACGGTGATCGACAGCGCCGGATTGGCTTGCTTGGCGTGCAATGCGGCGAACAATCCGGCCCCGCCGGCGCCCAAAATCAGGACGTCGGTTTTGAAATGTCGAATCGTCATTGACCTTTGACGCCGAGGCTTTGCAGCACTTTGACGCGCCGCGCCTGCGCGTCGCTCCGGACTCTGTCGTAAACGCTGTCGCCGTGGCTGTCCATCGCGACGAGCAAGGGCCCGAAGCCGCGCACGCGAAACTGCCACAGCGATTCCGGATTGAGATCGTCGAGATCGACGTCTTCGATCTGCTCGACCCACGTTGTTTCGAGCGCCGCGGTGCCGCCGATGATCGCGAGATACGCGCCGCCCAACTCGCGAAACGCCGCGAGCGAGGCGTCGCGCAAGCCACCTTTGCCGATGATGAGGCGCACGCCGAGCTCGCTCATCAGCGGCCGGGTAAAACGCTCCATCCGATCGGAGGTCGTCGTGCCGACGCAAATCGGCGCGTAGCCAGCCGGATGCTCGGCGCTTGGTGCGACGGCTTTCACGTTCGGCGCCGTGTGGATCGCGGCGTGACCGCGCAAATCGAGCCGCGTCTTGCGGTCGCGATCGAAGAGATGAATCTGGGTCGCATCGCGCAAGCCGAAGAGCGTCCCGTTGAGCGTCACCGTGTCGTTGACGCGCAACGCGCGAACCTGCGCTTCGGCAAGCGGCGGATGAAGATCATGATGTGGCACGGTCAAAATCCGTACGTGACGCCCGATGGCGTGAACGTCGCACGCGCGCGGCGCGCCGAATGACATTGCATGTTCACGGCGACCGGGTTCATCGTGATATGCGTCGCCGCGATCTCGACGTGAACGGCGAACGCCGTCGCATCGCCCCCTAATCCCTGGGGCCCGACGCCCAATTCGTTGACGGCTGCAGACAATTCCTGCTCGAGCGTGGCGCCGGCGGCATCGCTGCACGTCGAACCGAGCGGCCGCGTCGCCGCGCGCTTCGCGAGCGCGACGCAAAGATCCGCGGTCCCGCCCAAACCAACGCCGACGATCGTCGGCGGACAGGTCTTGCCACCTGCCGCGAGCACGCAATCGACGACGAACGTGCGAATCGCATCGACGCCTTCAGCGGGAATCGCCATCTTGAGAAAGGAATTGTTTTCGGAGCCGCTGCCCTTGGGGATCATCTCGATCTCCACCGCTTCAACGGAATCGCTCCAGTCGACATGAATCACCGGCACCTCGATGCCGCACGATGTTTGATCGTTCTTGCGCGTCAGCGGATGGACGATCGACGAGCGCAGCGGATGCTCGACGGTGGCGCGTGCGCAGCCGTTGCGGATCGCGCGCTTGAGCGCCAGGCCGTCCACATCGACGTTGGCGCCGATCCACACGTTGTAGATCGGCACGCCGGTGTCCTGGCAAAGCAGATTATTCGTCTCCTCTGCGACGGCGATGTTGCGAATCATCGTGCCGAGCACGCGCTGTGCGATCGGCGTCGATTCCCGCGCAGCCAATCGATCGAAGCCTTCCTTGATATCGGGCGGCAATATTTTCAAAGCACGAATATAGAGCTCCTTCGCGGCTTCCTCGACTTGCCGGTAATCGATTTTCATCGCTTAAGTAAGAAGCGCGAGTCCGTAAACGAGCGCGATCATCGCGCCTGCGCCGACGGTCCCGGCAATCCAATCGTGGCGCAATCCCGACCAGGGACGGAACTCGATCAGCAGCAATCGAACGCCGCCCGTCAAGTGCACGACCAGCAGCACGACGAGTCCCCATTGCGCGAAGCGCACGAGCGGCTGCTCCGCGAAGCGCAAAAAAGAATCGAGCGCTGCCGGTCCGGCGAGTGCGGTGCCGAGCGCCCAAAAGTGGACCGGCAGAAAGATTGCGAGCGCGAGGCCCGAAAGCCGATGTGCGAGGTAGGCCCACCACGCGGGATGACCATGAACGCCGGCGGGAGCCATCATGCGAATACCGCGTAGACGGCGCGAAGCCCCAGCGCGAGGATCGCGAGCGCGACCAGCATCGTCGCGACACCGACGCTCCGCCCGCGCCAGCGCAGCCATTCCGCCGCGATCGATCGCAAGCCGATCGGCACGTGGACCGCACATGCGACGACGAACAGCGCGTAGAACGCGGCGAACGGAACGCTGCCATGCGTGCGACCGAGGATCTGCGCCGCCGTCAATCCATTCCGCGATGCATAGACGATCACCGCGAGATGGATCACCACGCAGAGCGCGAGAATCATCGCGCTCACACGTTGCAAGTACCAAACCTTGGTTTCCGTCCCGACGCTCATAGCTCGCCGCGAAATGCCGCCTTCGCAGTGGCGCGCTTCAATCCGGCGATTGCCGCGGTCGGCGCGAGATGCTTGGGGCACCACGTCGTGCACGATCCCTGCGTATGACACACGTGGCAACCGGTGTCGCCGGCGACTGCGCGAAGGCGTTCGCGGCCGGCGCGGTCCCGTACGTCGTTGACGAGCGTCCAGGCGCGATTGAGTGCGGCCGGGCCGAGAAAATCGGGGCGCGCGTCGACGACGTCGCACGCGGCATAGCAGACACCGCATCCGATGCATTCGATCCCCGCATCGACAGCCGCCCGGGCGGCCGTGGCGGGCTCGACGATGGCGAATTCATCGCGTCGCGTGCGCTCGCCGCTGAAGCGGCCTTTGGCGCGCGCCCACTTGTCGAAAAACTCGTGCATGTCCGTGACGAGGTCGCGGATGATCGGCAGATGTGCAAGCGGACCGATTTCCACGCGATCGCCATCGAGGACTTCCGCGACGTGCGTCCGGCAGGTCCAGCGCGGCACGCCGTTGACCGTCATGGCGCACGAGCCGCACATGCCAACGCGGCATGCGAATCGATAGGCGAGCGAAGAATCCAGCCGCCGCTGGACGTACGTGACGACGTCGAGAATCGTCTGGCTTCGATGACGCGGGACCTGGTATGTCTCGAAGCGGCCCTGCGCGTCGCCGCGCCAGATGCTGGCGTGGAGCGTGTCGTTCATCGAACCCAATTTACCGCAGAACGGCCGCAGCGGACGCGCGAGCCGCAACTATCCGGCGCCGCAAGGGGCGCTCGACGCGCGTAGGGGCGTTGTGGTTAGTAACCGGACTTTTTCGCGGGCGTCGCAGCCGGCGTCCTGGGACTGGGAACCGAAGTCGCGGTGGATGAGCTGCCGGTCGGGGAACGGCCTCGCATTGGCGTGATGCCGCCGACAATCTGGTCGACCGAGAGATTGGACGAGCCCGCCGTCCCGGTAAAGAACTCCACGCCGGGGCACCGATCCGCGTCCATCGCGATCAGGTGCTGGCCGCGCTGGCGCATGGCCTCGCGCTCCGGGTCGCCGCGCTCACTCAGATCGATGGGCGAAATCGTGCCGCGATAAACAACGTTGTCGCTGCGATCGAGCACTGTATAGCACTGCATCGCGGCGGCCGGTCCCACAGCGGCCGCGCAACCGGCGGCGGCCGCGAGCATTCCCCAGATGGATAGTCGCATCGTCTCTCCCAAGGTATTGGAACATCCTAGAACAGGCGACCGCGCCAAAGCAACGACCGGGTGTCGGAAAAGTGGCCCCCACGCTTGCCGCTGTCGCGGCGCGCTGGCCCCTGAGGGGCTAATGCGCGCCTTGGGACGGCCCTGCGGCGCTTATTACCACACCCGGAGCCATTGCCATTGCAGTGCCACTACTGTGGCGGCGGCGCCTCAGGGACGACGCGGAGCCAGCCTTTCGGACAGGCCTGCACCGAGGGGTAATAGCCCACATCCGGACAGTAGTACTGGCCTCTCGACGGCGCCGGGCGTGCCTGGGGCTGGGGCTGATACGGCTGCGCTTCCCCGCTCGGCGAGTCCAGATAGACGGCATTCGGCGTCGAATAATAGGAGTACGCCGGCGCGTAGGTCGCTGCCGGGGCATACGCCGGGGCGTAGTAATACGAATCGTAATAGTACGGGTAATAGTACGGCCAGCCCCAGTAGAACGGGAAACCGAGTGCGAAGCTTACGTTGCTGCCGTACCAATGGCCGTTGTGCCAGGAACCGCCGTGCCAGTTGTTGCCACCATGCCAACTTCCGCCGTGCCAGTTACCGCCGCCGCCGCCGTGCCAGCTGCCGCCACCCCCGCCGCCGTGCCAACCACCACCGCCGCCCATACTGCCGCCGTGGCCGCCACCGCCACCGCCCATGCCGCCGCCATGGCCGCCGCCACCACCTCGTTGGGCGAGCACGCTCGCCGACGCGCCGCACAACAGCGCGGCGATCGCAAAAGTCATCAATCTCTTCAACATTGTCCTATCCTCCGCTCCCGTGACCTCAATGGCGGAATGGACGCCAATATACCCAATGCGAAACCGGATATTGCCATGATTGGATATTGTCGGCCATTCCCACGTCAAGGCGGGGAACCGTCAAGTGTCGACGGCGTACGTCCGTCGCGACGGTGGTCGATCCCATATAACGCGCGAACGGCGCACCGCGATGACGCATTCCAAGCTCCATGCATTTATCGCGTCCCCATTGCTGCGACCAAGCGAGCATTCAAATGGTTCGGGGGTCGAGCGCATCGCGCAATCCATCACCCAGCAGATTGAACGAAAGCACCAATAGGAATATGGACAATCCGGGCCAGATCGCCATCCAGGGCGCATTGTCGATGTAGTTCTTGGCGGTGTTGAGCATGCTGCCCCAGCTCGGCGCAGGCGGCTGCTGGCCCAATCCCAGAAATGAAAGGCTTGCTTCGGCGATGACGGCCGCTGCGATGGCAAGCGTGGCCTGAACGATCAAGGCAGGAATTGCGTTGGGGAGCACGTGGCGCAAGGCGATGCGCCACGGCGGATTGCCGATGGCCCGGGCGGCAAGGACGAAGTCCTCCGCTTTGATCGCGAGTGTTTGACCGCGCGTCAGTCGCACGAAGACCGGCGTGGCCGAGATGCCGATCGCGATCATCGCGTTGGTGAGACTCGGGCCGAGAAACGCCGCGAGCGCGATGGCGAGGATCAGGAACGGACAGGCGAGCACGGCGTCGGTGAGCCGCGAAATCAGCGTGTCGACCTTGCCGCCCGCGTAGCCGGCCAGCAATCCGACCGGGACGCCGATCGACAGCGAAATCAACACGGAAGCGACGCCCGCCAGCAACGACGCGCGCGCCCCGAAAATCACCCGCGACGCGACGTCGCGACCGATGTCGTCGGTGCCGAACCAGTGCGCGACACTCGGCGGCTTGCGAATCGCGCTCCACGCCGTGGCCAGCGGGTCGTAGGGCGCGACAAGAGGCGCAAACAAGGCAAGCGCAACAAAAAAGACGATCACTGCGAGTCCGAACGCCGCCGAGGGTCGGTGCAACAGCCGCCGCAACGGATGTGCGCGCGGCGCCGAAACGTCCGCTCGAGGCAGCGTATCGGCGACGGTGGCCATCAATGCACGCGAATGCGCGGATTAACGAGCACGTACGCGATGTCGGCCAACAGGTTCAGCACGATGTATGCGGTCGCGGTGAACAGGACGACGCCCTGGACGACGGCGTAATCGCGATTGAAAACGGCGTCGACGATCAACTTGCCGAAGCCAGGGATGGTGAAGACCTGCTCGGTCAGGACCGCCCCCGACAACAGCGTGCCGAGCTCGAGCGCACCGAGCGTGATGACCGGAATCAACGCATTGCGTAACGCATGCTTCAACACGACGCCGCGCTCGGGCAATCCTTTGGCGCGCGCCGTGCGCACGTAATCGGACGACAACACTTGCAGCATTGCGCTCCGCGTGTGTCGCATCAATACGGCGGCGATCGCGTTGCCGAGCACGAACGCCGGCATCACGAGCGACGCGACGTTCGCGCGCCAGTCTTCGAAGGGACTGACGAATCCCGAGGCGGGCAGCCAGCCGAGCGTCACCGAGAACAGCAGGATCAGCATGATGCCGAGCCAGAAATTCGGCGTCGACAAGCCCCACAACGCAATCACGTTGGCGCCGTAATCCCATGCGGTATTGCGTTTGACCGCCGAGACGATGCCGGCCGGAATGCCGATTGCCAGCGCGATCACGATGGCAAACGCCGCGAGCTCGAGCGTCACCGGAAGCTTTTCGAGAATCAGCGACAGCACCGGACGTTGCATCCGCAGCGATTCGCCGAGATCGCCATGGATGACGCCGTTGACCCAATAGAGGTAGCGCATCGGAAACGGGTCATCCAGATGAAGCTTCGCGTGGAGATACGCGACGACATTGGGATCGCGCTCCTCGCCTGCCAGCACGACGGCCGGATCGCCGGGCAGCAGCTGCTGGAGCGCGAAGATCAGGACCGACACGAACACGAGCGTCGGAACGATCGTGGCGATGCGGCGGACCAGAAAAACGAACATGACGGATTCAATCGCGGCGGGTGCGCGCGTCAATCGCTGCGACCCCGATCGGCCGCACCGTTGGGAGTGGTGTAGTCATCGATTATCCGATTTCGTCCGACATGCGCTTCGGAGCATTTGCGACACGCGGGTCAAAACCCCGATGATGCGCCGCCGGTCAAAAGCGTTGCCGGTTCGAATCGACCGGTGCCGTTCCCGGAGGTGTTCATTATGGTCAATGCAAAACCGATGGGCCGTCTTTCGGCGGCCGGCGCGATCGTCGTCGTTTCGCTTCTGGCGCCGAGCGCCTTTGCCGGCGAAGCGACGCTCTTTGCGAATCGCAATTATCAGGGTCCGGCGATGACCGTCCGCGGCCCTTCGCCGAATCTGGAACGGATCGGCGCCGACGGCACGGCATCGTCGCTGGTCGTTCGCAGCGGCGTCTGGGAAGTTTGCTCGAAACCTTATTTCGAAGGCTACTGCGCGCAGCTTCAACCCGGCGAATACTCGAGCTTCGGAACGAGTGTGACTGACCGTGTGGCGTCGCTGCGTGAGGTCACGCAAACGGCGAATGGTGCGCCGGTTGCCACAGCGACGTCGCCGCGCATCGTTCTCTACGAACACGCCGGATTCGGCGGACGCTCGGTGACGTTGACCGGCGCCGTTCCCAATCTGGACCGCGTGCAAATTGGCGACAGCATCGACTCCGCCGTCGTGTTCGATGGCGTATGGCGCCTGTGCGACGGCACACGACGATCGTGTATTGAGCTGATGCCCGGTCGTTACGAATCGCTCGGCATGCTGAATGGTCGTGTCGCATCGGCCGACGTGGTCGATCATCCGTCGGCCACGCCGCTCGCGCAACCAACGCCGTCGGCGACGCAGCCGAGTCCCGCACCTACCGCAGGCACGACACAGCCGGGGTTTGCGCGTGTCGTGCTCTACGAGCTGCCGAATTTCCGCGGACATTCGATCGTGATCGACCGGCCGGTGATTTCGCGGCTGACGAACCAATGGTTCGGGAACGGCGCGGGATCGATGCGCATCGAAGGCGGCACGTGGTTCTTCTGCAGCGATTCGGATTTCGCGGGCCACTGCCAGACCTTCGGTCCGGGTGACTACGCGCATCTGCCGTGGACGCAGGAACGCATCGCGTCGGGCTATTTCGTACCGACCACCTAACGCCGTTACGCTTGCCTAGTTGAAGCGGAGGCCCTGTACGCGGACGAGGCCATCGGGAACGGTGCGAAGACCCGACAACTTGTTCGCGTATGCCCACAGCCAATGACGGTGATACAGATAAACGATCGGCCGATCCTTGAGCACGATCGCCGCGAGCCCTTCGTAAAGCTTCTTGCGTTCAGCGGGATCGCGTGCGCTGCGTGATTTGTTGAGCAGGTCGTCGACTTCGGGCTTGCAGTAGCCGGCGTAATTGAGCGGCTGCTTGCAGCCGTCGAAGCTGAAGATGTTGCCGTCGGGATCGGCACGACCGCTCCACGCGAGCACGTAGGCGTCGAATTGACCCTTGTCCGCCAGGTCGAGCGACGTCGCGAATTCGACCGATTGAATCTTCACGTCGAAGCCCGCTTCCTTGACCATTGCCTGCACGACTTGGGCAATTCGCTGCCCGTCCGCCGTGGTCGGCGTCATCAGGGTGATCTCCGGATTCGGCGCGCCGGCTTCCTTCAACAATGCCTTCGCCCTTGCGACGTCGCGCTTCGGTATCGGCACGTTCTTCGCATAAAAGGGATTCGTGGGTGCGACCCATTGATTGCCGACATCGGCCTCGCCGTCCATGACGACCTGGACGATGCCATCGCGATCGAGCGCGAGCTCGAACGCCTCGCGCACCCGCGGATCGCGGCCCAGCGCCGTCTTCTGCGCCATCTCGCTCTTGCCGACGTTGATCGTGATGCCCTGATAGCCGATCTCGGTGATCTTGGCGATCTTGAAGCGCGCGTCGGATTTGAGTTGCGGTACGTCGGACGCCGCGAGCCGCTCGATGAAATCGAGCTGTCCCGACCGAAGATTGGCGAGGCGCACGGTGGAATCGGGAATCGGCAGATAGACGATGCGATCGAGATGGATCTCGCCTTTGTTCCAATAATTCGGGAACCGTTCGACGACGATGCGATCCTGCGCGATGCGCTCGACGAACTTGAACGGCCCTGCGCACACCGGTTTCGCGCCGAATTTATCGCCTTCCGCTTGCGCGGCTTTCGGTGACACGATCATCCCGGCGCGATCGGCGAGCTGCGCCAGCAGCGGCGCGAAGGGCGCCGACAAATTGAGCCGCACCGTCAGCGGATCGACGACCTCGACCGAGGCGACCGGCGCAAGCTCGCCGCGACGATTGCTGCCGGCCATTGTCTTGTGGCGTTCGAGGCTGTACTTCACCGCCGCCGCGTCCATCTTTTCGCCGTCGTGAAAAGTCACGCCGGACCGAAGCTTGATCGTCAGCGCTTTGTTGTCCGGCGCCCACTCGTAGGCGGTGGCGAGTTGGGGGACGATGGCGAGCTTTTCGTCGATGTCGAAGAGCTTGTCGCACAACGACGCGAAGACGATGCGGCCGACGAAGGTCCGCGCGAGCGTCGGATCGAGCACGTCGGGGTCTTCCGCGAGCCCGATGCGCAATGTCTGCGCGACTAGCGCGCCGCTCGCCAGACATGCGGCGAGCGCGACGACGGCCAACCGGAATGGAATGCGCATGAAGGGTCCCCTAAGCGCGCAGAGTGGGCGACGAAATCAGCATACCATGCGTCACGCCGAATCAATCCTTGCGACGCCCACGCTGAAAACGCGCGATCTCCGCTTCGATGACGGTCCGGTCGACGATGCCGGCGGGATGCCGCCGCGATGGCAGGCAACCGACAAAAGGCCGAAACCGCTCGGCGCTTTTTTCGTGGAGCCGCGCGAGCTCGGCGATCGGCTCCGGATGGTCATCCACTCGAAGGTCGAGCGCGGGATAATCCTCGGTCGTGGCGATCAGCAGCGCGGCTGCTTGCTTGCCGCGCTTGTCACCACCGGCCATTTCGCCCGCTGCGAGCGCCGCGATCAGACGTTCGGCGAACGGCTGTGACGATGCGGCCTCGTATGCCTTGGCGGTCGCTGCCAGCACGTCCGGACCCGCCAACATGTTGCCTGCGACCGAGTAGTCTGCACCGCGCATTTGACCGCACCAATCGATGCAACCTGCGCCTGTGAAAGCGCCGATGCGCCCCCGTGCATCGATCATATGAATCTGACGATGCACGCGACCCTCATCCGCGGCCGTCAGCGCTTCGACGATCGACGCCGGTGCGTCCCCCCGTGACATCGCCTCGAGCGCCGGCGCTGCGTACAACGGATTGCAAAGCGCTTGGGTTGCGACTGCGCCGGCGTTGGCTCGAACGTAAGGACACAGCGCGCCGACGGCGAAAAATCGGCTCGCGATTGCGATCCCGAAACTGCCGTCTGCGTCGCGCGCGACGATCGACCAAGTCATCCCGCGATTTTACGCGCGGATGCTCAATCGTTATCGTCGTCGTCCTTCCCCGGCACTGCGGTGATCGATCCATACACGCCGTGATTTTCGTCGTCGGGTCCCGCAGCAAAAAACAGCGTATCGGTCGGCTGATTGTTGAAGCCGTTGCCGAACGCGAAGCCCCACAATCCATCCAGCTTCAGCGAGCGGTGATTGAGGCCCTTGAGCTGCCCCTGGAATTCGCCGGTTCCCAGATCGAAGGCGTTGATCGTGCCGTCGCCGAAATTGCCGATGAGAAGGTTGTTCGAAAATTTGCCGAACGTCGCCGGCGCGAGTGCGACGCCCCACGGCGCATTGAGTCGGCCGCGTTGCGCGAAGCGGCGGATGAGATTGCCGTCCGCGTCGAATTCGTTGACGACGCCGAGGCTCGGGCCGGCGGTCTCGTCGTCTTCATCGTCCTCGCGTTTCGCGTAGGTCACGAACAGGTTGCCGTTGATGTTCTGGATATTGAACGGCGAGAATCCCTTCGGTAGATGGGGATCGGCAAAAGCAAAGCTGCCGGTGCCGCTCACCTTGGCGAAGCTCGCGCTGAACACGTCGATCTTGCCGCCGACGAAATCGGTGGCGTAGACGAATTTATTACCGCCGCTGGTTGCGAGCGCCAATCCTTTGTAGACGGCATCTTGCGACTGGCCCGCCGGTGGAAACGCCTGAATCGCGTGCGTGCCGTCGACGCTCGGCGCCCAGCCGGCGATCAATCCGTCTTCGGTCGCAAAAATGAACGCGCTGCTTCCGGTCTTGCCCGCGCTCGTTACATTGAAGCCGCCGCCTGTGTTGAACACGATACCCGTCGGCTTGCCGTGGTCGGTGCTGCCCGGCGCAGGGGGGATGGTCACGACCAGCGTCTGCGGATTGCCGAGGCCGTCGTACAGCGTCGACAGTCCGGTTCCATTGTCGGTGACCCAGACGAACCCGTTGGGATTGCGGTTGAACGCGACACCCCAGCCGTTGACCAGATGCGGATCGAGATGCGGTGCCGGCGGAATGTCGGCGACGAGCACCTTCGCGTCGTAACGATTGCTGTCCGCGGATGCGGCATTCATGCCGCCGATCATGGTGAAGGCGCTTGCTGCGACGAGCAGAGCGGGAATTCGAATCATCGTGAGTCTCCTCCGTGCGGGAACACCTTGATTGCAGGCGCGCAACGACGGCGTCTGCCGTGAAAGCGAACGGGCTCAATGCGATCTTTCGCCTCGGTTAACACGCTCGGCGCCGATTTATTTCACGCATCGATTGCCGACGCTGTGGGACAAACGCGAGCACCGCTTTCGGATGCGCGCCGACTTCGCGCGACATCTCGAACGGCTATCGTCGATGCGGATCCCAATTGCGCCCAAGTGAAGGAGTCGCCATGGCACGTTGCGAACACTGCGGCAACGAGTACGACAAGAGCTTCACGGTGACGATGGACGAGCAAAGTCACACGTTCGACAGCTTCGAATGCGCGATCGCGACGCTGGCGCCGCGCTGCGCGCATTGCGATTGCGCGATCATCGGACACGGCGTCGAATCCGAAGGCGCGATCTACTGCTGCGCGCATTGCGCGAAGACGGCGGGCGTCTCGGGTCTGCGCGACCGCGCCGATGCGGCCTCCGCGCCGGCCTGAACCAACACAGCGGCAACACAGCGGCCGTCGCAAATTATTCCGGTCGCGAGACCGATCGGGCTCGACTGGTGTCAGCTGCGCATCGGCGGCGCGTCGCGACGAAGCGGCTCGCGGCCGATGCGCTCGTATTCGGCGATCACCTGAGCGCCCAGCAGCAGGACGATCGCGGCAATCTCGACGCTCAGCAACACCGCAATCGCCGTGGTCAGTGAGCCATACACGACCTGTATTTGTGAAATCGTGCCGTAATACCAGACGAGCACGTGGCGGGTGAGCTCCCAGAGCAGACCTGCGGCGATGCCGCCGATCAACGCGTGTCGCAGCGACAGTCGCCCCACCGGCATTACCAGATAGATGGCGGTCAACAAGAAGATTTCGCCGGCGACGCCGATCAGATAGAGCAGATAGTTCGATATCTCCTCGAGCGAGCGAGGAACGCCGAGCAGCGTGACGTTGTGCGTGGCGAGGGCCGCGAGCTTGCCCGACGCGACCGTCACGATCAGCAGTCCCACGCCGAGGAATACGATGAACACATAAGGCAGGAGCGCCGAGACGATGAAACGCCGCCGCCGTACGGAGACGCGGTGAAAAAAGATGACCGACATCGCGTTCTCGAGCACGGTGAACGCGAGCGCGCTGAACAGGATCATCGACGCCAAAAGGACGCCGCCGATCGCTTCGCGGTGCGCGAGAAAGCCGCGGAGCTCATCCACGATCGCGAGCGACTGGCCGGGTGCCACGAACTCCAGATATTCGGAGAGTGTGGCCAACAGGCGCGCCTCGTCGATCACGTGCGATAACGCGATCAGGAGCAGGATGAGCAGCGGTATCAACGACAGCAGCGTGTAATAGGCGACCGCGCCGGCGAGCAGCAAGCCCTGGTTGGCGCGAAAGCTCGCCAATACCGCTGCGGTGAACCGCAGTGGATGGGCGACGACGAGCGTCGACGGCCGAATGGCAGGAACGCTCGCCATCATCGATGCCTCATGCCATGCAGCGCATCGTGCCGCGTGCGACGGCGACCCGAACGTTGCACAAATTGCGTTTTTTTGTTGCAGGGCTTACAGCCGCATGCTTCTCGTGCGCCGCCCGGTCACGCGAAACGATACGTCCGCTCAGCGGTTTGGCGTCGGCACATATCTTGCGAAATCGGTACCGGTCACTTTCTTTAAGGAGGGCAACATGCCCGAGAAAAAGACATTGCAAGCCGCGCAAGAGGACAAGCGCGAAGGAAAAGCGCCCACGACACAGGCCGGCGAGTTCGTCCGCGAAGAGATCCATCATGTTCGCGAAGGCAAGCACGGCGCGCGCAATCCGAAGCAAGCGGTCGCGATTGGATTGTCGAAGGCTCGGCGGGCCGGCGTGCACCTGCCGCCCCCGGGCAAAGGGCAGAGCGCCGAAACGCGCGCCAAGGCGGCAAAGGACACGGCGCGCGGAAAGAATCCCCGGAAGAAGACGTCCGCGACCCGCTCGCGCGCGACCAAGGGCGCGCTCAAGCGTGAAGGGCGCGGCGCCGCCTCGCGGTCGGCACTCTCGAAGCAGACGAAGTCCGCGGCCAGGAAGCGCGGAGCGGCGTCGCGTTCCGCAGCCGCACGCAAGGCGGTGAGAACGAAAGGCTCGACGGGCCGCAAGACGGCTGCCCGCAAAGCGGCGCGAACGCGCGCGCGTCGCAAGGGTTGACGCGGCTCGTCGATCGTCGGCCATCTTCTCTGGCGACGGTTGCCGCCGCGCACAAACAAAACGGAGGACCGAATCGCCGGTCCTCCGTCCAGGGAGAATTGCGCGACCACGAGACTTAGATCAGCCGCGGTTCCAGTGGCCGTGTTCAAGCCTCCAGTGATCCCCGTGCTGCGCCCAGCGATCAGGCTCCCAGCGGTAGCCGTGGCGTTCGTGCTGGTAATAGCCTTTATGCCAGACGTGCTTGTGACCATTCCAGTCCCAGTACCCTGGCGCCCAAACATACCCCACGCGCGGCGGTGGCGCCGGCTCATATATCGGTGCGGGCGGCCCGACGCTAATTGAAAAATCGGTGCGCGCCTGCGCCAGGCCCGGGGCAGCGAGCGCCGCAGCGGCGAGTGCCGACACGATCAATGTTTCGCGAAACTTATTCATGAAAACCTCCTCTCGAAGCGCCCTCGCGAACGTACGACAATGCCTCGCAAAAGCGACATAAGAGGGACTCGGTCTCGACGATGGGGTTCCCAAGGCCGGCCGAGGGACGGATGAAATCAGCGTTGCGCTGACAACGGCCGTCGGAGGTTCACCGACACGACATGCCTGCCGCGTTACGGCTCGCGGTGGGGTGCTACGACGTCGGTCGCGTCGTCGATGAAGCGCAGCGCCTCGTTCAGCATCGACATCGAGTTCGCCGTGTGACCCGCGGCCAATTCGGCCCTGATGTCGACAAAGAACTGGCGCAGGCGCACTTCGTAGGCTTCCGCTTTTTCGAGCTCCGCCGCGAGCCGATCGATTTCTGCCTGCGCGTCGTCCGAATCCGTTGTCGATGACATCGCGTTCATCGCCGCTTCGTCTGTTGGCGTACGAAGGATCGCGTGCCGCATCGCGGCAGGCGATCCTTCGGCAATGCTAAGGTTCGTACTTGAACGAAAGCTGGACGCGGCAGCGATACGCGACGACCTTGCCGTCTTCAATCTTGACGTCGAGCTTCGACACTTCGGCGATGCGCAGATCGCGCAGCGATTTGCTGGCCGTCGCGACGGCGTTCGAGGCCGCATCCTCCCACGATTGCGGGCTCGTGCCGATCACGTCGATTACCCGATAAACACCGTCGCTCTCCGCGCGTTTTCTTGCCATGATGTCGTCTCCTCCGATGGACGCCCGAATCGTGGCGGCGGGCCACGCGGGACCGAACCATCATACGCGCGGCCGTTTCGACTGGCGAGCGCGGGCCCGGTTAGCGATAGACCGGATCGACGCGCGCGAACCACGCATGCAGGATGTCGTACACCATCCGATAATTTTTCTGCTGGAAGCTCGCATGCGAGATGCCGGCCAGCGCGGTGAATTGCTTGTCCGGGTTGGGAAGGCGCTTGAAGAATTCGATGAGATCGTCGAACGCCGCGATGCCGTCGTATTGGCCGCGCAACAAGAGCGTGGGCACGGCAATGCGCGCCGGATCGACGATCGGCAGCTTCGAGCACATGTCGATATAGGTGCCGTTCGGCATCGAATCGTCGAGGGCGAGAATCGCGTCCGCGAACGCGTCGACGACAAGTTGCTCCGCGCAGTCGGGATGATCGCGCGCAAAGATCGATTTGACGAATGCGCGGTCGATGGGCCGTCGCTTCGTAGCCAGAAACTGCGGGAGCTTCTTGCGCCGCTCGACCAGCGTCGGCGCGCCTTCGCCGGTCCACACGAACGCGTCGAGCGCAAGCCGCGCGACGCGCTCGGGATGGTGCTCCGCGAACAATGCGGCGCGGAGCGCGCCGGAGGAAATGCCGTAGACGAGAAACCGTTCGATCCGCCGCGTGTGCGTGATGTAATCGGTTGCGGCTTCGAGATCTGCGGCGCCGTTCGCGATGTCGCAATAGACGTCGCGCGACTTGTCGGAGCGGCCGTAACCCTCCATGTCGACGGACCAGCACACGAAGCCGCGCTCTGCAAACCAGTCCATCACCGACGAGTCAGGGCGTCCGGGGACCGTCAAATCAAACGTCGGCTGCGACGCCATCGAGGACCCGTGCACGAACAGCACGGTCCGCTTGCCATTGGGCGTCCCGACGTACTTTTCCCAGAGAAATAGACGCACGTCGCCTTTGTGCGTCCAATGCTCGTTGCCGGTGACGGTATCGTTCGTCATCTCCGTTCCAAACTAATCCACCTTTGCGCCGGTTTCGCGGATCACTTTCGCCCAGCGCTTTTTTTCGGCGCGAAAGAACGATCCGAATTCCGCCGGCGTCGAACCGACGACTTCGATGCCGGCCGTATCCATATGGCTCCTCACTTCAGAACTCGCGAGCACCTGCACCAAATCGCGCTGCAAGCGCTCGATGATCGCAGGCGAAGTTCCTTTCGGCGCCAGCAGCCCCATCCATACGTAGGCTTCGTAACCGGGAACACCCGATTCGGCGATGGTCGGGACATCCGGTAATTGCGGCGAGCGCTTGATGCCGGTGACGGCGAGCGGGCGAAGCTTGCCGGCTTTGATATGCCCAACCATTCCCGCAGTGCCCGGAATCGAGGCGGCGACGACGCCGGCGAGCAGATCGGTCGTCGCTTGGCCGCTGCCGCGATACGGTACGTGATTCAACTGCATCCCGGTCATCGACGCCAACAACGCCATGAACAAATGCTGACCGCTCCCATTGCCCGACGATGCATAGTCGACTTTGCCCGGCCGCTCCTTCACATAAGCGACGAATTCCGCAAGCGTCCGCACCGGCAACGATGGATGCACGACCAGCACGCCCGGCTCGCGGCCGATCAGCGAAATCGGCGCGAAATCCTCGACGGGATCGAACGATAACGTGCGATACAGCGACGCGCTGATCGCGTTGGTTTGCGACGCGAGCAAGAGCGTATAGCCGTCCGGCGCGGCCTTCGCAACCATCTCGCTGCCGATCGTCGCGCCGGCGCCCGGTTTGTTCTCGATGAACACTTGTTGCCCGAGACGCTTCGAGAGCTCCTGCGCGATGACGCGCATCGGACCATCGACGGCGCCTCCGGGCGAAAACGGGACGACGACGCGCACGGGTCGCGTCGGATATTCCTGTGCATGGGCCAAAGCGCCGCAAATTGCGAGCGCGAATGCCAGCGCGATGCGTATCCTCATGCGCGCGCGAGCAGGGCGAGCGTGCGTATATCGGCGGCATTCGCCAACGAACGACACGCGCCGATCAGTTGGGTCGCGCGCGCCGCGCCAAGGACCGGATCGACGAGGCCATGAAATTTGCGGTCGAGATCGGCGTCGCTCATCGGCCGCTCCAGACTGCCGAGCGCGTGCGCGACGAACGTGTGCTGGCGACGACCGTCGCGGCAATGAATGGTGACGTCGGCCGCGTCTTCGGCAACATTGTTCGCAGCGGTTGCGGTGATTCGCTCGCGTAGGGCAATCACGTCCGCTCGCGCAACGACAGCGTCGGCGAATTCGCTCTCGCCCGCCTCTCCCAGAATGATCGCGGCGGCGCACGCGTGATAGACGCTGAATTTGCCTTCGAGACCGGAACGCGGCGCTTTCCTGCCGGTTAGCTCCAGCACGAGCGGATGAACGCGCAGGTCGATTCGCTCGATGTCGTCCGCGCTCAAACGATGCGCCGTCGCGATTTGCACGCAGCCGTCGATGCTCGGATGAATGACAATGCCGCAGGCGAACGGCTTGTACGTGTTGTATGCGATTTCGAAGCGCTCGCCGAGGGCGTCGGTGATCGCGTTCCAATTCCATTGGGTCGAATACGTTTGCAGGAGGCCGCGCGGCGCTTCGAGCGCGCGTTGCGATGCCGTGTAACCGTGGCGCGCCAGCAATGCTGCCATCAGGCCGGCGCGCGCCGCCGCGCCGGGGTGCAGGGCCTTGGTCATCGAGCCGAATTGTTCGCGCACGCCGGTCGGTTGCGAGGCGGCGATTCCGAGTGCCGTCGTCGTCTTTTCGACATCGAGACCCAGCAATCGCGCGCATGCGGCGGCGGCGCCGAGCATGCCGGTCGACCCGGTGATGTGCCAGCCGCGGTCGTAATGCGCCGGGTAAATCCCGTCGCCGATGCGGCACGCGACGTCGGCACCGAGGACGATCGCATCGAGGAACTGGCGGCCGCTGGCACCGGTTTTTTCGGCCATGGCGAGTGCGGCGGAGGCGACCGGGCCACCGGGGTGAATGATCGTCTTGAGATGGGTATCGTCGAAGTCGAACGTGTGCGACGTAATGCCGTTGACCAGCGCCGCGCTCGCGATGTCGACGCGTTCGGGACGGCCGAGAATCGTCGCTTGCGCGGCCGGCGCAAGCTCGTTCACTGCGGCCAGTGCAGCATCGGCCGCGGGATGATGGGCGGCGCCGATCGCGCAACCGATCCAATTCTGTACGGTGCGCGTCGCTTCGTGATCGACATTGTCGGCCCATCCGCGCGACGGATGCGTCGCAACGAACTCGGCGAGCTTGCGCGTGATCGGCGGTGCGTTCGTATCGACAGTCAGTGCTGCGGCATCATGGGCCATTTTGGGAAAGCTCCGATTCGTTCCGGGATGACGGTTCAAGGCACCCGAAGGCGCAGCGTGGCCGTCACCGGATTGTGATCCGAAGATTCGACTGCGAAAACCGTCGCTGTGACAACGTCGAGACCGCGCACCAGCACATGATCGAGTTGATGACCGAGGAAAAGCGAGCGACGATCGTCTGCGATCGTGATCTCGGTGAGTCCCAATGCCGCGGCGGTTTCTTTGACGACGGCGACTCGTTCGTCGGTCCATGTGTTGAGATCCCCCGCGAACAGAATCGGACCGGCATGGCTGCGCAGCGCGCCTGCGAGCGATTCGAATTGCGAGCGATAGGCGGAGACGGACAGCGAGAAGTTGATCGCGTGGACGTTGACGACCGCCAGTGTCTGAGTCGTCCCGCGGAGCGTGAACCACGAGACGGTCGCCGATTTGGGGATCCGCAACCACGGCTCGACGACGCGCTCCGTGCACGCCGCGAGCGGACTCACGCGCGCGGCCGACACGACGCCAATGTCGGCGTTCTCGTAGGTGAACGAGCTCGCCATCGTGAAGCGCAAACGCTCGGCGTCGAGAATTCCACGGAGCGACGGCGTCAGCACCGCCTCTTGCAGCAGCACGAGGTCGTTCCCGGCGACAAAACGCGCGAGATCGCGATCCCAGCCGTCGTCGCCTTGCTTGTGGATGTTCCAAGTAAGCACGCGTATGGCGCTCGGATCGAGTGCGTCCCGCGGCGTCGTATTGCCGACGCGGGGCTCAACGCCGATACCGCTGCAGGGAATCGAGCGAACGACCAACTGGCCATCGGGCTGCTGCACGATCGCGCGCGGCAGCGTCGTCAATATCACGCAGGACGAGAGCAATGACGCAACGCCGGCAACGGCTGATGCGGCAAGCCTCATGCCGATGCGACGCGTGCCTTGCGCCACACACTGGCGAGCCAAGGTTGTTGCTCACGCGGCAATCCGGCAGGGCGATAGTAATGGTCGAGCTCGACGAATCCCGCTTGCGTCATGAATTTGCGCCACGATTCGAGCGAATGAAAGACGCCATAGCGCTCGCGATGCCATCCTTCCTCGTCGCGGCCGCGCGGATTCGAGCTCATCACCACGCCGTTGGTTTTGAGAGCCGCGTTCAACTCCCCCAGGACCCGGGGAAGCTCCCGGCGCGGCACGTGAAACAGCGATGCGTTCGCGAACACGCCGTCGAAGTAATTCATTGGGAGCGCGAGCCGCAGGAAATCCTGCTCCCACACTTCGCAACCGCTGTCCGCGCGCGCCATTGCGACGAATTCGGGCGATCCCTCGATGCCGATCGGACGATGTCCAAGCGCTTTCAGTGCTTTGAGATCGCGGCCCGGTCCGCAACCGAGATCGAGCAGGACGAACGGCGCCTCGCCGCCAATCGGCGCGAGCAACGCGGCGATGTTCTGACTGACATCGTGGTCGCGAGTCCCCTCCCGGAAAGCGGAGGCGTTGCGGCTATAGTCCGCAAGCGTGCGCGCGACGATCGCTTCGAGATCGTTGTCACCCATCGCAGATTCGAAATAGTTGTTGGATACAGGCGCATCGCTTGGTAAAATGCGCGCGGCTTTTTGTTTCGCTTCGCTGGAGAGATCGTTGACCTGCCGTCGCTGCGGATTCAGATTCAGTCTCGACGAAGGAACCTGCGTTGTCTGCGGCAACAAAGACCTTCCCATCGCTGCGGCCCGCGATTCCGTCGCGCCGTCACGCGCGGTGTCGCTTCGTAGCGACACTGTTTCGCTTCCCGCCCTCGTCAACAGCGACCTCGAAGAACGTGTCGTGCGCCCTACGCTGGCGGTATTGTTTCGACTCGCGGTCGGGCCTGCGGCCGATTACTATACGCCGCGATTTCTGAGCTACGAGGGCGCCGGTCACGGCGCGCCGGGATGGCATTGGCCGGCACTGCTATTGCAAAGCGTCTGGGCGTTCTATCGGAAGCTCTGGCTGCCCGGTATTTTTTACGCGTTGCTGCCGGCGGCAGGCGCACTCGCTTTCTTGCGCGTGGCGCAAAACCTCGACGATTGGAGCGTGCCGTGGCTGCTGTGCGCTGCGGTTGCAATCTGGCTCGTTCCCGGCATCATCGCGGCGGTGTTGTCGACGCCGCTTCTATACGGCCGCGTACGGCGCGTGGTCCGACGCGCCGAGCGCATCACCGGCGATCCGGCAAAAGCGGCGGCTTTGCTGGCATCGCGTCGGTCGACTTCGTTCTTCGCCGCTTTGATCTTCGGTGTCGGCGCGTTGATCGTTTCCCTGTCGCCGGTCGCGCCGCGGATGCTCGCGGCGTACGCCGAGCACGCGGTCCGTGCGCAAATCGCCGCCAGCCTTTCGGCGCTCTCGCCGCTCAAGCGCGAAGTGGAAGAGCAATGGTTGTCGTTGGCGACGATGCCGCGTCCGTTCGCTGACGCGGCGATGGCGGCGCGGCGATGGACGCAATTCCTGGACGATGTGAGCATAAGTCCGATTACCGGCCGGCTGCGTATCGGGCTCGGCCCATCGATTCCCGAGCTCTGGGGTAAGACGATCCTGCTCGCGCCCGCGACCGACTGGCTCCAGCGCATTCACTGGACCTGCATCCCGGTCGATATCCCGCGCAATTATCTGCCGAAGGAGTGCCGCGGAGGGGCCAAGTAGACGCAGGAACTACAATGGCGTTCAGACGCTCCACTCGAAAGGAACGGACATGAACGAAGAAGCCTTCAACCTCAGCATCCGCAAATTCCTCAAAATGGTCGGCATCAACTCCCAGCGCGAGATCGAGCGCTCGGTCGTTGCGGCGGTCGACGATGGCGTCATTCGCGGCACCGAAACGTTTCCGGCCCACGTCACGCTCGAAGTGCCCGGACTCAAGATCAACGTCAAATTCGACGGCGAGATCAAGCTGCAGTAGAGCAATGGTCGTTGGCTCGTATCGGCTGGAGATATCGATGCATTATCGAAACGATCCGGACGGCGGGCGATTGCCGGTCAAGCTCGACACGACGACCAACGGCGAATTTGCGCCGATTCCTCTGGCGCCGTGCCATCACATCGCACGACGTCTCGCATTCGAGCAGGCGAGCGCCAATGCGAAGCTTCTAGCGCTCTCGCGACGCGCCTTTCTCGTTTCGGCGTGCGGGGCCGCGACGACGTTGTTGGGCATGAATGCCGCGTATGCAGCGGCGGGCCGGCGCGGCGGCTATTTCGACGTGCCGGAGGAAGCGGCGCTGGATTTGCAGCTCGCGCGTTCGACTCTCGACCGCAACGAGTTCGTGTTCGACGTCCAGGGGCACTTCGTCAATCCGACCGGCGCCTGGACGAAGACGTTGCCGCCGGATGCGCAACCGCTGCGCTTCACGAATCTCAAAGGCTGTGCGAACGCGACGGCGCCGGGCCTCGGCTATCTTCAATGCCTAGGTGCCGACGAATTCATCAAGGACATCTTTCTCGATTCGGACACGGACCTGATCGTGCTGTCGTTCGTCCCGTCGACGCGCAAGGACGAGCCGTTGACGATCGAAGAAGCCGCGGCGACGGCGCAGATCGTGGAGAAGATGGAAGGCACGCATCGCGTGTTCCTGCATGGCCGAGTGAACCCGAATCAGGCCGGGGATCTCGACGGCATGGACATGCTCGCCGAACGCTATCCGATTGCGGCGTGGAAGACCTACACCCAGTGGGGACCGAGCGGAAAGGGTTTCTATCTCGACGACGACGTCGGCATCGCATTGATCGAGAAGGCGCGCAAACTCGGGATCCGCACGATCGCGGTCCATAAGGGTCTGCCGTTCGGCCCGCAGTCGTACGAGCATTCGACCTGCGTCGATGTCGGACGCGTGGCGAAACGCTATCCCGATGTGACGTTCCTGATCTACCACTCGGGATTCGTTCCCGGAGCAACCGAAGGCCCGTACGATCCCAAACGCCGCGAGGGAATCGATGGACTCTGCACAAGTCTCGCGGAAAACGGGATTCCGCCGAACGCCAACGTTTACGCGGAGCTCGGCTCGACGTGGCGCTTTTTGATGCGGGATCCCGAGGCGGCCGCGCATGCGCTCGGCAAGTTGTTCAAGTACGTCGGCGAGAGCAACGTGCTATGGGGCACCGATTCGATCTGGTATGGATCGCCGCAAGACCAGATTCAGGCGTTTCGGACCTTTCAGATCTCCGATGCGCTTGTCGCCAAGCAAGGCTATGCGCGGTTGACACCGGCCCTGCGCACGAAAGTGTTCGGTCGCAACGCGCTCAAGGTCTACAACGTCAGTGCCGACGTGCTGAAAAAACATCTGCCGCGCGATCGGGTCGCACGCGCGCGCGACGAGTATCGCGACCGCGCCGATCCGACATTCCTCACGCACGGACCGAAGACGCGGCGCGAGTTCCTCGCCCTAAGATCGTATTAGCGCTTTTTGCCCACGATTTCGTCGGCGGCGCGGCGAAGAACGTCCGCGACGCGATTTTGCTCACCGGCATCGGCATCGAACTTCGAGACCAGTGCCGCGCGCAACACGTGCCGCGCCTCGTTCAATGATTTTCCGAACCCACGACGGGCGGCCGCATCGTGGTCGGACGTCGAAGTCGACTCGCCGCCTTCGAAGGCGCGACGAACATGCTCCATCCGGCTGCCGACCCAACGGAGCTGCGCGAATATCGCTTCGGCGAATGCGCGTCGTTCGTCGAGATGCCGGCGACCTTCATCGGTAATCCGGTAGAGCTTTTTCGTCCCCTCGGCCTCGACGACCGCGTACCCCAGCTCTTCGAGGTATGTGAGCGCCGGGTAGACCATGCCGGGGCTCGGGCTGTAGAAGCCGCCCGAACGCTCTTCGAGCGCCTTGATGATTTCGTATCCGTGGCGCGATTTCTCTTCGAGCAGCGCGAGGATCACGAGCTGCAGATCATCGCTGCCGAGCTTGCGTCCCGCGCGAAAACCGTGCACGCCGCGGTCGCCGCGCGCCATCATTCCGCCGAAGAAACCAAATGGACGCCCTCCAGTGCGAGGGCCGCAATGCCGTTGTTCTCCGAACCATCTTGCGAATCCATGATGCATGCCTATCTCCCGTCGGTGCCGTTCGTGACTATCTAAAAACATATCGTACGATATAGCACTTCGCTGAGTCAAGCGCATTTCGATCACTGAACAAGCTTCGATTCACCGCTATGATTGAAAGACCCGCCCTCAAGGTCCCCCAGCAATGAAATACAAGGATTACTACGCGGTTCTTGGCGTCGCGCGCGACGCCAAGGAAGACGACATCAAAAAGGCGTACCGAAAGCTCGCCCGCAAATACCACCCCGACGTGTCCAAGGAAGCGGACGCCGAGGAGAAATTCAAGGAAGTCGGCGAAGCGTACGAGACGCTCAAGGATCCGGAGAAGCGCGCCGCCTACGACCAGCTCGGCCGACATTCCCCCGGCGAGGACTTTCGGCCGCCCCCCGACTGGGGGCAATCGTATGGCGGAGAGCAGTTTTCGTTCGACGACGTCGATCTGGCGGATCTCTTCGCCGGATTGGCGGGTCGATCGGGCAGACGAGCCCGCGCGGGTCCGATTCCGGGCGCCGATTACGAGGCAGATGTTCGCTTGACGTTCGACCAGGCGTACGCCGGGACCGAGATCGAGCTCGATCTGATGGCGGTCGAATACGACGAGCAGGGACTGGCGCGGCGCGTTCCGCACCGGATGAAGGTGCGCATTCCAAGCGGTGTCGTCGACGGGCAGAAGCTGCGCGTCCCGGGAAAAGGCGGCAAGGGACGTCGCGGCGGGCGCGACGGCGACTTGTATCTCGACATCCAAGTTGAATCGCATCCGCTCTACCGTGCCGATGGACTCGACTTGCACATGGATTTGCCGGTCGCTCCTTGGGAAGCGGTGCTCGGCACCAGCGTGCAAATGCCGACGCCTGCCGGAATCGTATCGCTCAAAGTGCCGGCCGGGACGCGCGCGGGGCAAAAGCTGCGGCTCGCGGGTCGCGGCTTCAAGCGTTCCGACGGCACGGCGGGACATCTGTATGCGAACGTGCAGATCGTCGTTCCGACGGTCGTCGACGAACGTCAGCGCGAGCTGTTTGCGCAGCTTGCGAGCGCATCGAGCTTCAATCCGCGCGCGCAATTCGAACAGGAGAATCGATAGATGAACATCGAAACCGTCGAAGCGACGTTTCTCGAGCACAGCGAATTCGTGACGCTGGTCGAGCTGGCTGAGCGCTCGGGACTTTCCGAGCGTGAACTGCTCGAGCTCAACGAGTGCGGCGTGTTTGGATCAGTCGATGCGACCGCCGTGACGTTCGAGTCCCGATCGATCGTCGTCGCCCGGACTGCGCACCGATTGCGCGAAGAACTCGCGCTCGACGACACGCACGCGCTCGCCGTCGTGCTACGGCTTTTTCAGCGCATCGAGGCGTTGCAGGAAGCGCTGCGCATGGAGAGGGCACGTCGATAAACGGCCCCGTAAATGAGTATGGCAGGAGCGTTCCCTGTGAATGCGACCGTTGTGGACCCGTCGACCAAAACAGTGCACCGGGAAGTTCCTGCCATGGTTCGTACTATCCGCTTAAGACGGGCGCCAATCGATCGGCAAACTCTGATTCGCGTGTAGGACGGCGCGAGATTGAATATGCAAATCGCATGACGCAGGCTTGATGCGCTCCGTGCCTGGGCGTAGCATCGAATCACAATTCCAACGGCATGAGGGAGACTCGTATCGGCTATTGAAAGGAGTCGCCATGTGTTACGGATACAGCAGTTGGTTTTCCATAGGTCGCGCGAAGGAACAGCGCAAGATGCAGGAACAGATCGACGCCTTGAACAAGCAACCCGCGCCGCAACCATCGGTTGCGCAATCGAAAGAACCGGCCAAGCCCGTCGAAGCGCGCGAAAAAGTCCCCGCTTGAAGGACAAAGGGCCGCGAGCCCGCTGAACGGGCCCCGGCCCTCGAACGACGTTTCGAGGCGTCGCGAGCGGCGAGCTTGACAGCTACGAAGGGTGCATGACGTCGGGGAGATCCGCCACGTTATCCTCGTTACGCTGCGAGAAATAAAGGATCGCCATCAGCGAAATGCCCGCATAGATGCCGACCACGAAAGCCACCATCAGCCACCACGTCGATATCATCGATCGATACCCCCCGTCGCCCGGCCGCGCTTTGGGCTGTTTCAAGCCCAATTTACAATATCTAGTGGCTGTTTACCACAAAAACCACTAACCGTAGTAGCCCGATCGTCTTTTTTTGACACGCTTTTGCAACAATCGACGCCCCCGAACTTCCAACCGGGCGTCGACTCCAAATGCCATCGTGGTGGTACGACGATGACAAGGCCCACTGATTTTCTTTGGCGCAGCAGTAGCGTCTCCATTCTCGCGTGCGCGGTTCTGGCGCTGGCTGGATGCGGCGACATGGCGAAACTAACCGTGGCCGCCGGCACCGGGCCGAATCCGGCGATCCCCGACCCCCACCAATCGCTGATCCCAACAGTCGACATTGCGCCCGTCAAAGGGTGGCCGGAGAAGGCGGCGCCCACGCCGGCAAATGGGTTGAAGGTCGAACGCTTCGCGAACGGACTGCAGCATCCGCGCTCGGTCTACGTGCTGCCGAACGGCGACGTGCTCGTCGCCGAAACCGATGCGCCGCCCAAGCCCGAAGACGGCAAGGGCATCAAAGGCTGGTTCTATAAAATGGCCCAGAAGCGCGCGGGCGCGAATCAGCCGAGCGCGAATCGCATCACGCTGTTACGCGACGCCGACGGCGACGGCGTTGCCGATACTCGAACCGTGTTTCTCGAAAGCCTGAATTCGCCGTTCGGCATGGCGCTGGTCGGCGACCAGCTCTACGTCGCGAACACCGACTCGGTGATGCGCTTCCATTATGAGACGGGACAAACGCGCATCACCGACAACGGCACGAAGATCGCCGAATTGCCCGGCGGTCCATTGAATCATCACTGGACCAAAAATCTCGTCGCCAACGCAGACGGTACCAAGCTTTACGTCTCCATCGGCTCGAACAGCAACGCGGGCGAGAACGGCATCGAGCAGGAAGAGAACCGTGCCGCAATCTGGGAGATCGATATCAAGACCGGCGCGCATCGAATCTACGCGTCCGGCCTTCGCAATCCCAATGGCCTGGCGTTCGAGCCGCACACGCATCAACTGTGGACCGCCGTCAACGAGCGCGATGAGCTCGGAAGCGATCTCGTTCCCGATTACATGACGTCGGTGCAGGACGGCGGATTCTACGGTTGGCCGTACAGCTACTTCGGCCAGCACGTCGACACGCGGGTGAAACCGCAGCGTCCCGATCTGGTTGCGCGCGCGATCACGCCCGACTATGCGCTCGGCCCTCACACCGCGTCGCTCGGACTCGCTTCGGCGCAAGGTTCAGCGCTGCCGCCGCCCTACAAAGAAGGGATGTTCGTCGGCCAGCACGGCTCGTGGAACCGCAAGCCGCGCAGCGGCTACGACGTGATCTTCGTTCCGTTCAACAACGGCAAGCCCAGCGGCGAACCGGTCAATGTACTGACGCGCTTCGTCGATGAGAGCGGCGGTGCGATGGGGCGACCGGTGAGCGTCGCCGTCGACAAGCGGGGCGCGCTGCTCGTCGTCGACGACGTCGGCAACACCGTGTGGCGCGTCACGGGGGCCGGGTGATTGCGCGGCGTTATTTCGTCGCCGGAACTTTGTAGAGAAAAAGTTGGGCGAAAGGGGTGCCGACACTCGTCTCCTTGTCGGGGGTCCGAAGCTCGATCACACGCTCGGCACGCCAGGTTGGAAACGGATAATCCTGAACGACGACGCGCGTGCCCGGCTTCAACTCCGCCAAAAGTTTCTGCTCGAGTCGCGGCATCGCGGCCGGCAGCAGATAGACGGTCACGACACTCGCCTCGCGCACGTCGGTCTTGTAGAGATCCTCTTCGCGAAACGTGACGCGATCGGCGATGCCTGCCTGCGCGGCGCTGTCGTTTGCATATTTGACGAGCTTTGGTTCGATATCGACGCCCAGCCCGCCGCGCGCCCTGAATCGCGTTGCCGCGGCAATGACGATCCGGCCATCGCCGGAACCGAGGTCGACGACAAAATCGTTCGGACCGACGTCTGCGAGCTTCAGCATGGCGTCGACGACGAGCGTCAGCGTCGCAGCATAAGGCGCGACCGCTTCGGGCTTGTCGCTGGTTTGCGCATTGGCGACGTGAATCAGCGGGAGCATCGCTGCCGCGAGCACGGCGACGAATCGATGCCCGAGAGAATCGACGGATCGGCTCATGAAGCCGCGATTATGCCTTGGGGAGGATTGCCTCCGTCACCGCATCGCTGACTGTCTCGAGCCATACGAACGTCAACTGCTGGCGGGCGTCTTCCGGAATTTCCTCGAGCGCGCTTTTATTGCGGGCCGGCAAGAGCACCGTCGTGATGCCGGCGCGGAGCGCCGCGAGCACTTTCTCCTTGATGCCGCCGACCGGCAACACGAGACCGCGCAAGCTGATCTCCCCGGTCATCGCGCGGTCGCTTCGCACCGCACGATTGGTCATCAGCGAAGCCAGCGCCGTGAACATCGCAACGCCCGCGCTTGGTCCATCCTTCGGAATCGCGCCCGCCGGAACGTGCACGTGGATGTCGCTTTTCTCGAACAGCTCCGGCGCGACGCCGAGCTCCGCGGAACGCGCCTTCACGAGCGTCAACGCCGTCTGCGCGCTTTCCTTCATCACATCGCCGAGCTGGCCCGTGAGAATCAATTTGCCGCTGCCCGGCGTGCGGCTCGCCTCGATGAAGAGCACGTCGCCGCCGACGGGCGTCCAGGCGAGGCCGGTGGCGACACCCGGCAAGCTCGTGCGCATCGCGACTTCGTTCTCGAACTTGCGGGCGCCAAGAATCGGCGGCAAATCCGGGGCATCGATTGTGACTTGCTGCGCGACGCCTTCGGCGATCCGCATGGCGACATGGCGAAACACGCTGCCGATCGTCCGCTCGAGATTGCGCACACCAGCCTCGCGCGTGTAATCGGCGATGATCGTATGAATCGCGGCGTCGGTCAGCGCGCATTGCTCATGGGTGAGACCGTTCGCTTCGAGCTGACGCTTGATCAGGTAGCGCTTTGCGATCTCCGCTTTCTCGGCTTCCGTGTAACCGGGCAGCTCGATCACTTCCATCCGGTCGCGGAGCGGCGTCGGAACCGTGTCGAGCATGTTGGCCGTCGCGATGAACATCACCTTCGACAGATCGAACGGCACGCCGAGGTAGTTGTCGCGAAAGGTCGAGTTCTGCTCGGGATCGAGCACTTCGAGGAGCGCGGCCGACGGATCGCCCTGGATGCCGTGACCGAGCTTGTCGATCTCGTCCAACATCATCACGCTATTGCGCGCCCCGGCGCGGCGCATCGCCTGGATGATATTGCCCGGAAGGGCGCCCACGTAGGTGCGCCGGTGGCCGCGGATTTCCGCTTCGTCGTGAATGCCGCCCAAGCTCACACGCACGAACTTCCGCCCGGTCGCCCTCGCGATGCTTTGGCCGAGCGAGGTTTTGCCGACCCCCGGTGGGCCGACGAAGCACAGGATCGGGCTCTTGCCTTCCGGATTGAGCTTGCGCACCGCCAGATACTCGAGAATGCGCCGCTTGATCTTGTCGAGCCCGAAGTGATCGTTGTTCAGCACTTCGCGCGCTTGGGCGATGTCGATATGGTCGTCGGTCGACTTCGACCACGGCAGCTCGGTCAGCCATTCGAGATACGTGCGCAGCATCGGGTATTCGCCCGAGCCTTCCTGCATCCGCTCGAGACGCTTCAATTCCTTCCGCGCGTGCTGATCGACTTCCTCGGGCATCTTCGCCTCGTCGATCGCCTTCGCGAGCTCGGCGACTTCGCTACCCGCTTCGCCGTTCTCGCCCAACTGCTCGTGAATGGTCTTCAGCTGCTCGCGCAGCAGCATGTCGCGTTGCGACTTCGAGAGGCGCTCCTGCGTCTGGTCGCTGATCTCGCGTGACAGCCGCAGCACTTCGATACGGCTCACCAGATGCGACAGCACGGTATCGAGGCGCTTCTGCGAATCGGTGGTTGCGAGCACCGCCTGCTTCTCTTCGGGCTGAATATCCATCAGGCCGGCGATGAAGTCGGCGAGCACGCCCGGCAGCTTGATCTCCTGCACGGCGACCGCGAGCTCGGCAGGCGCCTGCGGGATCAACTGGAGCGCTTCGACCGCGCGCTCCTTCACCTGAATCATCCTCGCTTCGATCTCCGGCGTGATCGTGTCCGTTTCATGCGCAAATTCGACGCGCGCGACGGGGAACGGATAGCCGTCCAAAAATTTGACGATGCGAAAACGCTGCTGCCCCTGGCAGACGAGGTGATGCGTGCCATCGGGCGTCGTCAGATAACGGACGATCGCGGCCGCAGTTCCGACCTCGTGCAATTCGTTGGGCGACGGATTCTCGGTCGCAGGATTGCGCTGCAGAACGACGCCGATGCGGCGCTTGCTGCGCACCGCTTCCTGGACTGCGGCAACCGAGGCTTCGCGGCCGACGTTGATCGGCATGACGAGGCCCGGGAACAGCACGAGGTTGCGCGTGGGCAGAATGATCAGCGCGTCGTCCGGAAGGGGCGGAAAAGTCCGCTCGGCATCCGCGCGCGGCTCACCGACGATCGCATCGGCGGTCGCCGTGTTCGCTTGTTCCATCTCGATGCTCAAGGTTTTTGTCTCCGTTCAGATCTTGCGCAACACCACGCGCAGGCAACCATGCTCGAGCGCGCGCTCTTCGATTTCGAAGCGGCCCTGCGGCAAGTTGATGCGCCGCTCGAAGCGTCCATAGGGAATTTCGAGCCGGCGGATCACGGTGTTGGCGGGCAAATGCACGGGTCGCTCGCCGACGATCGACAACGTGGCGTCGCCAACGACGATCTCGAGTTGATCGGGCGCGACGCCGGGCAGGGCGACCACGATCATCACCTTTCGATCGGTCTCGACGACATCGATCGGCGGTTCCCAGCAGGGACCCTTTTCGCGCTCCGCACCGAGGCGAAAAAAGTGCCGATGCAGTCGGTCTGCCCGATCGAGCAGGTCGAAAGCCTGCTCCCACATCCATATATTCCGATCACGCGGCTGCATGGGTTGGAGTCTCCCGAATAGTCAGAGGGTAAGATGGGGCCGACGTCGAAAGGTGCAATATCCCTATGCGCAACGCTTCTTTTCATCCCGCGGTCGAAGGCTGGTTCCGCCAGCATTTTCAGGCCGCAACCGAGCCGCAAGCGCGCGCCTGGCCGCTGATACAGTCGGGCCAAAACGTGCTGATCGCCGCGCCCACCGGCTCCGGCAAGACGCTGGCGGCGTTTCTGGCCGCGATCGACGATCTGGTCCGCCGCGGCGTCGAGTCGCCGCTGCCCGACGAGACACTCGTCGTTTACGTCTCGCCGTTGAAGGCGCTTTCGAACGACATTCAGAAAAACCTCGCCGTTCCGCTCGCCGGCGTGCGCGCGGAATTGGCGGCGCAGGGATATCCCGACGTCGAGATCCGGACGCTCGTGCGCACCGGCGACACGCCGCAGGCCGAGCGCGCGGGCATGCGCCGTCGCCCGCCGCACATTGTCGTCACGACGCCCGAATCGCTGTACGTGCTGCTGGGCTCCGAGTCGGGACGTACGATGCTCGCAACGACGCGCACCGTCATCGTCGACGAGATACATGCGCTTGCAGCGAACAAGCGCGGCAGCCACCTTGCGCTGTCGCTCGAGCGTCTCGCCGCGCTGACCGCGAATCCGCCGGCGCGAATCGGACTGTCGGCGACGCAAAAGCCCATCGAAGAAATGGCGTGCTTTCTGGTCGGCGTCGATGCGCCGTACGCGATTGTCGACACGGGCCACATCCGGCCGCGCGATCTCGAGATCGAGGTTCCGGCGTCGCCGCTTTCGGCGGTGATGTCGCACGAGGTCTGGGAACAGGTGTACGCGCGCCTCGCCGAGCTCGCGCAGGCGCATCGCACGACGCTGATCTTCGTCAACACGCGGCGGATGGCGGAGCGCGCCGCTCGGCACTTGTCAGAATTGCTGGGCGCCGAGCAGGTGATGTCGCACCACGGCAGCATGGCGAAGGAGCTCCGTCTCAAGGCCGAGCAGCGACTGAAAAACGGCGAGCTCAAGGTGCTCGTTGCGACGGCATCGCTCGAGCTCGGCATCGACATCGGCGACGTCGAGCTGGTTTGTCAGCTCGGGTCGTCCCGCTCGATTGCCACGTTCCTGCAGCGCGCGGGCAGAGCGAGCCATCAGGTGGGCGGTGTGCCGAAGGCGCGAATCTTCCCATTGTCGCGCGACGAGCTGGTCGAATGCACGGCGCTGCTCGACGCGGTACGCCGCGGCGAGCTCGATCGCTTGCACATTCCGCCGAAGCCGCTCGACGTGCTGGCGCAACAGATCGTCGCCGAAGTCGCGGCGCAGGAATGGTCCGAGCGGGAATTGCTCGAGCGCATGCAACGCGCGTACCCGTATGCGTCGTTGATGCCGGAAGAATTCCGCGAAGTGGTCGCCATGCTCGCCGCGGGCTTCAGCACACGGCGCGGTCATCGCGGCGCTTATCTGCATCGCGATGCGGTGAACGGCATGCTGCGCGGCCG
>DASXPO010000148.1:0-14700 GCA_036493535.1 Casimicrobiaceae bacterium
TTGATCGACGCAGTCGGCGTGTTCGATCCCGCGTTCGGCATCGGGTATGGAGAGGAAAACGACCTTTGTTTGCGCGCGGCGCGCAACGGCTGGCGCAACGTGCTCGCCGACGATGCATTCGTCGTGCACATCGGCGGTCGATCGTTCGCCGGCCAGAAAGCGGAGCTTTCGCCCCGCAATACCGCGATCCTTCTCGAGCGGCACCCGCATTACACGGCGATGGTCGAGGAATACATCAAGTGCGATCCGCTGGCCGCACTGCGGGAAGCGGCGCAGGACGAGCTCTTGCGGCAGTCTCATGCAGCGCCCGGCATCTTGCACATCATTCACGATCACGGCGGCGGCACCGAGACGCATGTGCGAGCATTGATCGAAGCATCGCGCGATCGTTGGCGGCACTATCTGGCGATCGCCGTCGGTGACAACTGGCAAATCGAGGCGCATCGCGCGGATGGGAGGCTCATCCTGTTCAAGCTCGACCGTTGCGCGGACGAATCGTGGCCGCAGTTCATCGGTGCGATCTGCGCATCGTTCTCGATCGCAATCGCTCACCTGCACAACATTTCGGGATGTCGCGATGGCTTGCTGGCGGCCCTCGAAGAAAGCGCCGTACCTTACGGGTACACGGTGCACGATCTCAATTTCGCGTGCCCGACGATCACATTTCTCGGTCCCGACCAGATGTTCTGCGGAGCCGAGACCGATGCGAGGATATGTGCGGCGTGCCTCGCGAAGCAGTCGGAGCACGCGGCGGTCGACATCGAGACGTGGCGCGAACGCCATCGCCGACTTCTCGCGCGCGCGGCATTTGTGATCGCGCCCTCCCGATGGGCGGCTGCGACGCTCATCCGCTACTTTCCTGATCGAGACGTACACCTTATCGGTCACGGCACGACGGAGGAAAACCTCGACTCGTCGATGCCGACGTCGGCGTTGACGCTTCCGGACGACGACGTTTCGACCGTTGTCCTTTTAGGGGCGATCGGACCGGACAAGGGCGCGCGGCGGATCGAGCGCTTGATCGAGTTGACCCGCCAACGAGATCTGCCGCTGCGCTTCGTATTGATCGGCTATCTCGACGTTCAACATACGCGGTGGCAGTCGGACGACGCGCGATTCAGTGTCCATGGACGCTACGAGCGTCGCGAGTTGCCGGCGCTCCTTTCGCATTACCGTGCCAAGCTCGTCATTTATCCATCGGCGGGTCCGGAGACGTTCAGTTACACGCTGTCCGAGGCCTGGGCCGCGGGCGTTCCGGTGCTCGTGCCCCCGATCGGCGCTCTCGCCGAGCGCGTCGAAGGGTCCGACGCGGGTTGGGTCATGACCCAGGCGCAATGGCGCGACGAGGCGCAGATGCTCGATCGCATCGCGGCGCTCGTCGATGAAGCGAGTCGACAAGCGATTGAAGCGGCGAGTGCGCGCGCGAAGCGAACGCCGCACATTTCCCTCGTTGAAATGGCCGAAGCGACGTTCGCCGTTTACGAAAATGTGCTCGCATGCGCAACCGAGCGTACGTCATTCGCGCCATTCTCGCGCATTCGCATCCGCGACGCGCTTGGCTACGTTCCGTGGACGCCGCCGACGATTGCGCCAGGCGCGGCGCCAGCGGATTCGGCGACGCGCGTACCGGCGCCGGTCCCGATCACGACGCGTTTTGCCCATGCGGCGCTGGCCATTCGCCACACGCCACTCGGACGCACGTTGTATCGAGTCACGCCGCGTCCGCTCCTCGATGCGCTCAAATCGCGGCTCAAAACGTGACGTTGCATAATTCAACCGAGTGGCTCGCGCGCGGGCGGGAACATCAGGTTCGCGGGCGAGCCGTCGACGCGATGTTGTGCTTTCGACGCGCGATCCGCGCGGCGCCCCAAAGCGTCGACGCTCGCTTTCATCTGGGAGAAGTGCTCTGGCAACTGGGGCGTCTGCCGGACGCGATTGCGATTTGGACCGAGGCGGCAAAGCTCGCGCCGCAACACAAAGCGTCGCATCAAGCGCTCACGGAGGCGCTCCTCGGTACGGGCGACGTTGCCGCGGCAGAGCAAGCGGCGCTCCGCGTGCTGACGCTCGACAAAGGCGATGTTCGCGCACAAGCCATCGCCGCCATCTCGCGTCTCTGGCAGCATGACGACCCGGAAGCGGCAGCGTCGCTCTGCGCCGCGATGGCGCGCGATCCGCAATTCCTGTTCACCTCGGGTATCGGCGGATCGCTGGCGCTTCTGCTCGATCGCGAGCCGCGACGTCAGACAAGCATGATGATCATCGACACCATACTGGCCGTCGAGGTCGATGGTGCGCGTATCGCGGCAATGCCCGCGTCCCTGCTCGCTGCGGTGCTCGAGCGCGCGGTGCGACGGCCCGATCATGCAGCGAGCAGAAAATGGCTCGAAGCGCTTTTCACGCGTCCCTGGGCCTTGCGCGATCACGATGCGCTGCGCCGCGCAGCGCTCGCCGTATCGTCGTTGCTGTCAGACGAAGCCGCCGGCCTTGCCGAGCGGTATGCAGCCTGTTGTGCGCGAATCGTGCGAACCGGTGCGCCGATGATCTGGCCGCGCCGCACGGCCGGCGCGCGGCTCCGAGCGATTGTCCTGACGGGCGAAAGCGATATCGCATGGGAAGCGCGATCGCTGATCAACGCGTTGCCGCTCGAGCGCTTCGACGTGACGACGATGCAAGGGGAAGCGGGAGAGCTCAGCTCGCGATCGATCGCGGACGTCGACGCCGATGTCCTGATCGATCTCGTCGGATTGTCCGCAAGCATCGGCGTTACGCTGGCGGAGCGGCCCGCGCGATCGACAGTGACGATCGCATCGCTTGGCACGCACAATCGCCCTCCACTCGTCGACTACGTTGCATACGATGCGCGCGAGCTCGTTGCCATGCTCGAACGGATGGAGGCGTCCATCGAACATCGCGATTCTGCACCGCTAGACGCGATGAACACTGCTGCGCTGTGGAAAGATGCGGTCGCCGCGCATCGCGCTGGCGATCGCGCCGGCGCCCGCGATCTCTATCGGCGCTTTCTGCAAGCGCAACCAGGTTTTGCGCCTGCTCATCACTTGCTCGGCGTGGCACTTCGCGAAGACGGCGAAATCGAGAACGCGCGCTCGCAATTTGCCCTCGCCATCGAGGCAGCGCCGTATTACGCCGCCGTGCACGTCGATGCGATCCGTGCCGCGATCGATGTCGGCGACGTGCAGTCGGCCGCAGCGCTCGCGGCGAACGCTGCTGCGTCGATCGACGATCCGCCGCCGCCGCTCCTCCGTGCCTTGGGATCCGCATGCCTTGCCGTTCACGACGGCGCCGGCGCGGCCGCGTGGTTTGAACGCGCGCTTGCGCGTGAGGCCATCGACGGCGAAACGCACTACAACCACGGCGTTGCACTGCAGATGGAACGCCGCTACGTTGACGCGGCACGCGCGTATCAGCGCGCGCTCGCGTTCAATCCGGAGCTCATCGCCGCGGATTTCAATCTCGGCACGATTTTCGCAGAGCAGGGCAATCGCGATGGCGCAATTGCCGCGTATTCAGCCGTTCTGGTACGCGATCGTGCTCATGTCCTCGCGTACAAGAACCGCGGCGAGGTCTTGTTCGCCGCCGGGCGCCTGGAGCCCTGGCTTGCCAATTTCCGCCAATTCGAGGCAAATTGTCTCGACGCACTGCCGTTGGCCGTCGCCGCGCTCGAAGCCTGCCAATACAGCGGCGACTTCGACGGCGTCGAGCGCTATCTCGAGGGGTTGCGAAAGGAGCGCTTCAAGTCGCGCGACATGCGCGAGCTCGTCGATTCGCTCGAACAATTGCTGTATCTCTTGCTGTACTTCGACGTCGAGCCGGAGCTGATTCAGCGGTTCTCGGAGACATACGACCACGCCGCGAGAAGCATTTATGGCGACCCGCTGTTGCGACGTGCCACACGGCGCCCGGGCAAGATCCGAATCGGCTATCTGTCGGCGGATCTGCGCAATCATGTAATGGGCAAGATGATGTGGCAGGCAGTCCGGCATCACGATCGCGACCGCTTCGACATTGCGTTCTACTCGACTTCGATGGAACGCGATGAATGGACGCAACGGTTCGAGAGCATGGGCGACCGCTTCGAAACCGTGGCGCAAATCGGCGAACGCGAGGCCGCAGAACGAATAGCTGCGGACGATCTAGATCTACTCGTGGACCTGTCGACGCACACGAAAGGGACGCGTCCGGGCATCCTCGCATTGAAACCCGCGCGCGTCCAAATCACGCATGTCGCGAGCGCTGGAACGCTCGGCCTTTCTTGCATCGACTTCAAGCTCACCGATCGCTTCGCGGACGTCGACGAAAATCAACGCTATCAATCGGAGACGCTGTTGCCGATGGCCGGATGCGTTTACCCGTACCGCCCTGTGGAGCCCGGGAGCGAGATGCCGCTTCAGCGCGAAAGATTCGGCATCCCTCGCGACGCGGTTGTCATCGGCGCGTTCGTGAGCGGGCTCAAGCTGTCGCGCCGTTGCCTCGCGTTGTGGCGCCAAGTGATCGAGCGGGTCCCGCGCGCGCGCATTGCGTTCTCGCCCGTCTACGCGGCGCTCGCCCCGCTGTACGTGCGTCTCATGACGGCCGCCGGAATCGACGTGACGCGAATCGTGTTCGTGCCTCAGGCGCCGACCGATGCCGAGAACCAGTTGCGCTATACGCTCGTCGATTTCGTGTTGGACCCGATGCCGTATGGGGGCGTCAACGGCACGCTGGAAGCGCTCGGCATGGGCATCCCGGTCGTGACGCTCGTCGGCAAACGTCACGCGGAACGAACGTCATATTCGATTCTCGCGAATCTCGGCGTTATGCAGACGGTCGCGCACAGCGGCTCTGAATACGTTGCGATTGCGGCGCGCCTTGCCGACGATCGCGCGTTCATGGCGGAAGTTCGCGAGGCGATTCGAGCGGGCCTTGCGCACTCCGCGCTGACGAACATGGAAGCGCACACGCGCAATCTGGAAGCCGCCTATGTCGAGGCATTGCGCCAACGCGCGAGCGACGTTGTCGCTTCGGCTGATCGAGTTCTGACGACGTCATGAGCGAAGCGCTCTCGGGCATCGAATCCCGTCTTGCCGCCCGCGACGCCGCGGGCGCTGTGATCGCCGCCGACGCGCTGCTCGCCCAACACGAATTGCCGCCTGGGGATCGGGCAGTCGCGTTGAAGCTCCGCGCCCGGGCGCACGAGGATATGGGAAACTTTCGCGCGGCCATCGCCGATCTGCAAGGCGTGTTGGCGCTCACGCCCGGCGATGCCCGCGTGTCGAATGATCTCGGCATTGCGTACGCCGACGCCGGCGACGCGGCAGAGGCGCTCGCGGCGTTCGAGCGAGCGACCCGACTCGATCCGCGTTACGCACGCGGTTGGAACAATTATGGCAATGCGTTGCGTGGCGCAGGACGATCCGAAGCGGCTGCGGAGGCGTTCTCGCATGCGGTCGGTGCCGACGCAGGATATGCGCTCGCATGGGCGAATCTCGGCGCCATCCGACGCGAGCTTGGCGACGATTCAGGAGCGGAGTCGGCGCTCGCTCAAGCGATCAAATTGAATCCCACGCAACGCGTTGCGATTTATACGTTGGCAGGTCTGCGGCGCGACCAGGGACGCATCGACGAAGCCGTCAGCTTGTATGCCGAAGCGACGCGCCTCGATCCGCGCGACGCAAACGCGGCGTATTTCCTCGGGTCGGCGCTGGCCGAGCGCGACGAGCTCGAGGGCGCCGGCGGCGCATTCGATGCGGCGCTCGTCCGCGACGCCGGACTGCTGCGAGCCGCCATCGCGCGCAAGCTGACGCTGCCCATGGTGTCGATGGATCCAGGCGCGATCGGCGTGGCGCGATCGCGCTTTCGAACCGGTCTCGCGGCGCTACAGGACGAGCTTCCACGGCGCGCCTCGAACCTATCGGCCGAACGTGCCGTCGACGAGATTCGCTGGACCAATTTTCTGCTCGCGTATCAGGGGGAGAACGACCTCGCGCTCCAAAACGCGTATGGCCAACTGGCGCATTCGATCGCCGCCGCGCGCGCGCCGCAGTGGCTTGACTCGCCCGTACGTAAATCGAGAGCTGCATCGCGCATTCGAATCGGCTTTACGTCGTCGTTCTTTCGCGATTGCACAACGGGACGTTATTTCGAGCGATGGATCACGGATTTGCCGCGCGAGCGATTCGAAGTGTTCGTGTATCACCTTCATCCGAGCGGCGACGCACTTGCACACCGGCTCTCCGAACGCGCCGACGCGTTCCGCCATTGTGCCCGCTGGCGTCCGTCTTATCTTGCGCCGCTGATCCGCAACGATTCGCTCGACGTGCTCGTCTACCCGGAGCTCGGCATGGACGCCACCCCGTTCGCGCTGGCATCGCTCAAGCTGGCGCCGATCCAATGCGCGGCATGGGGGCATCCGGTGACGACCGGATTGCCGACGATCGACGTCTTTTTCTCGTGTGCTGCGATGGAGCCGCCGGAGGGCGATTCCCATTACAGTGAAAAGCTGGTCCGGTTACCGGGCATCGGCACGCGTTACGCAATGCCGCGCGCGCCGGATGACGTCGATCGCGCGCGCTTCCGTTTGCCGGCCGCGGCGCCGCTGTTGCTATGCCCGCAGTCGCTGTTCAAGATTCATCCGGAGGACGACTCGCGCATCGCACGCGTGCTTGCCGCGGCGCCTTCGGCGCACCTTGTCATGTTCGAAGGACGACATCCTGCGCTGACGGCAAAGTTCGTGGCCCGACTGGGCTCGGCCTGTACTGCGGCCGGAGTGAGTCTCGAGCCGCGCCTTCATCTGCTGGCGCAATGCGCCCATGACGATTATTTGCGCATCAACGGATGTTGCGACGTTATGCTCGACACGTCGCGGTGGTCGGGAGGCAACACGGCGCTCGACGCGCTCGCGTGCGCTTTGCCTCTCGTGACGCTGCCGGGCCGGTTCATGCGCGGCCGGCAGAGCAGCGCGATGCTGGCACAGATCGGCGTCCCCGAATTGATCGCGGCCGACGACGACGATTACGTCGCCATCGCGGTGCGGCTCGCGACGCAACCGGATTGGCGCGAAGCGTTGCGGAACAAGATCCGCAACGGCCGTGAAGCGCTGTTCGAGGATGCGGCGCCGATGGCGGCGCTCGCAGAAGCGCTTATTGCGTTGGCGTAATTTACTGAAGAGAGCGGTACGTTCAAATGCCCGACGCGCGGGTCTCGTGCGCTTCCACGATGGCCGCTTCGAATGCCCGTGCATAGGCGTCGCTGTCGAACAACGGCGAGCTCGACTGCGCATCGATCAACGTGCGCCTGAGTTCGGCCAAACGACCCCGATCGTCGGCGAGCATCCGCGCGATGTCGATATATTCATCGAAGTTTTGCGCCACCAGATGCGGCAATCCGCCCGATCGCACCTGGCTTGCGGATGCGCGTCCCGCGAAACTTTGGCCGGCAATCGTGACGACAGGCAATCCGGCGAACAGCGCATCGTTCACCGTCGTGTGCGATCCGAAGGGAAAGCTATCGAGAAACAAGTCCGCAAGCCTAAACCGAGCAAGATAGCGCTCGATGCTTTCGCCGGGCGCCGACACGAGACGCGCGCCGTCGACGCCGCGCTCGTTTGCGGCAGCGCGAAGCCGCTCGATTCTGTCCGCCGGATGATGGCGAAGCCACAGCGTGCTGTCCGGAACGGCGCGCAAGAGCGTCATCCAGGCATCGAAGAGCTCAGGAACGATTTTGTAGATCGCTGCGAACGCGCAGAACACCAGACCTCGATTCGGTAATCCGTAATCGCCCCGCAGTGGCGGCGGCGTTGCGATCCGTCGCTTCGGGTCCGACGGCATGTAACAGGGATCGACGTAGAGCAATCGCTCGGCGAACGCGTCCTGTTGAGCCGGGGAGACGCAGTACCGATCGGTGACGACGAAATCGTAAGCGGCGCAACCGAGCGTACCGGTGTAGCCGAGAAAGTTGACCTGCATGGGTGCGGGACGCTGCGCGAACAGCCGGATCGCTTCGCCACCCGAAAAACCGTTGAGATCGAACAGGATGTCGAGCCCATCGCCCTTCAACGTGCGTACGCTCATCTCGGGGTCGCGTCGGTCGACGATGCGGTACCGATCAACCGCCGCTTCAATCCGGGCGCCGAATGCATCGCCGGCACTGGTCGACGTCGCGTAGGCAGCGACTTCGAACCGACTTCGATCGAGGCGCTCGAGCAAGCCGACGATCAAGCGGCCGACCGGATGATTGTTGTAGTCCGACGACAAAAATCCGAGGCGCAGTTTCCCGGAATACTGCTTCGGAAAAATCCTGGATGAGACGGTGGGTGCATCGGCGCTCGCCCATCGTTCGGCGACCTGGCGTTGCAACATCGGATCGTCGCTGATTGCCAGAAAATCGTACGCCGGCACGAGATCGTCGCGGCCCGATAATCCATGCGTGACCCGCTCAATCAGTTGTCGACGAAGCGCCGCGACATCGCGCCAGTCGCCCAGCTGCAATCGACACATCAGCAGCATGCTGGCGGCGAGCAAGTCCGCGCCGGATGCCTTCGTGACACGCTCGAGGGTGACCGCCGCATCGGCATGACGCCCGCAGCGAATCAAAAATGCGGCGTAGTCGCGCGCGATGTCGGCCGCGGCGGGTTCGCGTTCGAGCGCACGACGAAACGTGCTGTCTGCTTCGGTGTCGCGTCCCGCAGCCGAAAGGCAAGCTGCATACGCTGCGTTAAGCGCCGCGTCGGCGATTCCCGATTTGCGCGCAAGCGTGTCGAAATGTTGTAGCGCGTCCGTATAACGACGCTGTCGGAACAGATTGCGCGCAAGCGCTGCCGTTAATTGATAAGGCGTCTCGCTGAGTCCGGCGATCGCCTCCCGAAAGCACGCTTCCGCCTCGCGTGAGTGACCGAGCTCTTCGAGCGCCAGCCCGAGGCTCGCTCTGATCTGCGGATGCGACGGCGCGTGAGCCAGTGCCGCGCGAAAGTGAGCGGCCGCGGCGACATAATTGCTGCGCTCGCCCTCGATGTTCCCGACCACGTAATGCGCTTCCGCATCGGCGGGCAGCAACGCAAGAACGGCGCGCCACGCCTGCTCAGCGCCGCCATCGCCGACCTCGCTTGATACGGCGGCGTAAAAACGCGCCGCGCGTGCGTCGGTCGGAAGAGAGTCCGCGTGCGTTTTGGCGATTTGCAGCGCCTCGGCCGGATTGCCTTTGGCCAATGCCTGTCGCACGGCCGCCACCGGATCGCTCATCGCTGCCCGATCCACTCGTGGAGCGATTTCGCGACATTCGCCACGACGCCGGCCCAGCCGCCGCGTTGACGCTGTCGAAACAATCGAACCGTCGGATACCAGGCGGACCCGGTTCCGCTCGGGCGCCAGCGCCAGTCGGGCGCGAAGGGTAGCAGGATCCAGGTCGGCCGTCCGAGCGCGCCGGCAAGGTGCGCAATGCTGGTGTCGACCGAGATGACGAGGTCCAACACCGAAACCATTGCCGCGGTCCCATCGAAATCGTTTCGCGCATCGAGACGTATCAGCCGACTCGCGTTTGCGACCGAGGTGATTTGCTCTTCACCATCGCCTTTTTGCAACGAGAACCAGGCGACGCCATCGATCGCGAGCAAGGGCGCCAACGCATCCAGCGGACACGAGCGACGTCGATCGTTCGGGTTGTGACGCGCGCCGGCCCATGCGATGCCGATCTTTCGCGCACTGGCGGCAACGCAGTCGATCTCGTCGGCAACGGTCTGGCAGCGGTCGTCGTCGATCCCCAGATAAGGAATCTTCGATGGAATCGTATCGGCGTCGACGCCGAGAAGGCCGGGAACCGATGGAAGGGGAACGTGCACGTCGTGCGGCGGAAACGATTCATTCGTCGCGCTCACGGCGGAAACGCCCGGCACGGTGCCAAGCAATCGCCGCAGTTGAGAAGGGGCATGGACGACGACGCGCGCGGCGCGCGACTCGACCGCCTTGGCGAAACGGATGAATTGGAACGTGTCACCCAGTCCTTGTTCCGCAATCAAGAGCAGCGTCTTTCCCGTGACGTTTTCGCCGTTCCAGCGCGGCGTTGTCGGCATTTTCGCTCTCGCCGCGAGCTCCGGCAGCGCGAGTCGCCAGTCATACTCGCCCCACCCTTCGCGAAATTCGCCGTGCGCAAGCAAGGCCAGCGCCAGATTCCAATGCGCTTGGCCAAAGTCGTGCCGAAGCGCGATCGATTTGCGCAGCGATTCGATCGCATCGCCCAAGCGATTGCAAGCGGTCAGAGCGAGACCGAGATTGTTCCACGCGGTCGCGTGCTCGGGATTGAGCGCAAGTGTCCGCTGGTAGGCATCGACCGCATCGTCGTATCGGTCGAGCTCCGCCAATGCAAGACCGAGGTTGTTGTGGAATTCAGGCTCGTCGGGACGGAGCTGCGCCGCGCGCTCGAGCAACGGCAACGCGTCGCTCGGCCGTCCCCGCTGATACGCGATGACTCCGAGGTAATGCAATGCCAACGGATGATCAGGCGCCTGCGCGAGCAAGGCGCGATAGTCGTTCTCGGCGGCAGCGAGGTCGCCGCGGCGGTGGGCGAGCAACGCACGATTTGAAATGGCGTCGATCGATAATGGAGCATCCAGCGAACCGTGGCAGTGCTTGAATCGCTTGCCACTGCCGCACGGACAGGGGTCGTTGCGTCCTGCGGCCGGGGCTGCGCGAGCGTTGCGTTCGGCTTGCTGCAAGAGCGAAGTCGTTTCGGCGTCGTCGGGCATCGCCGTCAAGCGCCGGCTAGCCAGCGCAATCGCCGGCCGCCATTGCGCGAGCGCGACGCAGTTGCGAATGAGCTGCGCCAACTGGGGCGAGCGCGCAATCGCGAGGGAAAACATTTCGGCCAGCGCGGCGAGTTCGTCGGCAGGAACGACGCGGCAAAAATTGAACAGGCCGTGAAATCCGAATGGCTGCCCGATCGGATAGGCTGCCTCGAACGCGAATCGGTCGGCAAGCGTTTCAGTCGCGAAGCGGATTCCATGGTCGAGCTCGAGAAGGGGGCGAAACGTCGCGCCGATCGCAAGATCTTCGTTCTCTTGCAGAACGATGCGCGGATCCTGGAGAGCGCCAATCAACCGGCGCGAGCGCAGCGAAAATCCCCCATTGCCCACGCGCCGGCCCTCGGGCTGCCAGAACCACTTCGCGCCGATATAGTCGCATTCGAGAAACGCCGGCTCCCACGCCGACGGGTTGACGACGTAGCCGTCCCATTGCACGAGCAGCGCATGCGATGTCAGCACGTAGGGCGCCAAGCACTTCAGCACAAACGCGGAATACGCTTCGCGCGTCTCGAGCGGGTCGATCCACGCGATGTCGATGCCGTCCGGAACGCTGATTCCCGAAGGCAGATGGTCAGTCACGAACAACGTACGCCCAAAGCGCACATGGCGTTGCGAACGCGCGAGCGCGCGCAACGCCAGTGCATGGTTCGCGGTGTCGATGGCGAGCAGCGTGACGTCGGAAAGGTCAACGGTCATGATTGTCGCTGCGCGCCGTGGCCGGCCGGCATTGAGGCGCTAACATTTCACGATGCAGATTGACCGCTAGGCGCGGGCGCCGTCCAACCGGTGGGATATGATCCCGGGCCCGGCGCCCATGGTGTGGCGCTCCTCGCCGTTGCGCCCGCGCGAACGCGTGTTCTCAGCTCGTGCACGCGTGCACCACCGGGTAGAGAAGTCCGATCAACTGCATTCGCAGGCCATGCATTGTACGATTCGAACCGGCTGCCACGCGATAAAACGATTCGGCAAGAGTGAACGTACGTCATGAACGCTTTCACTGTTGCCCTCAAATTGATCGATCCTTTCATAGTCGCATTGACGGGCCTCTTCTCCTATTACCTGCGCTTCGGCGACCTCGAGCTTCCGGCGAATTACCGTACCGCGGTCCTGGCGGTATTTGGTCTCACGATCGCGGTATTCATCACGACCGACGTCTATCGCTGGCGTCCCGATGACGGACTTCGGCGGGGCTTGGAACGCCTGATCGGCGGCTGGGTCGGCATCATGCTCGCCTTGGTGTTGCTGCTGTATGCGACGAAGACGGGCTCCGACTTTTCGAGGCAATGGCTCGCCGTTTGGGCGACGCTCGCTTTCGCGTCTCTCGTCCTGGTTAGGTTCGCCGCGATATTTCTGCTGCGTGCGCTGCATCGCCGCGGATTCCTGTCCCGCCGCATCGCCATTGCGGGCGCCGGAACGCTCGGGCAGGAAATCGCCCAACGGTTCGCGCGTGCGCCCGAGCTTGGGGTGAAAGTCGTTGCGTTCTTCGACGATGCCACCGAGCTCGCGGGCAAGCGTCTCGCAGGGGTTGCCGTGCAGGGAAACGTCGACGATATCAAGCTGCGCGTGCGCGTCGACCGCATCGATCAAGTGTGGATTGCGTTGCCGATGCGGGCCAGTGATCGCGTCGCGCAGCTACTGCATGAGTTGGTCTCCATGAATGTGAAAGTCCGGCTCGTCCCCGATATCTTCGGATTCCAACTCCTCAATCACTCGTTCACCGAGGTGTGCGGCTTTCCGGTCATCAATGTTTCCGAATCGCCGTTCTCGGGACTCAAGGGAACGCTCAAATGGATCGAGGACAAGGTGCTTGCTCTTGCCATCCTCGCGATCATCTGGCCTTTGCTGCTGGTGATCGCCATCGGCGTCCGGCTCAGCTCGCCGGGGCCCGTGCTGTTTCGCCAACGTCGCGGCGGTCTCGATAACCGGGAAATCGTCGTGTGGAAATTTCGCACGATGGCGGTTCACGATGAAACCGGGATTGCGAGCGTCCCGCAGGCGCGGCGAAACGATCCCCGGGTCACGCGATTCGGCGCGTTTCTTCGCAGGGCGAGCCTTGATGAGCTGCCGCAGTTCATCAATGTCCTGGTTGGCAACATGTCGATCGTCGGCCCGCGTCCCCATCCGCTTTGGCTCAACGATTTCCATCGCGACAAGATCCCGCGGTACATGCTGCGGAGCTGGATCAAACCGGGAATCACGGGATGGGCGCAAGTCTGTGGATGGCGCGGCGAGACCGACGAGCTCTGGAAAATGGAGATGCGCGTTCAGCACGATCTCTATTACATCGAAAACTGGTCGCTCGGATTCGACCTCTATATCATCCTGCTGACATTGTTCAGGCTGCGTAGCCCACATGCGTATTGATTTGACGCGAAGGCGGGTGTTGATCACCGGTGGCGCCGGCTTCCTCGGGTCGCATCTGTGCGAACGGTTGCTGGAACGTGGACATGACGTCCTCTGCGTCGACAATTTCTTTACCGGCACCCGCGACAATGTGCTGTCGCTGCTCGGTCATCCCCGCTTCGAGCTTTCGCGGCACGACGTCACCTTTCCGCTCTACGTGGAGGTCGACGAGATCTACAACCTCGCGTGTCCCGCTTCCCCGATCCATTACCAGTTCGATCCGGTGCAGACGACGAAGACCAGCGTGCACGGCGCCATCAACATGCTTGGCCTCGCCAAGCGCACGAAGGCCAAGATTCTCCAGGCGTCGACGAGCGAGGTCTACGGCGATCCCGATGTGCATCCCCAGACCGAAGAATATTGGGGCCGCGTCAACCCGATCGGCTCTCGCTCATGCTACGACGAGGGCAAGCGATGCGCCGAGACGCTTTTCTTCGACTATCGGCGCCAGCACGGTCTCGCCATCAAAGTCGCCCGCATCTTCAACACCTATGGCCCAAGGATGCATCCGAACGACGGACGGGTCGTGTCGAACTTCATCGTCCAGGCGCTGTTGGGTCAGGCGATCACGATCTACGGCGATGGGACCCAGACGCGATCGTTCTGCTATGTCGACGACCTCATTCGCGGGCTGGAGCTGCTGATGGAGACGGGCGACGATGTGACGGGACCGATCAATCTCGGCAATCCGGACGAATATCCGGTGCGTGCTCTTGCCGAGACGATCGTCGAGCTCGCGAACTCGCGGTCGCAGTTGGTGTTCAAACCACTGCCGTCCGATGACCCCAGGCAACGGCAGCCGGATATCGAGCGGGCCCGGGCGCTTGGATTCGAGCCTACGATCGAGCTCCGCGACGGCCTGGCGCGAACGATCGCTTACTTCGATGGTTTGCTGCGCGAACGAGGTGCGCTTTGAAGGGGCCGGCGCGCTCGGGAGTCGCCCAAGCGGCCGTAAAAAGCGGCCTCGCTATTTGACTTGAACGCGAAACGTAGTACAATCGCGCTTTTCGGCGGGCGAGAATTTACAAGCGCCTGCCTCGCTCTTTAAAAAATCGGCAATCGATAGGTGTGGGCGCTGAAGCAGCGGACCCGGCGCGCAGTCACGACTCGCAAATGAGGGTCAAAACGCGCGGCGGGAGTTCCAATGTTTTGAGTCGCTCACACGACGCTAGCGCGGTTGGGACGGCTTGGGAAACCGAGCAGATCTCGGCCGTGTGTTGCCCTCACCGTCAAGGTATGGGCAACGAATGAGTCAAGTGAGTTTACTTGCAATGATCGAACTGAAGAGTTTGATCCTGGCTCAGATTGAACGCTGGCGGCATGCTTTACACATGCAAGTCGAACGGGCTTGGGGGCAACTCCGAGTCAGTGGCGAACGGGTGAGTAATGCATCGGAACGTGTCCAGAAGTGGGGGATAACCCGGCGAAAGCCGGGCTAATACCGCATATTCTCCACGGAGGAAAGCGGGGGATCGCAAGACCTCGTGCTTTTGGAGCGGCCGATGTCC
>DASXPO010000149.1:0-2438 GCA_036493535.1 Casimicrobiaceae bacterium
GACGAGCATCGCGCATGTGTCGGGACAATCGTGCGGACACGCCGCGTGAACGACCCGGCGCTCGGGATTGATCGAAGGCGCGTCGAGTGGCATGCTGAAATTGTACGCGCGGGTGGTAGCGCCGATTGAGCCACCATACAACGAAATGAAGCCTTCAGCATCGTTCCCGACTGTGACGCTCGCCGACGGCCTCCGCGTTCCTGCGCTGGGTCTCGGCACGTGGGCCATGGGCGAGGCCAAGCGCGACCGCGACGTCGAGATCGAGGCGCTACGCCTCGGACTCGACCTCGGCATGACGCTGATCGACACGGCTGAGATGTACGGGGACGGCGGCGCGGAAGAAGTCGTCGCGCAAGCGGTTGCCGGACGGCGCGAACGCGTATTCATTGTGAGCAAGGTTTACCCGCACAACGCGGGTGCCAAGAGTGCGATTGCCGCTTGCGAGCGGAGCCTGAGGCGACTTGCCACCGACCGCATCGATCTCTATCTGCTGCACTGGCGGGGCCGAATTCCGCTCGCCGAAACAGTGGGCGCATTCGAGCGCCTGCGACGCGACGGCAAGATCATTCGCTGGGGCGTTTCAAACTTCGATGTGGACGACATCGAGGCGTTGCTGGTGATTCCGAATGGCAAGCACTGCGCGGCGAACCAAGTGCTGTATCACCTCGGCGAGCGAGCGCCGGAATGGCGGCTTGCCGATCTCTGCCGCGCGCATCGGATCGCACTCATCGCGTATTCGCCATTGGGACAAGGCGATTTGCTGCGCAGTCGCAAATTGCACGCAATTGCCGCGCAAATCGGCGCGACGCCCGCGCAGGTCGCGCTTGCATGGTTGCTTCATCGGCAGACGATCGCGATTCCCAAAGCGTCGACCGCTGCACATGTGCGCGACAATCGACGAGCAACGGAGATCAAGCTCTCTGCAAACGTTATAGCGGCAATCGACGCTGCATTTCCACCGCCGTCGCGTGCAACGCCGCTCGCAGTCATTTGAAAATCGTCGTTGCGGCTTTTGCAGTAGGTTACAAGTTCGCGAAGCACGCCGTTCGTGGTGAACAAGTCGGCGTGATCGCATTATTCCTCTCTTGTTGCGTCAACGAGTTAGCGCGTTACCGACCGGCGGCGCGCACGCATGGCACGGTTGCTGCTCATCGATCGACGTTGGATCAAAAGACAAGATCGACTCAGACAGGAGCAACTCGTGAACTACACGCATTACGATTATCTTGATATTGCGCCGGGCGCCGATCGCGCGCGCATCGAGACCGCGTATCTCGCGTTGATCGAGAAGCTGCAATACGGCGAATCGGACGCGGGACAGGACTTGTCCGGTCTCGTGCGGCGCATTCATACAGCCTACGAAGTGCTGTCGCATCCGGACCAGCGTGCCGCGTACGACGCCAAGCTCGCGGACGAGGCCGCGCAGGCTGATTCCGAGCTGAAGTCGCTGCTCGACGAGCCGCAGACGCGTTGGTCGCGCCGAGTTCAGGATGTGCCCGCCGAGTATGTCGCGGCGGCCACGCAGCTCGCGGCCTGAGCGGCTCATTCGTATCGGTTTGCGGCCGCCGGTTTTTTTAATAACTGCAAACAGCGATGCGGTCGGCGGCCGTTCTTTTGTCGAGCGCCCGGAGAAACGGGCGGCGTAACAAGCGGCGACTGTCGACGTTTCGTCGCCGCGTTGTGCGCGTGAGGTTGCGGCTACGACGCCGCGGTTCGGAATCCGCGGCGGTCGGGTCGAAGCGCAATGCAGCGGTCGAAGTCCGTCTCGTGCTACGACGCTACAGACCGCGCATCGTGCCGATACCGGCGGATTTCGTGGCCGCGATCCTCCACTGAACCAATAAGGAAAAGAAGCGCGTGGAAAAGTGCCGGAGCTGCCAATTCTTCGACCGCAACAATGCGGTTGCCAAGGAATCGAAATCGACGCAATGGGGACAATGCCGGCGCGGTGCACCCGCGCTGAGTCCCGTCAATCAAAAGCCGCACATGATCGAAGGTGTGTGGCCGCACGTCCGCGACGATGATTGGTGCGGCGAATTCAAAGGACTGGCAAAGCGGCTCGATGCGCAGCTCTCCGAGCTGATGAGCGATCCGATCATGGCCGGCCTTGGCGCCGAGGCGACGATTTCACCGTTGTTCATCCCGATCAATACGCCGCGCGATCCCGGCTCGAACAACAGCGACTAGGTCCCGGCCGCAACGAGCCACTCGCTCTTCCTCAGCGTTTCGCTTTTTATCTGGTAAATTCAGGGCAACGACGGCCACGCACTTGACGTGGCGGCGCGCGGATCGATTTCCCGCGACACGAGTTGCCTCAATGTTCGAGCCCCGGCTTTCCGCGGCACTGACCGCGGGATCCACCGTTGTCACGCCCAACAAGCGATTGGCGCGCGCGCTCATCGCCGCGTACGACCATGCCAATCGGACGTCCGGTCTGG
>DASXPO010000150.1:0-10254 GCA_036493535.1 Casimicrobiaceae bacterium
TGTCCGCGCCGCTGTGGTTCCTGTTCCTCGCACTGTCGACAGCGCTGCTCGCGCTGCACACACTCACCGTCCCCGAATACTTTGCCGAGCCTTATCAGCTCTTTCCGCTCTGGCCCGAGTGGCGTCCCGATTGGGCGCTGCAGTTGGTGGGCGCGACGGCATTTCTGCTCTTCGTGCCGAAAGTTCTGGCGACGTTCCTCGCGATGCGCGATCACGCACGCGGCTATGGCGGCCCGCGCGCCTTGTGGGCGAGCCTGCTCCTCGAGATGCTGCTCTCGGCGCTTCTCGCACCGATTCGAATGCTGTTCCATACGCGTTTCGTCCTGCGGGCGCTGACTGGATTGCGGCTCACGTGGCGATCGCCGCCGCGAGACGATGCGGAAACGACGTGGTCGCAGGCGTTCCGCAATCACGGGCTTCAAACATTGCTCGGCGTCGTGTGGACGGCGTTCGTCGCGTGGTTGAATCCCTTGTTTCTGGGTTGGGTGCTCCCCGTCGCGGGCGCGCTCATCGTGTCGATTCCGCTTTCCGTCTACACGAGCCGCGTTGCGCTCGGACAGCGGGCCCGCCGCGCCGGGATCTTCGTCATTCCCGAGGAAATTCACCCGCCCCGAGAAATCCGCGCAGCGCGCCGTTATCTGCGCGCCGCCGATCCGCCGCGCACGTTCGTCGATGCGGCGTTCGATCCTCGCGTCAACGCGCTGGCCTGTGCAATGACGAGCGACCGGCGGCGATTACCCGAGTCCATTCGCCGCGAACGTGCCCAGCTTGCGCAAGATGCGATCACGCGAGGGCCGGCTGCACTCACCGTCGAAGAGAAGACACGGCTGCTGGCAGACCGTTGGGCGCTGTCCTGGGTCCATTCATGCCTTTGGCAGAGCGGCGTTGCCGCAACCTACGCTCCGATCGAGCGCAACGATCTCCAGGCTGACGCGCCAAGCAATGGCAGCGTCGAGCTGCCGGCGGCCGCGTAAAGAATCCCGGGAACACAAAGCCGTGTTCCGCTTCGCGCTGCAAGCGCTAGAATCTTGCCGACAACCGGTGCGGCGAACGCTGCCGCCGGCGCGAGATGGGAAACCCGACTTGAGCCGCTGGACCTTTCTACTGCTGTCTCTGCTTCTCGCCGGCTGTGCGACCGCGCCCTCGCCGCAGGAAGCCGGACAACTCTTCGCTGATCGCCTGTTTCAGCCGGCGTCGGTGCGCATCGACGCGGCGGACGTCTTCGCGATGTCGCCCGCGATGAAGGAATACCTTGCGACTGACGTCGCGCGGCTCGCGCGCGTGCGCGGCCGCCAGCATGCACTGTTCGACGCGCTGTACCAGCGCAGTCAACTGAAGCTCGAATACGACGCGGCGATGACGCGCAATGCGTCGGAAGCATTCGAAGCGCGCGCCGGCAACTGTCTGTCGCTCGTCATCATGACCGCCTCGTTCGCGAAGGAAATGGGGTTCACGGTTCGCTATCAGAACGTGTTCACCGACGAGATGTGGACGCGCAGCGGTGACTATTACCTTTCGATTGGACACGTCAATCTGTCGCTCGCGCGAAAGCGCGGCGAGGACCCGCTGACGCGCAACGACACCGATACGATGACGATCGACTTTCTGCCTCCGGCCGATCTGCGCGGCGCGCGCACGTGGGTGATCGACGAGCCGACGATCGTCGCGATGTACATGAACAACCGCGCGGTCGAGGCGTTGACGTCGGGACACATCGACGATGCCTACTGGTGGGCACGCGAAGCCATCGTGCAGGACCCACGGTTCCTGAGCGCTTACAACACGCTCGGCGTCGTCTACGAGCGGCACGGCAACCTGGCTCAGGCGGAGCGCACGTTCGACTTCATTCTGGCACGCGAGCCCGCGAATACGCGGGCGATGTCCAACTTGGCGCTCGTCCTGCACGACCAGGGCAACCTGGCTGGGGCGGCCGAGTTGACGCGCAAGCTCGAGCAGATGGAGCCGAATCCGCCGTTCGGCTATTTCAAGCGCGGCTTAGCGGCGATGCAAGCCGGCGACTACCGGACCGCGCGCGACATGTTCGCGAAGGAAGTCGACCGCGCCGCGTATTACCACGAATTCCATTTCTGGCTCGCACTCGCCTATCTTGGTCTGGGCGAAACCGAGCAGGCGCGCAAGCACATGGCGATCGCGATCGAGAACAGCACGACGCGCCACGATCACGATCTCTACGCGGCGAAGCTCGAGCGGCTGCAGGCTACCGTGCCGGTCATCCGCCGCTAGAGCCGCCGTCCGGGCTAGGCGGCGTTGCGTTGTCGCTAGGCCTTTTTCACCTTCTCGAGCATCTTGAAGATGCCTTTCGGCGCGCCGACAAACATCCGCTTGAAGGTTTTCGGGAGGCAACGACGCTCGAGCGTGTTGCGGCGGGTACGGGTTCGTTCGGCCATCTGAATCCCCTCAGCGAAGTCGAGCTAAAAGGCGGCGATTCTACCGCACGCGAGCCTTGCCTGCCATGCGCTCTAGCGGACAGTGACGTCGTAGTGAATCGTTTTCGCGGGCGCGACCTCCGGTTCGAATGGGCGCCGATACGCGAGCTCCAGCGCCGTCGTGCCGGCGTTCTCGGCGCGGAAACGAAACGTCATGTCGCCGGGCGCGCCCGCCAAGGGCGTCGCCGTGGGTCGCGCCGAATAGTCGGGCGTCGACAGTTGTGCGAGCACGGGGCCGTAGCCGGGGACGGCCTCCCAGCGATAGCCGGTCGTGACGTTGGCCTCGAGCGTGATGACGAGCGTCTGATTCCGCTCGAGCGTAACCGGCGCACTGGCGTTCCGCTCGTCGAGGCGCACCGCAACCGGCGGCGCCGTGAAAGGATTGTCCCAGGTCGGAAACGTCTCGCACGCCGCGAGCATGAACAGCGCGAGAACCGCCGCCGAACGCAATGCGCTCATGCGTGCGCGAGCTCGGCCTTGCCTTTCAATCCGGCGGCATCGCGCAAGCGCTCGGCGCGATCGATGCTCTCCCATGAGAACTCCGGCTCGTCGCGACCGAAATGGCCATACGCCGCCGTCTTGCAGTAGATCGGCCGCAACAGGTCCAGCATCTGGATGATGCCCTTGGGACGCAAGTCGAAATGCGCATTCACGAGCTCGGCGATTTTCGCATCGGAGATCTTGCCGCTGCCTTCGGTGTACACGGTCACGTTGATCGGCTTCGCGACGCCGATCGCGTAGGACACCTGCACCTGGCACTGCCGCGCGAGTCCTGCGGCGACCACGTTCTTCGCAACGTAACGCGCCGCGTACGCCGCGGAGCGGTCGACTTTCGACGGATCCTTGCCGGAGAATGCGCCGCCGCCGTGGGGTGCCGCGCCGCCGTACGTGTCGACAATGATCTTGCGGCCGGTGACGCCGGCATCGCCATGCGGGCCGCCGATCTCGAATCGTCCGGTGGGATTCACGAGATAGCGCGCGCCGACGAGCATCTCCTTCGGAAATACCGGCTTGATGATCTCCTCGACCACCGCTTCGGCGAGCTCTTTCTGCTTTTCGTTCATGCTCGGATGGTGCTGCGTTGACAGCACGACCGTGTCGACGCTTTTTGGCTTGCCATCGACGTAGCGAACGGTGACCTGCGATTTCGCGTCGGGCCGGAGGAACGGAAGGCGGCCGTCGCGGCGCATCTCGCTTTGCCGTTGCACGACGCGATGCGCGTAATAAATCGGAAACGGCATCAGCGCCGGCGTTTCATCGCACGCGTAGCCGAACATCAGCCCCTGGTCGCCCGCGCCCTGATTCAGATAATCGTCCGACGCGCGATCGACGCCTTGCGCGATGTCGGGCGACTGACGCCCATAACACACCATCACGGCACACCCGTCCGCGTCGAAGCGCAGCTCCGGATCGTTGTAGCCGATGCGGCGGATCGCGTCCCTGGCGACGCGCGCGAAATTGACGCTGGCGTTGGTCGTGATTTCGCCGGCCATCACGACGAGTCCCGTCGAGACGAGCGTCTCGGCCGCGACGCGGCCGGTGGGATCCTGCTCTAGAATCGCGTCGAGCACCGAGTCCGAGATTTGATCGGCGACCTTGTCCGGGTGACCTTCCGAAACCGATTCCGACGTGAACAGAAACTCGCTCATCAATACTCCTCGTGCGATTTCTAACCGCGCATTGAAATTACGGCCGCATCGTTCGCGGCCGCCACAAATCCCACGCTTCAGGGAGTCGGATTCTAACAGATGCCTCGTGGCCGACGCCCCAGGGCGGGCCGCCGCGCGATGAACGGCGCCATCGTCCCGGCGGACGTCGATGCGATCGAGCGGGCGGCACAGCTTCTCGCGGCCGGAAAACTCGTCGCTTTTCCCACCGAGACCGTTTATGGGCTTGGCGCCGATGCGAAGAACGACGTTGCGGTCCGGGAAATTTTTGCCGTCAAAGGCCGGCCGGTCGACCATCCGGTTATCGTCCACATTCCCGGAAGCGCACATCTCGCTCGTTGGACCCGCGAAGTCTCGAAGGATGCTGCCGCACTGGCTGAAGCTTTCTGGCCGGGCCCGCTGACATTGATCCTGCCCCGGGCAAAAGACGTGCTCGATTCGATCACCGGCGGCCAGGACAGTGTGGGACTGCGGGTGCCGTCGCATCCGGTCGCACGCGCGCTTCTCGATGCATTTGGCGATGGCATCGCGGCGCCGTCGGCGAACCGCTTCGGTCACGTATCGGCGACGACCGCCGCGCATGTTGCCGCCGATCTGGGCAGCGCACCGGCGATGATTCTCGATGGTGGCGCGTGCGAGGTCGGCATCGAAAGCACGATCGTGGCGTTTCGCGGCGACGCGGCGCTGCTCTTGCGGCCGGGGGCAATCAGCGTCGAGGAATTGGCGCGCGTGCTCGGGCGTTCGCCGCAATCGGCGGGTGGCGCGGGGCCGCGGGTTTCGGGAAGTCTCGCTGCACACTATTCGCCACGAACGCCGGCCTCGCTCCTGCCAGTCGACGCGCTTCGCGCCGAGCTTACCCATTTGCTCGAGCGCGACGAACGTGTCGCCGTGCTCGCGCGGACGATCGAGCGTCCCGACGATTTCGACGGCGTGTGGATCGCGGGTCATCGCGACGTCATCGAATACGCGCGCGACCTGTACGCGAACCTCCGCTCGCTCGACGCAGCGAATGCCGATGCGATTCTGATCGAAGCGCCGCCCGATGATGCAGCTTGGCTCGCCGTGCGCGATCGGCTGACCCGCGCCGCCCGTGGCGAGGACGACGACCGCGATTGACTGCGATCCGCCGCCCTCCGGTTCCTCGATGTCGGCGAGGATTCCTAGCTTGCGACCCGCCGTCTGAATTCGTCGGCTTCGACGATGGCCGCAATGCCGCCCAGCGCTTCAAGATGTCGAACCGGTTGGCCGAGCAGCGGATCGTCCTCGATCAGCTTCGCCGCGTCCATGCCGGTCACGCGCGCAATCGCGTTCGGTTCCATCGCGATGACGCGCGTCTGCGGCAGCGCAAAAAGCTCCGGCGCCTGGAGGGCATTCACGAAAAACGCGGCGCTGTGTCCGACGCCCGCCAGCAAGCCGACGACACGATGCCCGCGGGAGCGCGCGAGCGCGAGCACCGCCGCATGATGCGCGAGGTAGCGCGAAATGAACCGCATTTCCGCGGCGCGCGAAACTTCGTGGCCGGCCGAGTCTTCGACGACGACGATCGTATCGCGACGCGCATCCGGCACTCCGTTCGCGAGCTTTGCCAGCAACGCGGCATCGAGACCGTACGCGAACGCAGTGCCGAACGACGCGGTCAACGCCGGCCGCGTCGCGAGTATTTTTCGATCGCGCCAAAGCCAGCCTTCGGGGTCTTCGGGACGCGCCTTTGGCAGCACATTGCCGAGCGGCGAGGGGGGCAGGCTCACGGGACGAACGGTCGTGAGCAGGCGTTGCGTCGCCGCCACCTGATCGGCGAACGGGACGGCGTTGGCGATCGCCATTCGGATCCAGCCGCGGATCGCATCGGCGTCGTCGGCGATCCGATCGACGGCGCTGCGCGCTCCGGCGCCGAACACAGCGTCCACGTCGGCGGGGCGGTCGGCATCGAGCTCCCATTTGCCGTGCACCGATTCGATCACTTTCGGCCCGGACAGGCCGACTCGAGCATGTGGGAGCATCGCCATGCGCGTGGCCGCGCACGCAAGGATGGACGTTCCCCCGAACACGTCGCCCACGGCAATCGCGAGAAAGACGAAGCCGGCGATGCGGGCGTCGAGCATCGCGCGCAACGCTCGGGCGAGCGAAAGCTCGGCGGGGTTCGCCTCGTGAAGGCGGACGCCCCCCGACGCGACGAGCAGCACGACGGCAGCCGCACGTTCGTGAACCGCCGTCGCGAAAAGCGAGCGCAGCGCGTCGCCGTGATTGGCGCCGACGCTGCCGCGCAAAAAGGACTCGTCCTGCGCTGCGACGAGGACCGTTTTCCCACCGATCTCGATGCGGGCCGTTGCCACACCGTCGTCCAGCTGCGGCTGCAGGCCGAATCGGACCAGATGAGGGCTCGGCCGAGGGCTGTCGAGCGATGTTGCGCGTCCGCCGTCCGCCAGGGCGACAATGCGCTCGAGTGGGCGTAGCGCTCGAATCCCAGCGGCGCGGTCGCGACTCACGTAACAGGCCGACATTGTGGAATAATCCGGCCCCAAGCGTACCGCGGCATGGGACCGCGGCAAAGCGAGCCAAAAAAATCCCCCGCTCGCCGGGGCGCGCTTCGTCGCCTCAAAGGGCAATAATTCGAGCCTTGGGACGGCCCTGCGGCGCGAATGGAAGCGTGTTGGAACTACAAAACGTTGAACGCCAACCTCTACACGCTGTTCGAGAACCACTTCGATGCCGGGGCCGGCTCTCCCTGCGTCCTGATTCCGAAGGGACGCGTCGTGCACTACGACGAGCTCGCCTCGATGTCCGCCAAGATCGCGCATGCGCTCGGGCGGGCCGGGTGTCGTCCGGGCGACCGCGTCGCGGCGCAAGTCGATAAGCACTGGCATGCACTCGCGCTCTATCTCGCGTGCCTTCGCGCCGGGCTCGTCTATCTTCCGCTCAACGTCAGCTATCAGCGCACGGAGCTCGCCTACTTCTTCGGCGATGCGACGCCGCGCGTGATCGTTTGCCGGCCGGAAAGCCTCGGCGCGATAGCGGCACACGCGGGCGCGGCGCTCGTCCTGACGCTCGACGCAAGCGGCGGAGAGTTGATCGATCGCGCCGCGGACATGCCGGACCAGTTCGAGACGCATGCATCGCTGCCCGACGACCTCGCCGCCATCGTGTACACGTCCGGCACGACGGGTCGCTCAAAAGGGGCGATGTTGTCCCATCGCAATCTCGCGTCGAACGCGCTTGCGCTGGTGCAAGAATGGGGCTTCACGCGCCGCGACGTGCTGCTGCACGCGTTACCGATCTATCACGTCCACGGACTTTTCGTCGCCACGCATTGCGCGCTGTTGTCGGGCTCGAGGATGTTATGGCTGCCGAAGTTCGACGCCAAGGAAACGGCCGGCCTGCTCCCGCTGGCAACGGTGATGATGGGCGTTCCGACGTATTACACGCGTCTGCTTGCGGAGCCGTCATTGACGCGCGAAGCCGCGCGAACGATTCGTCTATTCATATCCGGCTCGGCGCCGTTGCTGCCGGAGACGTTCGATGCGTTTCGTGCGCGAGCGGGCCACGCGATCCTCGAACGCTACGGCATGACGGAAACCGGGATGCTGGCGTCAAATCCCCTCGAGGGACAACGCGTCGCCGGCACAGTCGGTAAGCCACTCCCCGGCGTCACGATGCGCGTCGTCGACGAGGTCGGGCGCCATTGCGATCACGGCACGATCGGCCACATCCAGGTCAAAGGGGCGAACGTTTTTTCGGGCTACTGGCAGATGCCCGACAAGACCCGCGAAGAGTTCACTCCCGACGGCTATTTCAAGACCGGCGACATGGGCGAATGGGTTCCGGGCGAGGGCCGCGGACACCTACGACTCGTTGGCCGCGCGAAAGATTTGATCATCACCGGCGGCTTGAACGTCTATCCGCTCGAGGTGGAGGAGCGAATCGACAGCCTCGATGGCGTGATCGAGTCGGCGGTCATCGGCCTGCCCGATCCGGATTTCGGCGAAGCAGTCACCGCGGTCGTCGTCCCCGCGCCGGGCCACGTGTTGACCGAGCGCAATATCATCGGCGCGTTGAAGGAGGAGATCGCGACCTTCAAGGTGCCGAAGCGCGTGTTCTTCTGCGAACAACTACCGCGCAACGCGATGGGCAAGGTGCAGAAGAACGTGCTCCGCGCGCAATATTCCGCGCCGTAAATCCCGCAACACTGCCCGCGTAAAGCAAGTAATCGTCGATCAGGCTGGACGGGGCTTGGCCGATCGTTCGCGCCAACGGTCGCGTCCGCGCGACACCAGCGGCCAGCAGAGCATGACGAGCGCCAACGTCATGATCGACCCGACCAAACCGTTGCTGAAGAAGATCGACACGCTGCCCCCCGAGACGAGCATCGACTGCCGGAACGCCGTTTCGGCCATGTCGCCCAATACGAGCGCCAGCACGAGGGGAGCGAGCGGGTATTTGAGCTTCTTGAAGAAATAGCCGGCGACACCGAAGACGACCATCATCACGATATCGAAGTAGCGGTTGTGCACGGTGTAGGCGCCGATCGAGCAGATCACGACGATGATCGGCGCGATGATCGCGAACGGAATGCGCAGGATCGCCGCCCAGAACGGGACGGTCGTGAGCACAATCACCAATCCGACGATGTTGCCGAGATACATGCTGGCGATCAGCCCCCAGACGAAGTCCTTGTGCTCGATGAACAGGAGCGGTCCAGGCTGGAGACCCCAGATCAACAGACCGCCCAGTAATACCGCAGCCGTGGGCGATCCCGGAATGCCGAGCGTCAGCATCGGCAGCAGCGCGCTCGTGCCGGCTGCATGCGCCGCGGTCTCCGGCGCGACCACGCCCTCGATCTGCCCGGTGCCGAACTTGTCGCCGTTCTTCGAGAACCGGCGCGCCATCCCGTAGCTCATGAACGACGCCGGTGTGGCGCCGCCGGGGGTAATGCCCATCCAACAGCCGATGATGCAGGCGCGCAGCGACGTCATCCAGAACTTCGGCAGCAGCGCCCAGGTCCTCAATACGACGTTGAGGTCGATCTTGCCGCGCGTACCTTTGAAAGCCAGGCCCTCTTCCATCGTCAGCAGAATCTCGCCCAATCCGAACAGACCGATCACCGCGATCAGGAAGTCGAAGCCCTGCAAGAGCTGCGTCGTGCCGAACGTCATCCGCAGCGTACCGGTGACCGTATCGAGGCCGACGGCGGCGAGCGCAAAGCCGAGCATCATCGACACGATCGTCTTGGCCGGCGGCTCGCGCCCCATTCCGATGAAGCTGCAGAAAGTCAGGAATTGGATCGCGAAGAACTCCGGCGGCCCGAACTTGAGCGCGAATCTCGCAACCAGCGGTGCGAGGAACGTGATCAGCAATACTGCGAACAGCGCGCCGACGAACGACGACGTGAACGCCGCCGTCATCGCCTCGCCCGCGCGGCCCTGCTGCCCCATCGGGAAGCCGTCGAAGGTCGTCGCCACCGACCAGGGCTCGCCGGGGATGTTGAACAAGATCGACGTAATCGCACCGCCGAACAGCGCCCCCCAGTAAAGACACGACAGCATGATGATCGCGGAGGTCGGCGACATCGTGAACGTCAGAGGCAGCAGAATCGCGACGCCGTTTGCGCCGCCCAACCCCGGCAGAACGCCAATAAGCACGCCGAGCAGGATGCCGACAAGCATGAATAAAAAGTGCTTCCAGGAGATCGCAACCGCGAACCCCTGCATCAGATTGCCGATATCCTCCAACACTTGGCCTTCCCCCGGCGGTTATCGCGACGTCTTCTTGGTGGGTGATCCGGTCAATAGCCCAGCATGTTTTCGATCGGTCCCTTGGGCAACGCGACGAGAAACCAGACCTCGAACAGCAGAAACAGCGCGACCGGAACGCCGACGCTGATGACGAGCGTCGGCAGCAGCTTGAACTTGCCCTGCCAGAGCATGAACGCCGCGATGTAGACCGCCGATGAGACGTAGATGCCGATCCAGTCGATCAGCACGACGTACACGATCGTCGGCAAGAGAACGGCAAGCACGGGTTTCAGCTCGTCCCGCCTGGCGAAGATCTTGCCCTGGAGCTCCCGCCAGCCGACGACGGTACGGGCCGCGATCCACAGGCCTGCGACGACGAGGATGCAGCCGACGAAAAACGGAAAGTAGCCC
>DASXPO010000151.1:0-14959 GCA_036493535.1 Casimicrobiaceae bacterium
AGCCCGGTCGCCGTTCGCGGTGTACCGGGCTTTTTGTTTATGATGACGGGATGAAGCGCGCGCATCGGTTTATTGCAGTTGTCACCGGTTTCGTCTTGGTCGCATTGATGGCCGCGACGCAAGCGGCCGACGAGCGGCCCACCGGCGGGCGGGTTCCGACCGTTACGCGTCTCGTCAAATTATTTACCGAGCGAGAGGCCGCGCTCGCCGATGCGGTCCGCGCCGGGGACGCCGAGCGCGCTCAGCAACTGCTGACGAACGATTTCGAAATGCGAACGGGGGCCGCTTCGGGCAGCCCGATTCCCCGAAGCGATTGGCTGGCGGAAATGATCCGCTCGCGCGATCCCGGCGAGGCGGCGTCGGGCATGGCGGTACATGATCTCGACGGCACGGCGATCGTGAGCTTCACGCAGGGCGGCGGACCAAACGCCGTTTTTGTCGTCGATGTTTGGCGACCCGTCACCAACAACGATTGGCAGCTTGCGATTCGCTACGCCGCGCCGGCTGGAACCGCAGCGTTTCCCATTCCGGGCGCCGGCGCCGCTGCGCCGGTAATTCCAAAGAAATACTAACGCCTCGAGCCGTTTACCCGGTTCCGCCCACCGTCAAGGCATCGATACGCAACGTCGGTTGGCCGACGCCGACCGGCACGCTTTGCCCGTCCTTGCCGCAGGTTCCGATGCCGGAATCGAGTGCAAGATCGCTCCCTACCATCGACACCTTCGTGAGCGCGTCGGGCCCATTGCCGATCAACGTCGCACCTTTGACCGGATAGGTGACTTTCCCGTCCTCGATCATCCACGCCTCGGCCGCGGAGAACACGAACTTGCCGCTCGTGATGTCGACCTGGCCGCCGCCGAAATTCGCTGCGTACAGGCCGTTTTTCACCGATGCGATGATCTCCTGCGGATCATGCGCACCCGCAAGCATCAGCGTGTTCGTCATTCGCGGCATCGGCAAATGCGCGAACGATTCACGCCGGCCGTTGCCCGTGAACGGAACGTTCATCAATTGCGCGTTCATCCGATCCTGCATGTAGCCACGCAAGATACCATCTTCGATCAAGACCGTTCGTTGGGTTGGATGCCCTTCGTCGTCGAGATTGAGAGACCCGCGCCGCTCCTCGAGCGTACCGTCGTCGACCACGGTAATCCCGGCCGATGCGACGCGCTGGCCGACACGCCCCGAAAAAGCGCTCGTTTCCTTGCGATTGAAGTCGCCTTCCAAGCCGTGGCCGATCGCCTCATGCAGGAGGATTCCGGGCCAGCCGCTGCCGAGCACCACGACCATCGTTCCCGCCGGCGCGGCCCGTGCCCCCAGATTGACGAGCGCCTGGTCGACCGCTTGCCGCGCGTATTCGTCGAGTCTCGCTTCATCGAAGTACGCATACCCGAAGCGGCCGCCACCGCCGGCGAAACCTTGCTCGCGACGGCCGTTCTCCTCGACGATCAGCGTAAGCGACAGCCGCACGAGCGGCCGCACATCTGCCACGACCAACCCGTCGCTTCGCGCGATCAAGACCGTTTCGTGCTCGCCGGTCAACGACGCCATCACCTGCACGACGCGAGGATCACGATCGCGCGCTTTTCGCTCAAGCCTCGTCAGCAACGCGACCTTGTCGGCTTCGGACAGACCGGAAACCGGATCGTCCAGTCGATAGAGCTCGCGGGCGCTGCCGTGTCGATCGAGCGGCGCGGATGCCGATTGTCCCTGGCGACCGATCGCGCGAACCGCCGAGGCGGCCTCTTCCAGCGCGGCGAGCGAGATATCGTCGGAATACGCATAGGCCTGCTTGTCGCCGGAGACGGCGCGCACGCCGACGCCCCGATCGATGTTGAACGATCCCGATTTCACGATGCTCTCTTCGAGATTCCAGCTCTCGAAGCGCGCATGCTGAAAGTACAGGTCGGCGAAATCGACGTCGCGGGCATGAATGGCCGCAAGAACCTGGGACAGCTTGCCTTGATCGAGATCGGATGGCGCCAAGAGCAACCGATCGGCATCGGCCAGCAACGCAGGCGAAACGGATGGCAGGGAAAGATCGTTCATGTGGGGAGGGTCGGGGCGGCGAGCCGCTTATTCAACTGCGAATTATGCGCTCGCCGGAATACCGCCTCCGAGATAGGTATCGATCACGCGCGGATCGACGGAAACCGTGGATGCCTCGCCTTCGAGCGCAAGCTCGCCCGCTTCGAGCACGTAGCCATAATCGGCCACTTGCAGTGCGGCGCGCGCATTCTGCTCGACCAGCAGAATGGCGACCCCGGCGGACTTCAACTCGGCGATGACGGCGTAGATTTCCCGCACGATCAGCGGCGCCAAGCCGAGCGAAGGCTCGTCGAGCAGCAGCAGCTTGGGTTTCCCCATTAGCGCGCGGCCGAGCGCCAGCATTTGTCGCTCACCGCCCGAAAGCGTCGCCGCCAATTGCGCTCGACGCTCCGAAAGTCGCGGAAAGCGACGGTAAACCTCTTCCAGGATCGCATGGGTGTCGCGCGAATGCCGGCGCGCGAATGCACCGAGCGCGAGATTGTCGGCGACTGTCATGCTGCCGAACAATTCACGCTTTTCAGGGACCAGTACCAGTCCCGCACCGACCCGTTCTTCGACCGACAGCCCTTCAATGCTTGCGCCGTTGTAGGCGATCGCGCCGCGCGACGGCAATAGTCCGATAATCGCGGCCAATAGCGTCGTCTTGCCGGCGCCATTGGGTCCGATCACCGTGACGATGCTGCCCTCGGGAACACGAAGGGCCACGGAGTGGACCGCTTCCACTTTGCCGTAGCTCACGGAGACTGCATGCACATCCAACAACGTGGCTCGCCTCGATATGCTAGACACCACCAAGGTAGGCCTCCATGACGACCGGGTTGCGCTGGATTTCGGCCGGTCGACCCTCGGCAAGCTTCTCCCCGAAGTCCATCACGACGAGCCGATCAGTGATCCCCATGACGAAATCCATGTCGTGCTCGACCAACAGGATCGTCATTCCCTCATCTTTGAGCGAACGCAACAGCGCGCGAAGCTCCTGCTTCTCGCGATAGCGCAGTCCCGCAGCAGGCTCGTCGAGCAGCAACAGCAACGGGTCGGCGGCGAGCGCCCGCGCGATTTCGGCAATCCGCTGCTGGCCGAGCGGCAAACTGCCCGCCGTGTCGAACATGCGATCGCCGAGCCCTACGCGCGCAATCGCCTGTGCGGCAGTTGCTCGGGTGCGCGCTTCCTCCGCACGATCGAGTCGCAACGCCGCCTGAACGGCGCCGGCGTCTCCCCGCAAATACGCACCCAGCGCCACGTTGTCGAGCACGCTCATCGCTGCGATGAGCTTCACGTGCTGGAACGTCCGTCCGATGCCGCGACGCGCGATTTCGTACGGCTCGAAATCGCCGATCGCCTGGTCGCAAAAAACGATGCTGCCCGAGGTGAGCGAAAGCGCGCCGGAGATCAATCCGAACGTCGTGCTCTTGCCAGCGCCGTTCGGTCCGATCAACCCGAGGATCTCGCGCGGTCTGATCTCGAACGACAGATCGTTCACCGCAACGAGTCCATCGAACTGTTTGCGGGCACGCTTGACCTCGAGGATCGGTCCCTGTGCCGCGGTGCCTTCTCGTGCCGCGAGCGGCGTCCCCGTGGCTATTCTCGTCGGACGGTGCGCCGGTAACAGCCGTGCGAGCCATGGTCCGACGCCATCGCGCGCGAACTGCAACAACGCCACCATCAGAATTCCGAATACGACGATCTCGAAATTCCCGGAACGTCCGAGCAGGCGCGGCAATGCATCCTGCAGCACCTCCTTCAGCAGCGTGATGAGCGTCGCGCCGATCACCGCGCCCCAAACGTTGCCGGCGCCGCCGACGACCGCCATGAACAAATATTCGATGCCCTGATTGATACCGAACGGCGTCGGATTCACGAACCGTTGCAAGTGCGCGTACAACCAGCCGGAGACGCACGCCAGAAGCGCGGCGTAAACGAACGCGATGATCTTGAGACGTGCTCCGTTGACGCCGAACGCTTCGGCCATCTCGAGGCTGCCCTTCAGCGCGCGGATCGCGCGACCGGGTCTTGAATCGAGCAGATTGTGCGTCGCCCAGAGCGCCCCGAGCGCGATCGTCCAGATCAAATAGAAATACCGGCGCTCGTCGCGCAATTCCAAGCCGAATAGACTGAGCGCCGGAATGCCGGTCATCCCCGTGTGGCCGCCGAGGAAATCGAGGTTGCCGAACAGGAAGTAGAGGCTGATGCCCCACGCGATCGTGGCGAGCGGCAGGTAATGTCCTTTCATCCGTAAGGTGATGAATCCCAGCATCAGCGCGACGGCCGCGGTAATCGCGATGCCGACCGCGAGGGCGAGCCACGGCGACGTGCCGAAGCGCGTCGTCAGATACGCGGTGGTGTAACCGCCAAGTCCGACAAACGCCGCCTGGCCGAACGATGTCTGGCCGGCCACGCCGGTCAACAGCACGAGTCCAAGCGTCACGATGCTGTAGAGCCCGATGTAATTGCCGAGCGTGACCCAAAACTGCGGGACGACAACCGGCGTCGCCGCAAGCGCGATCACCAAAAGAGCCAGCAATACGCCTGGTCGCGTCATCGGGGCCGCCTGCTATTCGTCTTCTTCGTGGTGATGCGTCGTCAGGCTGCGCCAGAGAAGAACGGGAATGATCAGCGTGAAGACGATGACTTCCTTGAACGCGCTCGCCCAAAACGACGAAAACGACTCGAGCAGTCCGACCAACAGCGCGCCGGCGGCGGCAAGCGGATAGCTCGCCAGTCCGCCGATAATCGCGCCGACGAATCCCTTGAGGCTCACGAGAAAGCCGGAGTCGTAATAGATCGTCGTGATCGGACCGATCAGCACGCCGCAGAATGCGCAAATCAATGCGGCGACGCCAAACGTGAGCGTGCCGGCGAAGCTCGGCGAAATGCCGACGAGCCGGGCACCGATTCGATTGACGGCGGTCGCGCGCAGCGCTTTGCCGAGCAGCGTGCGTCCGAAGAACAGATAGAGAACGCCGATCAACGCTGCGCTGGTGACGACAACGAGCAGGCTTTGCGCGTTGATATTGATCGTGCCGAGCTGGAAGGTGGCCGATGCAAACGCCGGCGTGCGCGATCCTTCGGCGCCGAAGAACCACAAGCCAAGTCCGGTCAGGGCGAAATGCACGGCGACCGAGACGATCAGCAGAACGAGAACGCTTGCCTCCGCAAGCGGCTGGTAGGCAATCCGGTAGAGCAACGGACCGAGCGCCGCTACGGCAGCAAGCGTCAATGCCACCTGTAACGAAAGCGGCAATGCGAGCGGCGCGCACCACCAAACGAGCGCGGCGATGGCGCAGGGAATCCCGGACCAGAGCGCGACTCGCCGCGGAACGGTCCCGATTTCGCCGCGCCGAATGGCGATGACGATCTCGATCGCGCCGGCGGTAAGCGCCATGACGACCAGCAAATGGACCGTGCCGGGCGGCTTGCCGAGCTGCAGACCCGCGAGCGTCAATGTGCCATACGCAACGAGCTCGCCGGACGGCACGAAGATGACGCGCGTCACGGCGAAGACGAGGACCAGCGCGAGCGCCAGCAGCGCATAAATCGCGCCGTTGGTGATGCCATCCTGCGTCAACAGCGCGGCGATCGACCAATCCATGATAATCCGCGCGAGCGTCGACGCGTTACTTAGCGAGAACCCACTGTCCGTTTTCGATTTTGATCATCACGCGCGCGCGGTTGTCGAGACCGTTGTGCTCCTGCGGGCCCATGACGAATACGCCGTGCGTGCCGATGACATTGTCACGCTCGAGCGCGTCGCGCAGCGCCGCACGGAACTCCTTCGTGCCCGGCTTCGCTTTCTGCAGCGCCTCGGGAGCCGCTTGCGCGATCAACAGGAACGCGTCGTAGGCGTGCCCGCCGAACGTCGTTCGCGAACCCTTGCCATACTTCGCTTCGTATTGCGTGATGTATTGCGCGGCGACCTTCTTGATCGGATTCGAGTCGGGAAGCTGTTCGAAAACGAGCATCGGTCCAATCGGCAACAACGTGCCGTTGCCGTCCTTGCCGACGACGCGCAGGAAGTCAGGATTCGCGACGCCGTGTGTCTGGTATATCTTGCCTTTGTAGTTCCGCGCGACGAGCTCTTTCTGCGGTGTCGCCCCCGGGGTACCGGATGCACCGATCAGGATCGCGTCAGGATTCGCCGCGATGAGCTTCAACACCTGCCCGGTTACCGATGCATCATTGCGATTGTATTTTTCTTCGGCGACAACCTTTATTCCGGCGGTCTGCCCCGAGCGTTTGATTTCGGCGAGCCATGCATCGCCGTAGGCATCGTTGAAGCCGATGTAGCCGAGCGTCTTCACGCCGTTCGCTTTCATGTTGACCGCGATCGCGTCGGCCATCAGCGAATCGTTCTGCGGCGTCTTGAACACCCAGCGCGTCTTAGGATTGGTCGGATCGACGATCCGCGCCGAGGCGGCCATCGAGATCATCGGCGTCTCCGCGTCGGCGACGATATCGACCATCGCCAGTGAATTCGGCGTGATCGTGGATCCGACAATGACGTCGACCTTGTCTTCGCTGATCAGCTTACGCGTGTTGGTCACCGCCTTCGTCGTGTCGGAGGCGTCGTCCAGCACGATCCAGTCGATCTTCTGGCCGGCGATCGTCGTGGGCAACAGCTCGATCGTGTTTTTCTCCGGAATGCCGAGCGATGCCGCGGGACCGGTCGCGGAGAGCGTGACGCCGATCGTGATGTCGGCGAACGCCGCACCCGCGCAACCGCAACAGACAACGATGGTGAACGCGATCAGTTTGATGCAGCGTGACATGTCGTTTCCCCTCGAATGGATTTTACGGCCGGCCGCAGTATGACGAGCGGCGTCTGCGACGGCAAGCGTGCAAGCGTCACGGGGGTGCGCACATCGCGACGCCGTTTCCATATCCCTCCGGCACGTAGCCCTGGCCAAGCATCTGGGCGCGCAGCGCGAGGTCCGTGACATATCGATGATTGCTATCGCCCCGCTGATTCCATAGCCGATAGACGGAGACCTCGCCAACTGGACAAGCACCCGTCGCGACATCGGGAAGCCCGATCCACATGACGTTGTCAGACTCGTCGATGAACTGCGGAAACCGCGTTTTCGTCGTCGCACATTCGGTCGGCGATGCGGACAGGAACTGCGAATCGCCGTTCGCCGGCGGAATATAGAGGCGGCAGACGGGCGACGTGCCTGCCTCGGCGCTCGCATACGCATGAAACGCCTGCCCTGTTCGGGTCCAACCGGTCAAGATGCCGTCGTCGAGCTTGGCGATCTCGATCGGTAGCGTCGTGATGAAATAATGATCGAGCGCCGCATGGTAATACTCGATGACATTGACGGTGCTGCTCGCCGCTCCGGCGGCGATTCGATAGACGGCGCCGTCGTCCGCGCTAGCCACGTACAGCTCCCCGGTTTCGTCTTCGCCGAACGACGTGATCGTGAGTCCCGTGGCGAGCTCGTGGCGCACGGTCCATGTGCCCTGCGCGTCCCGCGCGACGCTCCACATGGTTCCGCTGCAAAGATCGCCGTAGACGTAACGTCCGAACAAGGACGGGACCTGCGTCCCGCGGTAGACGGTTCCACCGATGATTGAACAGCCGAAGGCGTGCGCATATTCGGCAATGGGCAACGTCAATGTCGACGCGCCGCATGCCGGTCCGCCGCCGAGCCCGGTGCAACGCGATCCCTCCATGACGCGCCAACCGAAATTCGTGCCTGCGCCGGTGCCGGCCGGAACGAAATCGACTTCCTCGACCATGTCCTGTCCAACGTCGGCGATGTAAAGATCACCGGTCTGGCGATCGAACGCGGTGCGCCACGGGTTGCGCAATCCGTAGGCCCATACTTCGGGCCGTCCCCCCAAGCCGTTTGCAAACGGATTGTCCAAGGGAATCGTATAAGTAGCGCCATGGTCGACGTCGATTCGCAGCAGCTTCCCCAGCCATTCGAACGTGTTTTGCGCACGATTGCCGGGATCGTTGGCGGAGCCGCCATCGCCAGTCGCCACGTAGAGGTAACCGTCGGGGCCGAACTTGAGGGCGCCGCCGTTGTGGTTCGCGAAGGGCTGGTCGAAAACGATCAATTGCACGACCGACGCCGGATCCGCGCGATCCGGATCCGACGCGCTCACGCGGTAGCGCACAATGACCGTCGCGCCATCGTTACGACGCGTGTAATTGACGAAGAAGAGTCCGTTGTCGCGAAAGCGGGGATGGAACGCGAGCCCAAGGAGGCCTTGTTCGCCGCCGGATTGAACGGATGACGTCAAATCCAGGAACGGCGTCGCGAGCAACTGGCCGTCCTTGGCGATCCGAATCCGTCCGGCCTGCTCGACGATGAAAAGCCGAAGCGTTGCGTCGTGCGCATGGGTGACGTCCACTGGACTCTGCAGTCCGGTGATCGCAGGCAGCAAACGTGTTTGCGCGTGCGCAGTCACCGCCGCAAGCGCGAGCGCGCTCGCGACCATCCTGATCGACGCGAAGGCGCATCGTCTTACGGCTCGCGGCCGACGCGCTGTCGCTTCCTCGATCATTTTTTGAGCGAGTCGCGAATCTCCCGCAGCAACACGACGTCCTCCGGTGGCGCCGCCGCGGGCTTCGGCTGCTCGCGCTTGAGTTTATTGATCTGCTTCACCATCAGAAAGATGATGAACGCGAGAATGAGGAAATTGATGGCAACGGTGATGAAGTTGCCGTATGCCAGCAGCGGCACACCCGCCTTGGTCAGCGCCTCGTAGGTCATGGGGCCGCTGTAACTGGGCGGTGGCGGGCCGAGCATGATGAACCAATTTGAGAAGTCGAGCCCGCCGGTGAACCGGCCGACGACCGGCATGATGATGTCCTTGACCAGTGAGTCGACAATCTTGCCGAACGCCGCGCCGATAATCACACCGACCGCGAGATCGACAACGCTGCCCTTCAATGCGAATTCACGAAATTCGGACATGAACGACATGTGCAACCCTCCGCCGGATAAATAGGAGAACCGGCCGCGCGGCGACCGGCCACGACTGTTACACCGCGGCTTCGCCCGACTCGCCGGTGCGGATGCGCACTGCCTGCTCCACGCTGGTGACGAAGATCTTGCCGTCGCCAATCTTGCCCGTTCGCGCCGCCTTGATGATCGCTTCGATCGCACGCTCGACGAGCGGCTCAGCGACGACGACTTCGACTTTTACTTTGGGCAGGAAGTCAACGACGTATTCGGCGCCGCGATAGAGCTCGGTGTGCCCTTTTTGCCGGCCGAAGCCCTTGACTTCGGTCACGGTCAATCCCGTCACGCCGATCTCCGACAGCGCTTCCCGCACTTCGTCGAGCTTGAATGGCTTCAACACTGCTTCGACTTTTTTCATTCCGCTTCTCCGTATTGAAGATCTCCTGCCACAGCGCAGCCGGCCTTGCTGCGCGACACGCCGCCTATGCCACCTCTTCCCATTCGTGCCAGGCCGACGTGATCGGATAGCGCCAATCCTTGCCGAAGCCGCGCGGCGTGATTCGAATACCGACGGCGGCCTGCCGGCGCTTGTATTCGTTGGTCTTGATCAGGCGCACGACCTTCCGGACGTGTTCCGCCGCGAAGCCTCGCGCGACGATCTCCGACGGACTCCAATCGCGCTCGACGTACGCCTCGAGGATGGCGTCCAGAACATCATAGGGCGGGAGCGAGTCCTGATCGGTTTGGTTCGCCCGCAGCTCCGCCGACGGCGCGCGCGTGATGATCCGCTCGGGGATCACGCGCCCCAGCGTGTTCCGATAATGGGCAAGTCGATAAACCAGCGACTTGCTGATATCTTTCAACACCGCGAATCCACCCGCCATATCGCCATAGAGCGTTGCATAGCCAACCGCCATCTCGGACTTGTTCCCCGTCGTGAGCACGATCGAGCCGAACTTGTTCGAGAGCGCCATCAGCAGCGTGCCGCGGATACGGGCCTGGACATTCTCCTCGGCGGCATCGACCGGACGTCCGGAAAACTCGGATGCGAGTGTCCCGAGGTACGCGTCGAATATCGGCTCGATCGGAATCTCATCATAGCGAACGCCGACCATGCCGGCCATCTCGCGGGCGTCGTCCAGACTGATCGACGCGTTATATCGCGAAGGCAGCATCAAGGCGCGGACGCGCTCGCGCCCCAGCGCATCGACGGCGACGGCCAGCGTCAGCGCCGAATCGATGCCACCCGAAAGGCCTATCAACACGCCGGGAAAACGATTCTTCTCGACGTAATCGAGCACGCCCATGACCAGTGCGTGATACACATGCGGCTCCAGGCGCTCGTCGAGGCTGCCGCGCACATGCTTGGGTCTCGCGCCATCGAACTGCACGAGCGCGATCGTCTCGTGCCACGCCGGAAGCTGCTGTGCAACCGCTCCACTCCCGTCGACAACGAATGAGGCGCCGTCGAACACGAGCTCGTCCTGACCGCCGACGCGATTGACATAGACGATCGGCAACCGGGTCTCCCGCGCCCGGGCGCTCACTTGTTCCAGCCGCAACGCTTGTTGACGCGTGTGGTAGGGGGATCCGTTGGGAACGACGATGAGCTCGGCGCCGGCCGTTTTCGCGCGCGCCGCCGATGGCGGAAACCAGACATCCTCGCAGATGATCACGGCACAGCGGACACCATCGACGTCGAAGACGCACGGCGTGCCGTCCGGTGTGAAATAGCGTTGCTCGTCGAACACCGTGTAGTTCGGCAACTCCGCTTTCCGATACACGTGCGCGATTGCGCCGTCGCGAATCACGGCAGCGGCGTTGTAACGCAGGCCGTTGCGAACCTCGGGATAGCCGATGAGTGCCGCCACGCCGCGCACGCGGCCGGCGAGCGTTGTGAGCTCCCGTGCACACGCGTCAAGAAACGCCGGTCGCAGCAACAGATCTTCGGGAGGATATCCCGACAGTGACAGTTCCGGCGTCACCACGAGCGAAGCGCCGCCCCGCCGACCTTCTTCGATCGCGGCTGCGAGACGTTCCGCATTGCCGCGAAGATCGCCGATTACCTGATTCAACTGCGCGATCGCGACATGCATGCTGAAATATTAGCATGCGTATCTCGTCCGCCGCCCTTGAGCAAGCGCCGCGATGGCCCCACAATCCATGGTGCGATCCGATCACGCACCCATGCGCGCCCCGATTATCTTCTCGCCCGTGCCCTTTCCCGTTCCAACGTCTCCGGTCATCCGAAGCGATGTCCCGCTCGCCGACATCGACCCACGCGCATGGGATGCGCTGGCGCCCGGACATCCGTTTCTCTCGCATGCGTTCCTGGGGGCGTTGCACGAGACGCGCTGCGCAGCGCGTGAGACCGGCTGGCAAGCCCGTTACATCACGGCATGGCGAGAAGGCGCCTTCGTCGGCGCGATGCCGCTATACGCCAAAGCGCACAGCTATGGCGAATACGTTTTCGATTGGGGCTGGGCCGACGCGTATCGACGCCACGGGAGGCGCTATTACCCGAAGCTGGTCGCGGCAATTCCGTTTACGCCGGTCCCGGGTCCACGATTGTTGGCGCCAGACGCCGTTGCGCGACGCACGCTGCTTGACGCGGCGCTCGCGCAGGTTCAATCCGGCCGCTTTTCGTCGTTGCACGTTCTGTTTCTCGACGACGATCAAGCGCGGGAAAGCGCAGCATCCGGCCTGATCGCCCGCCACGGCGTTCAGTTCCACTGGCACAATCCCGGCTATCGCGATTTCGCGGATTTCCTGGCGGCGCTCACGCACGACAAGCGCAAGAAAATTCGTCAGGAGCGCAAAAAGCTTTCCGACGCGGGCGTCTCGTTCGTGCGCAAAACAGGCGCCGCGATCGAGGAGCGCGATTGGCGATTGTTCTTTCGGTGCTACGAAGGCACCTATCGCGCGCATCACTCGACGCCTTACCTGAGCCGCGCATTTTTCGATCGACTGGCGCAAACGATGTCCGAGCATCTGCTGCTCGTCGTCGGTTATCGTGACGACGCGCCCGTGTGCGCGGCGCTCGATGTCTACACCGACGAAACGCTATGGGGCCGTTATTGGGGCTCGATCGAATACGTTCCGCGTATGCACTTCGAGGCCTGCTATTACCAGGGCATCGAATTCTGCATCGAGCACGGCATCGCTCGCTTCGAGGGTGGCGCGCAAGGCACACACAAGCTGGCCCGCGGGCTCTTGCCGGTCACGACGCATTCATTGCATGCCATCGGCGACCGCAGTTTCGCAACCGCGATCGCCGACTACTGTGCGCGCGAGCGGATCGATGTCGCGCACGCCGTCGACGAGCTCGAAGAAGCGACGCCGTTCCGCGATCCGGGCAAGTAGGTTCCCGACTGCCTCGGGACGACGATAAATGGAATCGTATTGAAGAACGCCACGGTCATCGTCGACTGTACCGATCGTGTGGCCACCGTGACGCTGAATCGTCCAACGGTGCGCAACGCGCTCGATTTCGAGATGATGGATGCCTTGGTCTCGAACCTGACGAGACTCGCAGAGGACGCGTCGTTGCGAGTGATCGTCCTGCGCGGCGCGGGCGACCATTTCATGGCGGGTGGCGACGTGCGCGCATTCGCGGAGCGTATCGACCAGCCAGCGGCCCACCGCGGCGAATATTTCGGGCGTTCGATCCAACGCCTGCATGCAGCCATTGAAGCGCTGCAGCGCATGCCGCACGCCGTCATTGCGCGCGTGCAGGGCGCGGTGGCGGGATTCGGCTTCTCCCTTCTTTGCGCGTGCGATTTGGCCGTCGCAGCGGACGACGCCTACTTCGCGTCGGCGTATCGCAATCTTGCGCTAACACCCGACGGCGGTCTTACGTTCGCGCTGCCGCGAATCGTCGGGCTTCGCAAAGCGCTCGAGATTCTGCTGCTCTCGCAGCGGCTCGACGCAACGGCCGCGCTGCAGCTCGGCCTCGTCAACAAGGTCGTCCCGGCCGCCGAGCTCGATAGCGTGGTGGCGGCGTGGGCGATATCGCTCGCAACGGGCCCTCCACTCGCGTTACGCAATGTCAAGCGGCTTGCGCGTCAATCATTCGATCGCACGCTCTCCGAGCAGCTACACGCGGAGGCACTGAGTTTCGCCGCGTGCGCCGCAACGACGGACTTTGCCGAGGGTGTGCGCGCATTCATCGAGAAGCGCAAGCCGCGGTTCGATCGATGACGTGCGTCAGGCGCGGTTAATCTTCATCGTCGCTCGGCGGCGGTCCCTCTTTCGCCGACGCGACATTGCCGTTCACTTCGGCGCGCGGCTTGTCGGGCCGACGCGCGTGGCGATGAGCAAAACCGCCCGGCCCCTTCTGTCCACCGCCAAAGCCCGCCGCCTGCGCACGGGGACCGCTGCGATGACGCGGCGCATTGGGCGCGCCAAAGCCGCGATGGGGCTGGCCGCTGCCTGCATTGCGCGGCGTGGCAAACGGCGACGCATTGGCATTGCTTTGCGGCTGGACCTCATCGAAATTGCTGCGTGGACGCTGCGGTTGATGAGGTTGCGGAGCCGAAAATCGCCCGTTCCCTGAATGGGCCGCATGTGGCGGATGACCCGGGCCTTTGCCTTGCGGCCGAAATCCGGGCTTGGAAGACTTGTGATGCGGACGGGGCGCCGAGCCGGGTGCCCCGTGCGTGCGCGGTTGCACATGAGGAGCACCGTGTTGCGGTTGACCGTGGCGCCGCCCATCCTTACCGCTGTTCGGGCGCGGCGGACGCATGTCGCGCGTATCGCTCGTCGCACTCTGCGAAAGTCCCGCGCTTTCGACCAGCGCATGGACGGCCGCAGGCTCGAGCTCCAGCCATTCGCCACGCTTGACCGACGTCGGCATCGCGACGACACCGTAGCGCGTGCGAATCAGGCGACTGACCATCACGCCCAATGCTTCGAACAGTCGCCGCACTTCGCGGTTACGACCTTCGCGCAAAACGACACGATACCAATGGTTCGATGCATCGTCGTCGCCGCCGGCATCCTCGACCGATTGGCAGCGCGCAATGCCGTCGTCGAGCGTGATGCCGGACAGCAACGCCTGCCGTTGCTCGTCGGTCAACCGCCCCATCACGCGAACGGCATATTCGCGATCGACCTCGTAGCGAGGATGCATCAATCGATTCGCAAGCTCCCCCGAATTCGTAAACAACAGCAAGCCCTCGGTGTTGTAGTCGAGACGCCCGACGTTGATCCACTTGCCGTTGCCGATCGACGGCAGCTTCTCGAAAACGGTGACGCGTCCTTCGGGATCGTCGCGCGTGACGATTTCGCCCGCCGGCTTGTGATAGATCAGCACGCGTGCGCGCGGCTCCGCAAAGCGGACCTTGACGACCTCGCCATTGATGCGCACCTCGTCAGCGGGACCGACTTTCTGACCGACTTCTGCCGGCATCCGGTTCACGGTGATACGTCCCGCGAGAATCATTTCTTCCATTGCGCGACGCGAGCCGAACCCGCATGCGGCCAGCACCTTGTGCAGCCGTTGCGGTTCGCTGAAAACTTCGTCAGTGGAGCGCTTGTGCTTCGGAGGGGGCAGACTCTCCGCGATCCGCTGCAGTGCCAGACTCGGCTGCTGCATCGGACCCGAGGAGCGGACTCGCGAGTGCGAGTGGCGCCTCGGCGGCCTTTGTGGGGGCATTAGGAATCTCCAGGAGGTGGGAAGGATCGAGCTCGGCGAGAGGTGGCAACTCCGACAAGGAGCGCAAGCCGAGATCATCGAGGAAGGTCTTCGTCGTCGCGTAGAGCGCCGGGCGTCCCGGCGTCTCGCGATGGCCGACGACCTCGACCCATTGCCGGTCTTCGAGCGTCTTCACGACACTCGTCGATACGGCGACGCCGCGGATGGCTTCGATGTCGCCGCGGGTCACGGGTTGCTGATAGGCGATGATCGCCAATGTTTCCATCACGGCGCGCGAATAGCGCGGCGGTTTTTCAGGGGTCAAACGGTCGAGATACGGTTGCACGTCGGCGCGGCCTTGGAA
>DASXPO010000152.1:0-16772 GCA_036493535.1 Casimicrobiaceae bacterium
GGAAAGGTCAACGCAGTACCGGTCATTCAAACTTCTCCTTTCGTGGCGGCGGACCCGGATTTCGCTTGAGCGCCCTAAGGAAGGGTCCGGCGCATTTGGCACTCGGGTATTGAGAGTGCCAAGTATGCCCCAAAGTTCCCGACAAATCTAGTCAGGTATCGGCGGCCGGCTTTCGAGGCTCGGCCGCCGCCGGCGGGAAACCCAAGGTATGACCGCGCAATGGCCGCGATTACGCCGCAATCGCAGAAATCAATCGATGTCCGGCAACAGCGCCTCGACGAAGTCGGCCGCCTTGAAGGGCCGCAGATCGTCGATCCCTTCGCCCACGCCGACGAGCTTGAGTGGAATCGGATGCTGACGGGCGATGGCGGCGACGACCCCGCCTTTGGCGCTTCCGTCGAGCTTGGTCAGGATGAGCCCCGTGAGCCCGATCGCCGCATCGAACGCCTTGACTTGAGCGAGAGCGTTTTGCCCGGTGTTGGCGTCCAGCACCAGCAACACCTCGTCGGGCGCACCGCTGCGTGCCTTGGCGATCACGCGCTTCACCTTCGCGATCTCGTCCATCAGGTGCAGCTGCGTCGGCAGGCGGCCCGCGGTATCTGCCAGCACGACATCGACGTTTCGCGCCCGCGCGGCCGCCACCGCGTCGAACATGACGGCCGCCGGATCGCCGCTCTCCTGACGAATCACCGCGACATTGTTGCGCTCGCCCCAAACCGCCAATTGCTCGCGCGCCGCCGCTCGAAATGTATCGCCGGCAGCGAGCAGAACGGACAGCTGCTGCTGCTGGAGCCATTTGGCCAGCTTTCCGATCGACGTCGTCTTCCCCGCCCCGTTCACGCCCGCCAGCATGATGACGAAGGGCCGCTCCGCCGAAACGACGAGCGGAGATTCGAGTGGACTGATCAGCGCCGTGATGGCGTCGCGCAGGGCGGCACGCGGGCTCGCATCGACGCCCGCCCGGCGATAGCGAGTCTTCACATCGTCGATCAGATGCGCGGTTGCCGCGACCCCGACGTCGGCGGTAAGGAGCGCAGTCTCCAGCGCTTCAAGCGCCTCATCGTCGAGCTTCCGCCGCGAAAAGACGCCGGCGAGCGATCCGGCGAGTTTGTCGCGCGACAGCGAAAGGCCGCTCTTGAGCCGCTCGGACCAAGGACGCGCATCGGCCGGCTCGTCGCCCGGCTTGCGCTTGAAGAAGTCGAACATCGCTGCCGCATCCCGCCATGGACGCGCGGGCGCAAAGCTGCGATTCTACCGGTTCGCCTTTCGCGTTCCTTTGAAACGTCCTTGCCTTCGCCGCGCGCGCAGCGAGTCCGCATCATCGGCGGACGCCATCGCGGCCGCGTCATCCGCTTTCCTGCCGTCGGTGACATGCGCCCGACGCCCGATCGCGTACGCGAGACGCTCTTCAACTGGCTCGGGCAGGATCTGGCCGGCCGCATGACCCTCGACCTGTTCTGCGGGACTGGCGTGCTTTCCCTCGAGTCGCTGTCACGCGGCGCCTCGGCGGCCGTCGCCGTCGACCGCAATCCGGCGTTGATTCGCGCCGTCGAGGCCACGGCAGCCGCGTTGCAAACCGAAGGGCTCGAAACGCACGTCGCCGATGCGCAGGCGTTCCTGGCGCGTGAGTCCCGCAAGTTCGACGTCGTGTTCCTCGATCCGCCGTTCGATGCCGATCCATGGCAGTGGCTCTTGCCACGGGCGCTCGCCGTGCTCGCGCCGAGCGGATTGGTCTACGCGGAGGCCGGTCGCGCGCTCGCAGCGCCCCCGGGCGCTCGCCTCTGGCGCCGCGCGAAAGCCGGACAGGTGCATTATCATCTGTTGCAAAACGACGTTTCCGCGGCAGCGTCCGCTTGAGTCGGCGCTTACGTCGGCTGGTTTGCTCATGACAATGCCACCCCTCAAAGTCATCTATCCGGGCACCTTCGATCCGTTTACCCGCGGGCACGAGGATCTGGTTCGGCGTGCCGCGCGCCTGTTCGATAGCGTGATCGTCGGGATCGCCGACAGCGAGTCCAAACGCCCATTTTTTACGACCGCCGAGCGGATCGAGATGACGCGAGAAGTGCTGGCGCCATTTCCCAACGTCGAGGTGGAGGGCTTCGCGACGCTGTTGATGGATTTCGTCCATGCAAAGCAGGCGCGCGTTGTGTTGCGCGGCCTTCGCGCGATCTCCGACTTTGAATACGAGTTCCAGATGGCGACGATGAACCGGAACCTATATCCGGAGGTCGAAACGCTTTTCCTGACGCCGGCCGAGCAGTACACGTTCATTTCGTCGACAATCGTCCGCGAAGTCGCCAAATTCGGCGGGAACGTCGGGTCGTTCGTTCATCCGATCGTCGAAGCGCGCATGAAGGCGAAAATCGCCGAGCTCGGCAGCGGACGCCGCTAAACCCCGCTGGGAATACGGAAGCGCCGATGGCATTGCTGATCACCGATGAATGCATCAACTGCGACGTCTGCGAGCCCGAATGCCCGAACGACGCGATCTCGCAGGGCGCGGAAATCTACGTCATCGACGCCACCCGATGCACGGAATGCGTCGGCCATTTCGACAAGCCGCAGTGTCGCGAAGTGTGTCCGGTCGATTGCATTCCCGTTAATCCCGACCACGTCGAAACCCGCGAGCAGCTTTTGAAAAAATACGAAGGGCTCATGAGGGTGAAAAGCGCCGAGACGACCTAGCGGTCGATGCGCCCCTCGAGCATCCGGGATTCCCTATGCGGCTTCGCTGTTGGCGGCGAGCGGTAGCGCATCGGCGGTTTCGATCAGCTCCGCAATCGAGGCAACCTCGCCGGACAAGTCCTCGAGCTGCGCCACCAGAACGTCGCGCGATTGCTCGAGCTCCGTGATGCGGTCTTCGAGCTCGTCGCTCGCCTGGTGGATGCGGCGAATGCTCTCGAGTCGACGGCGAAGCTGCAGATGGTGCTCGCGCACCTGGGTCTCCAGCGGTGCCATCACAGCCTTCAACCAAGACTCGACGTCGCGGTTGGCGATGTCGTAGACGTGCTTCGCGCGCGAAGCGACCGTCTCGAAAAAACGCCTCATCAACGCGAACTTGGCCTTGCTGACCATGTTCCACAGCGTGTTGAAGTGCGTGTTGTAGGCGCGCTCGAGCCGCTCGACTTCCTTTTGATATTTGAGCACGGAGAACGGCGGCGGCAGGAACGGCTCGAGCCCGTGGTCGTTCGCGAAGCGCACGTACATCGCGCGCATCATTTCGTGGATCTCCACGGACTGGGCGGCCGCACGCTCGAAATCGCTTCGAATCTGCGCGAAGAAATCGCTCATTGCTTCGCGAACGCCCATGGTGAGCAAGCTGCTCTCGATACGCTCGCGCGTGTGCGCGGCGTTCGCGCGGAGCGCCGGCAGGCCGATGATGTCGAACAGATCGTTGGTCTGTTGCGTAAAGACGTTTCGAAGCGCCGTGTAGCGGGCAAGGCCGCGTTCGAAGACATCCTTCTCCTCGCGAATGCGCTCCATCATATGGACGACGACGTCCAGGTTCTTGCCGCGGAGCGCGGTCAGCTCGTCCAACTGCTCGGCGATGCCCGCCATCCGGGCGTCGAGAATGTTCTGCACGCCTGCGGCGAGGCTTCGCACGTCGGCTTGCGTCGCCGCTCCGATGATTTCGCGCTTGGCCGGAATCAGCTTGCCGGAAAGCGCGCTTTCGAGCACCGGCAGCCGGCTTCGCGCGAGCAACGCGCTGTCGCCATTCACTTTGGCGACCAGTGCTTTTTGCGCGGAGACGGCAAACACCTGCGCAGACGGGATTCCGAGCATCGCGGCGCTCGAGTTGACCTGACTTTCGATTTCGGCCTGGATTTCGCGCTCGGGGCGAAGCTCGTCCCAAAGGCCGTCGATCTTGTTCAATACGACGATCCGGCCCGCCTTGGACACCGGGTCCTCGCCGGCGAGATGCTGCGTCCAGACATCGAGATCGGTTTTCGAGACACCGGCATCGGCCGCGAGCAGGAACAGCACGGCGTGCGCGTTGGGCAGAAGGCTGAGCGTCAACTCGGGCTCGGTGCCGATCGCATTGAGGCCAGGCGTGTCGAGGATGACGAGACCTTGCTGCAGCAGCGGGTGCGGAAAATTGATGATCGCGTGCCGCCAGCAAGGCACTTCCACCGGCGTGTCGGCTTCCGTCGCGCTCTTCGCCTCGGCACCGTCGATGTGCAGCCCGTACTTGCGCGCCAACGAAGTGGGCACATGCTTCACTTGCGATACCCGTGAGAGCGCCTCGTGCATTTTGGCCGGCGCCGACAGATCGAGAGGATAAGTCGTCCACTCGTCCGCGTAATTCTTGAATTCGGCAACCGTCGCGTCCTTGAGGCGCGTTTCAATCGGCAGCAGCCGGATCGATGGCGCACGAAGCGGGTCGTGCAAGAGCTCGGTTGGGCACATCGTCGTGCGGCCGGCCGACGACGGCAGTAAGCGCTGCCCGAAATCGGCGAAAAAGATCGCGTTGATCAGCTCCGATTTGCCGCGTGAGAATTCGGCGACGAACGCGACGATCAGCTTGTCCTGTTGCAGGCGCTCGATCGTCTGCGCAATCTTGAGATCGATTTGCGCATCGGAGAGCTCCTGGTGGCGCAGCCATTCGTGAAAACGCGAAATGCCGGCCGACAGACGCCGGCGCCAATCGCCGTACGCCTCGAACCGGGCTGCGAGGTCACGCGAAGGAGTCATGCCGAATGCTTCGCCGGAAGTCTATGCTTTGGTAGAGTTTTTTTCACTCTACCCCGACCGGCGTGTCAAGCACAACCGATGCCGGGCGTGGCAGACGCGCATTTATGCCTGACGAGCGGAAACGAGACAGCCCGCCCGGCGAAAAGGTGCGAGCCGCTATATCTGGCAGGTCGGGCAATAATACGAGGCGCGTTGCCCGTGCCGCATCGCTCTGATCGGCGTGCCGCAGACACGACACGGGACGCCGGCGCGGTCATAGACAAAGTAATCGAGCTGAAAATAGCCGGGCTCGCCGCGCGAATCGACGTAGTCCCGAAGGGTGCTGCCGCCTTTGGCGATCGCCGCGGTCAGGACGTTGCGGACTTCGGCGACGAGGCGCTCCGCACGCGGTCGCGATAATCGTCCCGCGGGAAGGCTCGGCCGGATGCCGGCGCGGAACAGGGATTCGTTCGCGTAGATATTTCCAACGCCGACGACGAGGCGATTGTCCATCAGCGCGATCTTGATCGCCACGCGACGCCCGCGCGTTGCCGACCAGAGGTAGCGCGCGTCGAATGCGGGATCGAATGGCTCGGGACCGAGCGCGCGAAGCAACGGATGCGTCGTGCCGGAGCCGCGAAGCCAAAGCAGTGCGCCGAAACGGCGCGGATCGCGATAGCGCAACGTGGTGCCGTCGTCGAGTACGAGGTCGATATGGTCGTGCAGTCCTCGCTTCGGCGGCGCGCGATAGACGCGGAGGCTTCCCGTCATGCCGAAATGCATGAGCAGCGTGTTCGCGCCCATCCGAAACAGCAAGTACTTGCTGCGCCGGTCGACCGCGTCGATCGTTTGGCCGCGTATTTTACGTTGCAGATTAACGGGAACCGGCCAACGGAGCCGCCGGTCGTATACGTGCAATTCCGCAACATGCCGGCCGACGACATGGGGCGCGATGCCGCGGCGAGTGGTTTCGACTTCGGGCAGTTCAGGCATGATATGCGTTACCAAGTCCCTTTGGGAGCGTGTGTCTCCTTTGGGACCGTGTGTCTCGTTTGGGACCGCGTGTCTCCTTGGGACCGAGTGTCTTCGACCGAGGCGCGGGACTTGTCGGGCCGGGACTATAGCCCAATCCGAACGCCGGCCCGTCTCTACCGTGGTAAACCGGTCGGCACACGGGCGGCATGTCCTTCGCCGCCTTTTCGGCGAAAGTTCTTGTTGATCGGCATTCGATGACCCGTCCATCCGTCTTGTTTCGCGCGCTGCTCCTCGGGGGCGCACTTCTCTTCAGCGGCGCTGCGCTTTCGCAATCGCAGCCTTTGCCCGGCAGCGAGCCGCCGGCCGCAAGCAAAGCCGACCCGGGGCTTTCCGCAGACCTTTTCTATCGCTTGTTGCTAGGCGACGTCGCGCTCCAACGCGGCGATACCGCGCTCGCCGCGCGCGCCTATCTCGACGCGGCGCGTGAGGGCAAGGACGCGAGGATCGCCAAGCGCGCGACCGAAATCGCGCTTTCCGCGCGCCAACGCACGCTTGCGCAGGAAGCTGCAAAACTCTGGTCGTCTCTCGACCCCGCGGCGGAACGTCCGAAGCAGGTGTTGTCCGCGCTGGCCGGATCGAGCGAGCGCGACCGCGAGTCGCTCGAACCCAACACCGACGAGGATCTCAAGCTGCGACTGTCGCGGCTTCTCGCCGACACGGCGGTCTCGGGTGGGGGTGTCGGCGATGCCTTTCTTCAGATCAATCGTCTGTTTTCCCAGCAGTCCGACAAAAAGGCCGTGTATCGGCTGATTCGGGAGCTGGCGCAACCCTACCCATCGAGCCCTGAAGCGCACTTTGCCGTCGCGCTCGCCGGCTTGAACGCGGGGAACGACGACATGGCGATCGCCTCAGCGGCGCTGACCGAGGTCGATCGAGCATTGGAGTTCCGTCCGGATTGGGAACGCGCGGCGCTGCTCAAGGCGGAGTTGATCAGCAAGCGATCGACCGACGCAGCGATCAAGTATCTGCAGGAATTCGTCGCATCGCAGCCCAAGTCCAAGGCGGCATCCGGCGCGCTCGCTCAGTTCTATATCGAGCAGAAACGCTACGGCGACGCTCGCGACGTTCTGCAAAAGCTTTGGGACGAGGACCGGTCGTCGAAGGAGCTCGAATTCGGCGTGGCGACCATTGCGCTGCAGATGAAGGATTACGCGGAGGCCGAGCGGCTGTTCAAGGATCTGAAGGCCGCCGGCTACGGCGAGCCCGGCACGATCGATCTCTACCTCGCGGAAGTCGCGGAGGAAACCAAGCGCTACGCCGAAGCGATCGAGCGCTACAAAGCCGTCGATGAAGGCGATCGCGCCTGGCTCGCGAAGCTGCGAATCGGCGCACTGCTGGGCAAGCTCGGGAAGATCGACGAGGCCAAGCGCTGGTTCGCGGATTTGCCCGCGATCACGATCGAGCAGCGCGTTCAAGTGCGACAAGGTGAAGCACAACTGCTACGCGACTCGGGCGACATCGCCGGTGCCTATGCGGTGCTACAGCGCGGGCTGCAAGAGCATCCCGAATCGCCCGATCTGATTTACGACATGGCACTCGTCGCCGAGCGTCTGGACAAAGTCGACGAAGCCGAGGCGCGCTTGACGAAGCTCGTCGAGCTGAAGCCGGACGACGCGCAAGCGCTGAACGCGCTCGGGTACACGCTTGTCGACCGGACGAAGCGAACCAGCGAAGGGTTAGCGCTGATCGAAAAGGCCCATAAGCTCTCTCCAACCGATCCGTTCATCATGGATAGCATGGGTTGGGCGTTGTATCGGCTGGGTCGTCTGGACGAGGCGGAGACTTATCTCAAGCGCGCCCTTGCCGAACGACCGGACGCCGAGATCGCCGCGCATTTGGGCGAAGTGCTGTGGGCCAAAGGCGACCGCGATAGCGCGCGCGCGGTGTGGAAGGCGCAGCTCGAGTCCAATCCGGACAACACCGTTCTGAAGGAAACCGTCAAGCGGCTCACGCCTTGATCGCGGCAAGCGCCGCACGCGCGTTCGCGATCGTCGTGGTCCTTGCGGCGTGCGCGCCGCTGCAGCCGGCGCCGGAATCGACCGCAGTCGATCGTGCCGCACTCGCAGCGCCGTTTTCGGCCGAGGGTCGACTGTCGGCACGACGCGGCAACGAGGGCATCGCGGGACAATTCGCGTGGCAGCACGAGTCGGCGCACGACACAATCGATTTGACGACGCCGCTCGGACAAACGATTGCGCGTCTCGAAGGAGGCAGCGATGGCGTGCGCATCGAAACCGGAAACGGGCGCGTCGACACCGCGCAGGATTGGGACACGCTGACGGCGCGCGCATTCGGTCTCACATTGCCGGTGACCGGGTTGTCGGCATGGCTGCGCGGTCTCGCGCGCGACGGCTCGCGCCACACGACCGAACGCGATGCGCATGACCGGCCGGTGCTGTTACGCCAAGACGGATGGGAAGTGACTTATGCATACGCCGACGACGCCGCGAACAAGGCTTCTCGGCTCGTTCTCCGTTACCCGGGGGTCGAGCCGATCGAAGTGCGCATTGTCGTCGATCGATGGCAATAACGTCCGCGCCCGATCGTCTGGTGGTCGCTGCGCCGGCGAAGGTCAACTTGTTCTTGCACGTGATCGGTCGGCGGGACGACGGATATCACGAGCTCGAGTCGCTGTTCGTTCTGATCGATTGGTGCGACACGCTTACGCTTTCGCTGCGCGACGATGCGCGAATCGTGCGCGCCGGCGAATTAGCCGGCGTCCCGGAAGCCGATGATCTGACGATTCGTGCAGCGAGCGCGTTACAAGACGCAACCGGTGCGCGCGTCGGCGTGACGATCGAGATCGACAAGCGCATTCCGCAAGGCGCGGGACTCGGCGGAGGCAGCTCGGATGCCGCCAGCGTGCTGCTCGCGCTCAATCGGTTGTGGCAACTCGACTTGCCGACGCGCGAGCTGGCCGCGATTGGTGTGACGCTCGGCGCCGACGTGCCCTTTTTTATCGGCGGCGAAGCGGCGATCGCACGCGGCGTCGGCGAAACATTGACGCCGGTATCGACGCCCGCGCGCTGGCTTGCGCTTGCAATGCCATCCATTCGCGTGTCGACGAAGGAAATATTCGCGGCGCTGCGATTGACACCCTGGTCGGCGTCGGCGAAAATAGACGTCTTTTCCGAGGGTTACGGGCGAAACGACCTCGAGGCTACCGCGAAGTCGCGTTTTGTCGCCGTTGGCGACGCCATTGACACGCTTTTGCGCGCTTCACCGAACGCACGAATGACGGGCTCAGGGTCGGGCGCGTTTGCCGTATTCTCAAGCGAACGCGATGCACAGCACGCAATCCGGCATTTGCCGCGCGGCATCGAGGGACATGTCGTTCGCATGCTCGCGCGTCATCCGCTGCACGCGTTTGCGTCATCGTCGGAAACGGGTCCGAAGGACGGGCTCGCGGCGGATTGACGCGTCACGGTCAACCTCCGCTGGGGAGTCGCCAAGTGGTAAGGCACCGGATTTTGATTCCGGCATTCGTAGGTTCGATCCCTACCTCCCCAGCCATCCTCATCGTCGCATTGATGTCCTCGCAAGGCGCGGCGGATGCGCGCGCTTTTCGATTAAACTCGGGTTCGTTTTTTCGAGACGTCCACGCGAGTTAGAAAGCGGCGCGCTTTTCCATGGCATTCGAGCGGATGCGGATCTTCACCGGCAACGCGAACCCGAAGCTCGCGGAGGCCGTGTGCCGGCATTTGAACATCAGCTTGGGGCGTTGCGTCGTCGGCCGGTTCTCCGACGGCGAGGTGATGATCGAATTGCTCGAGAACGTTCGCGGCCGCGACGTTTTCATCTTGCAATCGACGTGCGCGCCGACCAACGACAACCTGATGGAAGTGCTGGTGATGATCGATGCGCTGAAGCGCGCGTCGGCGGCGCGCATCACCGCGGCGATTCCGTACTTCGGCTATGCGCGCCAGGATCGGCGGCCGCGTTCGGCGCGGGTTCCGATATCGGCGAAGGTCGTCGCGGACATGCTGATGACGGTCGGCTTGCATCGGATCATGGTGATGGACCTGCACGCCGATCAGATCCAGGGCTTTTTCAACATTCCCGTCGACAATATTTACGCGACGCCGATCCTGCTCGGCGATTTGTGGAAGCAGAACTACGACGATCTGCTTGTCGTGTCGCCGGACGTGGGCGGCGTCGTGCGCGCACGCGCGATCGCGAAGCGCCTCGACTCCGATCTTGCGATCATCGACAAGCGGCGTCCCAAGGCCAACGTCGCGGAGGTGATGAACATCATCGGCGACGTCGAAGGCCGGAGCTGCGTCATCATGGACGACATCGTCGACACGGCGAACACATTGTGCAAGGCCGCGACGGCTCTCAAGGAACACGGCGCAAAAAAAGTCGTCGCGTATTGCACGCATCCGGTGCTGTCCGGCGGCGCCGTCGCGCGAATCGCAGAATCCGACATGGACGAGATCGTGGTCACCGACACGATTCCGCTTTCGCCCGACGCGCAAGCCTGCCCTCGCATCCGCCAGCTTTCGTGCGCGCAGTTATTGGCTGAAACGATGACGCGCATCTCGAACGAAGAATCCGTCAGCTCCCTGTTCACCGACTAGAAAACTTCCAATGAATTCCGATCTCAACGGCAAGTCAGTCTTGATCACCGGCGCATCCACCGGCATCGGCGCGGCGGCGGCGCGAGCATTCGCCAAAGCCGGGTGCCGCGTCGCCATCCACTACAACGCGAGCGTGAACCGCGCCGAAGAAGTTGCCGCCGACGTGCGCTTCGCCGGCGGTGAAGCCTTTCTGGTCGGCGGCGATTTCACGTCGTCGTCGAAAGCACGCGAGGTGGTGAAGGCGACCGCCGATCATTTCGGCGGTGTCGATATCCTCATCAACAACGCCGGAGGTCTCGTCAAGCGCGTGCAGATCGCGGAGGTCGACGATGCCTTTTACGATTCGGTGATGGACTTGAATGTCCGCTCGCTCGTCGCCGCGTCATCGGCCGCGATTCCGTTCATGCGTCGCGCGGGACACGGCAATATCATCAACGTGACGTCGATCGCGGCGCGTCACGGCGGCGGCAACGGCGCGGTGCTCTACGCGTCGGCCAAGGGATTCGTATCGACTTTCACGCGCGGCCTTGCGAAAGAGGTCGTCAAGGACGGCATCCGCGTCAACGCGGTGTCGCCGGGGGTCATCACGACGCCTTTCCACGAGCGCTATTCGACGCCCGCCATGCTCGAATCATTCAAGGCGACCATCCCGATGGGTCGCCTCGGGACGGCCGAGGAATGCGTTGGCGCATTCATGTTTCTCGCCTCCGATACGCTGTCCGGTTACGTCACCGGGCAGATCATCGAAGTCAACGGCGGCCAATACATGCCCTAGCGGCGTTTGCGACGACCCTCGCCTTTCGGCTATAATTCAACGTTCTGCGGCGAGCTCGCAACGCTCGCCGCTTGTCGCAAAAGAGTTTTCTTCTCAACTCGAACGGACGACGCGGAAGCGCACACGATGCGTGCTTCGCGAAGGCCGTAGACAACGGAGTAACGAATGGCCTCCATCGAATTCACCGCGTTCCCGCGCACGACCGAAGGACGCGGCGCAAGCCGGCGCATGCGCCGTCAGGGCAAGACCCCCGGCATCGTTTATGGCGGAACGGGTGAGCCGGCGCCGATCGAGCTCGACCACAATGCGCTGATTCACGCGCTGCGCAACGAAGTGTTTCATGCATCGATTCTGACGATGAAGCTGAACGGCAGCGCGACGAAGGTGCTGCTGCGCGATTTGCAAATGCACCCGTTTCGTCACGAGGTCCTGCACGTCGACTTCCAGCGCGTCGATGAAAATCGCAAGATCCACATGAAGGTGCCGCTCCACTTCGTAAATGCCGACGTGTCGCCGGCGGTGAAGGTGTCGGGCGCGATCGTCAGCCACGTCATTACCGAGCTCGCGATCATCTGCCTGCCGAAGGACCTCCCCGAATTCATCGAGGTCGATCTATCCGAGCTCGACACGGGCCATTCGCTGCACGTCTCCGGCGTCAAGCTTCCGCCCGGCGTTGCCGCCGTTTCTCACGGCACATTGGACCCGGTGGTGGCGACCGCGGTGGTGCCGAAGGCGATCGTCGAGACCGAGGAAGAAGTTGCCGGCGCGGCCGAGGGCGCGGAAGGGGCGACCGCCGAAGCGGCCGCCGCGGTACCGGCCACCGAAGGCAAGACGGAAGCAAAAGCCGAAAAGGGCGGCGAAAAGAAGGACGCCGGCAAGGACGACAAGAAGAAATAGGTCCGATTCCGAATCTGGTAGAGCCCGCCTGACCGACGGCGGGCTTTTTTATATCGACTCGCCATGGTGGCCATTCGTCTGATCGCGGGACTTGGGAATCCCGGGCGCCAATACATGCTGACCCGGCACAACGCGGGCTTCTGGTTCGCCGATGCGCTCGCCATGAAGCTCGGCGTTTCGATGGCGCGGGAATCGCGTTTCTCGAGCGAAGTGGGGAAGGACGGCGATCTTCGTCTCGCGAAGCCGACGACGTTCATGAACGACTCCGGGCAGGCGGTTGCCGCGCTCACGCGTTTTTTTGGCGTCGCGCCCGAGGAGTTGTTGATCGTTCACGATGAGCTCGATCTCAAACCGGGCGAAGCGAAGCTCAAGCAGGGCGGCGGCGTTGCCGGCCACAACGGGCTGCGCGATATTCAAGCGCAGCTCGGCTCGTCCGATTTTTGGCGCTTGCGCCTGGGCGTCGGTCATCCCCGCGATTCGGCGCTGCCGGAGCAGGACGTCGTCGATTACGTGCTGAAGCCGCCCCGAGCGGAAGAACGCGACCAAATCGTCAGCGCGATCCAGCGTGGGCTTAGCGTATGGCCGGACATCGCACGCGGCGACATGGAGCGCGCGATGATGACGTTGCACACGAAGCCGGCGGACGGGACAAGCGTGGGAACTCAGAAATGACAGTGCGCTGCGGAATCGTCGGGTTGCCCAACGTCGGCAAGTCGACGCTGTTCAACGCGCTCACCAAGGCGGGCATTGCCGCGGAAAACTATCCATTCTGCACGATTGAGCCGAATGTCGGCATCGTCGAGGTCCCAGACCCTCGACTCGCGGCGCTCGCCGCCATCGCGAAGCCCCAGAAAGTCATTCCGGCGACCGTCGAATTCGTCGACATCGCGGGGCTTGTCGCCGGTGCGTCGAAGGGCGAGGGTCTCGGCAACCAATTCCTGGCCAACATTCGCGAAACCGACGCGATCGCGCATGTCGTGCGCTGCTTCGAGGATACCAACGTCGTGCACGTCGCCGGCAAGATCGATCCGGTCTTCGACATCGAAACGATCAACACCGAGTTGGCGCTGGCCGATCTTGCATCGGTCGAAAAGCAGCTCGCGAAGTATGTGAAACAGGCGCGGGCCGGCGGCGACAAGGAAGCGCAGCGAATCGTCGCGGCGCTCGAGAAAGTCAATGCCGCGCTCGATGCGGGTCGCCCCGCGCGCACTGCCGATCTCTACGCGGAAGAGAAGGATGTGCTGCGGCCTTTCTTTCTGCTGACGATGAAGCCGACGATGTACGTGGCTAACGTCTCGGAGCGAGGGTTTCGCGACAATCCGTATCTCGCGCAGGTCGAGCGCCTTGCGGCAAAGGAAAATGCACCCGTCGTCGCAATCAGCGCGGCGCTCGAAGCGGAGATCGCCGATCTCGATGACGCCGACAAGGCGGCGTTTCTCGCTGACCTCGGCCAAACCGAGGCGGGCCTCGACCGCGTGATTCATGCCGGCTACCGATTGCTCGGCTTGCAAACGTTCTTCACGGCGGGCGACAAGGAAGTGCGTGCCTGGACCGTGCGCGTAGGGGCGACGGCGCCCCAGGCGGCAGGCGCGATTCACACCGACTTCGAAAAGGGCTTCATCCGCGCGGAAACGATCGCGTACGACGACTATGTCGGCTGCCGCGGCGAGCAAGGCGCCAAGGAGGCGGGCAGGATGCGTCTCGAGGGCAAGGACTACGTCGTCAAGGACGGCGACGTCATGCATTTCCGGTTCAACGTCTAACGCGCGGTTCGCCGACGCGATGGCGACGCTCGATTTCACCAAGATGCAGGGACTCGGCAACGACTTCGTCGTCGTCGATGCGACTCAGGCGCCGTTCACGCTGACGCGAGCGCAAATACGGATGCTCACCGATCGGCGCTTCGGCGTCGGCTGCGATCAGGTGCTGGTCGTGGAGCCGCCGGCGTCGCGCGACAACGACTTCCGCTACCGAATCTTCAACGCCGACGGCGGCGAGGTGGAGCAATGCGGCAACGGCGCGCGCTGCTTCGTGATCTTCGCGCGCGAGCACGGTTTGACGTCGAAACGCGAAATCCGCCTCGAGACGGCCGGTGGTTTGATTGTCCCGGCGCTCACCGACGATGGCGAAGTCATCGTCGATATGGGCGTGCCGCGCTTTCGTCCCGCGGAAATTCCGTTCGTCGATGATCGCGAAAGCATCGTCAGGCCGCTCGATGTCGCCGGCGCGCTCATCGAGATTTCGGCGCTATCGATGGGCAATCCGCATGCGGTCCAAGTCGTCGACGACGTCGATCGGGCGCCCGTGACGGCGCAAGGACCGCTGATCGAGCACCATCGGCGCTTTCCGGAGCGCGTGAACGCCGGTTACATGCAGATCGTCGATCGCGCTACCATTCGGCTGCGTGTGTGGGAGCGCGGTGCCGGCGAAACGCTCGCGTGCGGAACGGGCGCTTGCGCCGCCGTAGTCGCCGGCGTGCGGCGCGGTCTGCTCGATGCGCAGGTGCGCGTCGTCACGCGCGGCGGCCTGCTGACGATCACGTGGGCCGGCGATCAACAACCGGTCATGATGAAAGGCGCTGCGACGAAAGTGTTCGAGGGCAAATGGGAGATGCCCCCGCCGTGACAACATTGCGGCGGAAGGCAGAGCGTAGTGTCACAACACACAGGATGACAACAACGAATGGATGTAAATGCCGTCGCTGAATATCTGAAACAGAATCCCCAATTCTTCGAGGACTACGCGGACATGATCGCCGAGATCTTCGTTCCGCACCCGCATGGCGGTCATGCGATTCCGATCGCCGAACGGCAAATCGTCACGCTTCGCGAAAAGAATCACGAGCTCGAAGCGAAGCTTCGCGAGCTGATCCGCTTCGGTTCCGAAAACGAGGCGACCGGCGAAAAGCTCCATCGCTCGACGCTCGCGTTGTTTGCCGTGCCCGATCTCGAGACGACGCTTGCCGTCATCTTTCACAGCCTGAAGGAAGATTTCGCCGTCCCTGAAGTCGCCGCGCGGCTGTGGGGAAAGGTGCCCGAAGGCTCGTATCTGCCCGAGCTCGCGGCCACATCGCCGGAAATTCGCGAATACGCGAGCCAACTCGGCACGCCGTATTGCGGACCGTCGGCGCCGTTCGAATCGCGTGAATGGTTCGAAGCCGCAGACGACGTTCATTCGTTCGCGGCGCTTCCGCTTCGCACGACGACGACATTCGGATTGTTGTTGCTCGCGAGCCCCGATCCGCATCGCTTTCACGCCGGCATGGGCACGATGTTCCTGACGCGCCTGGCCGAGCTTGCAAGCGTCGCCGCGGCGCGTTTCCTGCCTTCGTAGCCCATTTCGGATGCCGCCGGCCGGTTCCGCGAGAGTCGCCGCAGAAGCGAACGCCGACCTGGTGGAAGCGTTTTCGTTGCACCTCGCGACGTATTCGGCCCACACGCGCGCCGCCTATTTGCGCGACGTCGCGAAGCTTTGCGCGCTCGGCGACGAAAAACCGGTGCGGACGCTCAAGCGCGCCGAGCTTGCGCGATTTCTCGCCACGCTGCATGGCGCCGGATTGTCGGGTCGAAGCCTCGCGCGAATGCTGTCGGCATGGCGCGCGTTCTTTCGCTTTTTGATCGAACGAGATTCCGAGCTGCGCGACGATCCGACGGCGGCACTCCGAGCGCCGAAATCGCCGAAGCGATTGCCTTCTGCGCTGACGCCCGACGAAGCCGTTCGGCTCGTGTCGATTCCCGATGACGATGATCTCGCGCTTCCCGATCGCGCGCTATTCGAGCTTGCCTATTCGTCCGGTCTTCGCCTCTCCGAGCTCGCGGGCCTCGATGTCGATCGTGTCGATCTCGCGAGCGGCGAGGTGCGCGTGTTCGGCAAGGGTTCGAAGGAGCGGGTCGTGCCGGTCGGGGCGCCGGCGCGCGAAGCAATCGTCGCGTGGCTCGAAGCGCGCGCGTCCAATGCCGCACCCGATGAAGCGGCGTTGTTCATCGGCGCGCGCGGACGCCGCTTGTCGCCGCGCTCGATCGAGCGGCGTCTCGCGACAAGGGCGATCAAGCAGGGCCTCGCGCAGCACGTTCATCCGCACATGCTGCGGCATTCGTTTGCGTCGCACGTATTGCAGTCGTCGGGCGACCTTCGCGCCGTGCAGGAAATGTTGGGACACGCGTCGATCGCGAGCACGCAGGTTTACACGCACCTCGATTTCCAAGCGCTCGCCAAGGTATACGACGCCGCGCATCCACGCGCCCGGCGAAAAAAAGCGAAATAGCGAAAAGCGGCTCTCCCTTGTGACACACAACGCGTAACGCGGATTTGCCTCTGCGCGCGTCCATTTTCCAGGCAAAGAACTTGCTTTGTGAGGTCCACGGCCGGGACTTTGCGCCGGTGAGCGCTTAACCCCCGATCCGAACGCCCTCCGGTGTCCCGGCCGACCCCGCATTCTTCAGTTGCACGGTGCGGCAGAGTTTCGACGTCGCTGCGCCGGGCGACCGCTGCCGGGATTGCGGCTAAATGGCGCAACGGCGGCACATTAAAGTTGAGACTTAAAGCGCCGCGCACGTTGGCTCGATAAACATGTCGATCGGCAGTCTGCAAACTCGAATCGTCGCGCTGTTCCTCGCGCTGATCGTTCTCGTTCAGCTCGGCGTGTTTGTGCTGGTCAACTCGGCCGGCGACGCAACCGCACGCAAATCGATCGGCGAAGATTTGGTCGCGGGCGCGCGCGTGTTCGAGCGGGTGCGCGAGCAGGACCGTGATCGATTGATCCAGGCGGCACGCCTGCTATCCGCCACCGCGGCGTTTCGCCAGGCGATTGC
>DASXPO010000153.1:0-15053 GCA_036493535.1 Casimicrobiaceae bacterium
CGCACGGCCGTCACAAGGACCCCTGCGCGAGCAGGGTGAAGCCCAGGAGCGAAGCTCGCGTTTGCAAGCGCTGGGGCGAGGCCGACTTCCGTGCGTAACGCAAATTGAACAATGCCGCGGAGGCCGAGGCGAATTACACCCCCATAGGGGGCAGCGAGCGCATCTTTTCGCGAGCGTGGGGGTCCTCCATCTCCACTCGCCATCGCAACGTTTCGCCGGCCCGCAAAGGGACGATCGCTTCACCGTTCACCGCATATTGCGCGGGAACGGTCCAGGGCTTTCGCTCGAGCGCGACCGTATCGCGATTTTGCGGCAAGCCGTAGAACGCGGCGCCGTGAAGGCTCGCGAATCCTTCGAGGCGATCGAGCGCGGCGGCGTCTTCAAAGATTTCCGCATAGAGCTCGAGCGCCAGCGGAGCCGTATAACACCCGGCGCCGCACACCGCCGATTCCTTCACGTGCATCGCATGCGGAGCGGAATCGGTCCCGAGAAAAAACTTTGGCGAGCCGGAGATGGCGGCAGCGATCAGCGCTTCGCGATGTGTCTCCCGCTTGAGGATCGGCATGCAGTAGAGATGCGGATGAAGCCCACCCGCGAGAAGCGAGTTGCGCGAGTAGCGAAGATGCTGCGGCGTAATGGTGGCGGCGATATTGGCCGATGCGTCGCGGACGAACGCGACGCCTTCGGTAGTCGTGACATGCTCGAGCACGATACGAAGAGCCGGGAAATCGCGGACGATCTGACGCAGATGGCGGTCAACGAAGACTTTTTCGCGGTCGAAGATGTCGACGTCGGAGTCGGTGACTTCGCCGTGCAGCGACAGAACGACGCCATTTTTTTCCATCGCCGCGAGCGCGGGATACACGTTTTGGAGCGCGGTGACGCCGGAGTCCGAATGCGTCGTCGCGCCGGCCGGGTAATACTTGATCGCGTGCACGAAGCCCGATGCGCGGGCTTGCTCCACATCGTTCGCGCTGGTTCGATCGGTCAGATACAGCGTCATCAGCGGCTCGAATCGATCGTGGTCCGACAAAACGGCAAGAATGCGGTCCCGGTAGGCCCGGGCGGCGTCGACTGTCGTGACCGGAGCACGCAAATTGGGCATGACGATTGCTCTTGCGAATACGCGCGCGGTAGCGGGAGCGACCGCTTGGAGAGTCGGTCCGTCACGCAAGTGGACGTGCCAATCGTCCGGACGGGTGATGACGAGCCGGTCGCTGGAGGCGCTCATCGGTTGGGTGCGGAAGTCATGATTCCTGAAAGACGGCCGTCAGCACAATGCCTACAAGGACGCGACGGAAGGATGGCTTGCGACTCGCGGAGCGGGCTATAATAGTCAATTTTCCGGCGCAGCGAGATTTTTGAATCAAACCGAGCGGAAAACCAACCGAATGGGCAACCATGGTCAGTTCGAGCGCAGCGATCTGCTCACGAGCGGACCCACCATAACCATGCAGGGATGATCGAAGTATGGCTGCAAAAACTGCAATCGCCGTGAAGAAGCCCCGGGAGCTCACGGAAGAAGAGATTCTCAAAGCCCCCGACAAGGATTACATGAACGAGGCGCAGCTCGCCTTTTTCAAGAAGCAGTTGATGGACATTCGCGACCAGATTCTGCGCAACGCCGACGACACGGGCGAGCATTTGCGCGAGAACGAGATCACGACCGATCCGTCCGATCGCGCGACCCTCGAGGAGGAGTACACGCTCGAGCTTCGGACGCGCGATCGCGAGCGGAAGCTTTTGAAGAAAGTCGAGAAATCGCTGCGGATGATCGAGGACGGCTCCTACGGGTATTGCGAGGAGACCGGTGAGCCGATCGGCGTCCCGCGATTGATCGCGCGACCGATGACGACGCTGTCGATCGAAGCGCAGGAGCGCCGCGAGCGCGTGCAAAAGCTCTACGGGGACTAATTATCTCGAGCGAGGCGATCGCGGCTCGCTTTCGCGAGCCGCTCAATAGCGCTGTCCCTAGAGGCCGAACACGCCGCGATGCGACCAGCCTCCGGCCATGAAAAAAAGCAGCGGCAGCGACAACATCGTGTTCGCCCTGGATGCGAGCAGCGCGACGCGTCTTGCCTTGGCCTTCTCCTCATCGGTCGCCGGCTTCATGCCGAGAATCTTTTGCTGATTGGGCCATATCAGCGCCCAAACGTTGAAGAGCATGATCGTGCCGAGCCAAGCGCCGATCCCGATGCCCGCCATTCCTTTCTGGAACGTGAACGCGTTCACGAACTGATTGCCAAGCAGCGCGGCCCCGGCAAGCCAGGTTACGACCGCGGACCAACGAAAATAGAGCAGCGCGCGCGGCGCCACGTGCTTGGTGATGCCCGCCGCGGTGCCGTCCGCCGCCGCGGCCTTGAGCGCAGGCACTTGCACGAAGTTGAAATAGTAGAGGAGGCCGATCCACATGACGCCGGCCAGGAAGTGCACCCATCGCGCGAGCGCAGGAATGTAGTCCATGGTGAATGTCCCCCTTAATGCAGAAGCGCCTGCGCCACCCAATACAGGATGGCGGTCAGGATCAGTCCGCAAATGATCGTGCCCCAGATGGATTCCAGCGGATTTTTCATCGGTACCCCCTTTGATCGTCTCGGCCAGGCTCGAAACGTGGCGCGATTCTAGCAAGTCGGCATTCCCGCGGGCGTCACGCCAAAATTTCCGGACCTGATCGCGCGACGGTCGCGACTCGTCGGACATTCTCCTACGCGCGAATACGCGCTCGACCGGCCGTGCAATCCGTATGCTGCCGATACACTCCAAGTGGATCCGGCTCGTCTCGTCCTTTTTTCCAATCGCACATCCCCGGAGCTTCGATCATGCTGGCCTCAACTCTTTTCAGTTTGCCGCCATTGCCGTATGCAGAAGATGCGCTTTCGCCGGTCATCTCCGCCAACACGTTGAGCTTTCACCACGGAAAGCATCACAAGACCTACGTGGAAACGCTGAACAAGTTGATCAAAGGCACCGATTACGAATCGTCCTCGCTCGAGGCGATCATCACCGATACCGCCGGCAAGGCCGACAAGGCGCAAATCTTCAACAACGCGGCGCAGACCTGGAATCACACCTTCTACTGGAATTGCCTGAAAAAAGGCGGCGGCGGCAAACCGGCCGGATCGCTCGCGCAAAAAATCGAATCCGACCTCGGCGGTTACGACAATTTCAAGAAAGAGCTCGTGACCGCATGCGTTTCGCAATTCGGGTCCGGCTGGGGTTGGCTCGTGTCCGCGGGCGGCAAGCTCAAAGTCGTGAAAACCGGTAATGCGGAGCTTCCGTTCGTCAAAGGGCAGACGCCGCTCCTGACGATCGATGTCTGGGAGCACGCGTATTACCTCGACTACCAAAACCGGCGCCCCGATTACGTCGACGCTGTAATCGACAAGTTGTTGAATTGGGGATTCGCCGAGGAAAACCTCGCCAACGCTTGAGCCGGCCTGGCGGCTGGGGTGTGCGCCGCGGTGCATGCCAACATCAAGTCGCGTTCTGTTGCGGTTGCCCCACAAGGCGGTCGTGAGGGGTGGCCGTTGCTTGTGAGGGGCCATGTAACCGGCGATAATCGCAATCCCGTCTCGTCCCGGCGCCGACTTGCCCCCGATGGCCCTGTTTTACAAGCCTTCCGCGAAGAAACCCGATTCTTCGGCATCGGCGCGTTCCGCCTCGACGCCGCGAAGCATATCGGCGCGCGAGCTGGCCGATCAGGCGGCGAGCCGAAAAGGCGTCGCGTCACGACCGCTCGCCGAGCCGCCTGGCGGTGCTTCCGCCGCGGGGGCGAGCATCATCGACTGGTCGCCTGCGTATGCGTCGATCGAAGTTTCCCAAACGAATCCCGGTCTTTGCGCAGTGCTCGAAAATGCCGCGTTGCTTTTCGCCAGCGGCCAAACCGATCCCGCGCGCGCATTGCTGGAAGACAGTGTCGTCAGCGATCACGACACCAAGCTTTCGCCGCTCGCATGGCTCGCGCTCTTCGATTTGTTTCAGCGCGCGAACGACCGGCGCGGCTTCGACCAGCTCGCGATGCAGTACATCGTGCAATTCGAGCGTTCGGCACCCGCATGGGACGAGACCGCGCCTCGCACATGCACTGCCGTCGATCAGAAGAAGGGCGGAGTTCTGACGATCACCGGGAAACTATCCGGCGCCAATGCAACGCAATTGCTCTCGCTTCGCCGCACGATCGAAGCGTCTGGCGCGCCTGCGCGTCTCGACCTTTCGTCGGTCATCAGCTTCGACGATGCCGGCGCCCGACTGCTCGCGGCTTTGCTCGGCCAAGCGCGCAAGACGCACGCCGCATTGGCGGTCGAGCGGCCGGAGAACCTGCGGATTGCGCTCGATGCCGCGGTTCACAAGGGCAAAGAAGCGGGCCAGGGCGCCTGGATGCTCCTGCTCGAGCTGTTGCAATGGCAGTACGATCAGGCAACGTTCGACGATCGCGCTGTCGATTTCGCCGTCGCATTCGAAGTATCGCCGCCGTCGTGGGAGCCGCCCGCCACCATCGTCGCGCCTGCCACGGTCAACACCGCGAACACGAAAGTCGACCGCACTGGCGAATCCGAAACGCTGATGTGCTCTGGCGTCATGGCGGGCGCCAATGCGCCGCATGTCAACGCGTTGGCCGATTTTTCTCATCGGCGAAATTTGACTGTCGTCGACATGAGCGACGTCGAGCGCATCGACTTCGTCTGTGCCGGTGCCCTGCTCAACACGATCAATCGCATCGAGGCGCAGCGCAAGACCGTGCAGATTGTCGGTGCATCGCCCATTCTTCGTGCGCTGCTCTTGCTGATCGGGATTTCGCCGCGCCATTTCGTCAAAAAAGCGGCTTGACGCCGCGTCGGGTCGCGGCTTGAGCGCCGCGTCCAACCGAGGCATTCCGATGGAAATATTTCACGGCACGACGATCCTGTCGGTGCGGCGGGACGGTGCCGTCGCGCTGGGGGGCGACGGTCAGGTCACCCTCGGCAACGTTGTCATCAAAGCGACCGCCCGAAAGACTCGGCGTCTCTATCACGACAAAGTGCTTGCGGGATTCGCCGGCGCAACCGCCGACGCCTTCACGCTGTTCGAGCGATTCGAAGCGAAGCTCGAAAAGCATCAGGGCCACCTGACGCGCTCTGCGGTCGAGCTTGCCAAGGACTGGCGCTCCGATCGCGTGCTGCGACGGCTCGAAGCGATGCTCGCGATCGCGGACCGCAGCGCCTCGCTGCTGATCACCGGCACGGGCGATGTCCTGGAGCCGGAATTCGGGATCGTTGCGATCGGCTCCGGCGGCGCCTATGCGCAGGCCGCGGCCCGTGCCTTGCTCGATAGCACGGCGCTCTCCGCCGAGGACATCGTCAAGAAGGCGCTCGCAATCGCCGCGGATCTTTGCATCTATACGAATCAGAACATCGTCGTCGAATCGCTCTCTGCCTGATCCTTCGCGGCGCGGGGTGTAAGTTTCGCTTCAGGCCCGCATGCGAAACTGACCGCCGTGAACACTCAATACGATGTCGTGATCGTTGGCGCGGGTCTCGTCGGGTTGTCGCTCGCGCCGGCGCTCGCGCGCACCGGCCTTTCGGTGGCGCTGGTCGATCGTGGGTCGATGTCCGATGTCGACATCGACGCGGAAGGGTTCGATGCGCGCGTCTACGCGATCAGTCCCGGTAGCGCCGCATTTCTGCGCGCGATCGGCGCCTGGCAAGCTTTGCGGCGCGAGCGCGTTGCACCGATCGAATCGATGCATGTCGAGGGCGATGGCGGCGGTTCGATCGATTTCTCCGCGTACGACTTGGGCGAACGGGCGCTTGCGTGGGTCCTCGAGGAACGCGAGCTTCGCGCTGCATTGCTGCGCGCCGTCCGCAGAGCCACCGTAGAGCTGATCGGCAACGCAACGCTCGACGCGATCGTCTGGTCGGCGTCGGCGGCCACTTTGAAGCTCGCCGACGGAAATCGCTTCGATGCGCGACTCGTCATCGGCGCGGACGGCGCGCGCTCGTGGGTGAGGGAAGCGGCCGGTATCGTCGCCGAGCCGAGGTCTTACGGGCAAACTGCGGTCGTGGCGAACTTCGCATGCGAGCGAGCGCACCAGGGCCGTGCCTACCAATGGTTTCGTGACGACGGCGGCGTGCTGGCCTGGCTTCCCCTGCCGGCGCGACGCATGTCGATGGTGTGGTCGGCGCCCGATCCGCTCGCGCAGTCGCTGCTGGACGAAAAGAGCGAGACGCTGTCCGCTCGCGTCGCGGGAGCCGGTCACCACGCGCTCGGCGCGCTGGAGTGCATTGCGGCGCCGGCTGGATTTCCGTTGCGCTTCCTGCGGTTACCGACGTCCGTCGCCTTGCGCCTCGCGCTTGTCGGCGACGCCGCGCACGGTGTGCATCCGTTGGCCGGACAAGGTGTTAATCTCGGCTTCGGCGACGCGCAGATGCTGGCGGCCGTTTTGGCCGATCGCGGGCCGGTGAGCGATGCCGGCGCCCCCGTACTGTTGGAGCGCTATGCGCGACGGCGCGCGGAGCCGGTGCTCGCGATGCAAGCGGTGACCGACGGCTTGGCACGCCTGTTCGGTCCTCCGACACCCTGGCTTAAATCGTTGCGAAATGCCGGCATTTCCGCCGTCGATCGGCTGCCCTTGTTGAAACGTGCATTGGCGCAACCTGCGCTTCGTTAGAATGTCGTACGGCTCGTGGCCTGCCGAGGCCACCCAACCGCCACGTTACCGGAGAACCTGATGGCCACTCTTTCCGTTCGTTCATTTCGCCGCGGCGTCATCGGCGCGATTGCCGGTTTCGCCGTCGCGATTCCGGTCACGTTTGCGCAAACCGCCGCTCCGCTGCCCCCCGAAGCCGCCGCGCTCAAGAAAACGCTCGAGCAGAAATTCCCGGGCGCCGATGTCCGCTACGTCGCCAAGAGTCCCTATTTCGGGCTGTACGAGGCGATGCTCGGCGATCAGATGATCTACACCGACACGAAGGCGAATCAGATCCTGGTCGGATCGGTATACGACGTCGCGACCAAGCAGAATCTCACCGAAGCCAAGACGCGAAAGCTCAACCGCGTCGCGGTGGACAAGCTGCCGATGGAGCTCGCGTTCACGCGCGTGAAAGGCAATGGCGCGCGCAAGCTGATCATCTTTTCCGACGCGGACTGTCCGTTCTGTCATCGCCTGGAAAACGAGCTCAAGAACGTCGATAACGTCACGATTTACACGTTCCTGTTCCCGATCGATCAGCTCCATCCCAACGCCGCGCGGAAATCGAAGCAGATCTGGTGCGCGCCCGACAAGGTCAAGGCCTGGGACGATTTCTTCGCCTCGGGGAAGGTGCCCGACAACGCCGGCGACTGCGGCGATCCGGTGGCGCAAACGCAAGCGCTCGGCGAATCGCTGAAGATCAACGCGACGCCGACGCTCGTCTTCGCGGACGGCACGATGATTCCCGGCGCGTTGCCCGCGGCGCAGATCGAAAAGCAGTTCGCCGACGCCGACGCCGAAGCGAAGAAGGTCGCGAGCGCCCCGAAATAGGAGCTCCCATGGCGATCCTGGACTTCATCAAGAAGCAGTTCATCGACATCATCGAGTGGACCGATGATTCGCGCGATACGCTGTCCTACCGGTTCCCCGACGAGGACAAGGAGATCAAGAACGGGGCGCAACTGATCGTCCGCGAATCGCAAGTCGCGCAGTTCGTCTATCTCGGACAATTCGGCGATTCGTTCGGTCCCGGCAAGTATTCGCTGACGACCGACAACATTCCGATCCTCACCGACCTCAAAGGCTGGAAATACGGCCTCGAGAGCCCCTTCAAGGCCGACATCTACTACGTCATCACGCGCCTTTTCACCGGCAACAAATGGGGAACCGCCAATCCGGTGATGATGCGCGACGCCGACTTCGGCGTCGTGCGATTGCGGGCGTACGGCACCTACGACTTCCGCGTCGTCGACGTCAAAAAATTCCTGAAGGAGGTGGCCGGCACCGACGATCACTTTCGTCTCGACGAGTTCAACGACACGATGCGCTCGCGCATCGTCAGCGTTTTCACCGACGCGCTCGCGACGGCGAAGATCCCCGCGCTCGACGTTGCATCACGCTACGGCGAGCTCGGAGAAGCGCTGCTGCCGCTCATCAACCCGCCGATCGGCGCCAAATACGGTCTCGAGATGACGACGTTCATCGTCGAGAACGTCTCCGTTCCCGCCGAAGTCGAAAGCGCGATCGACAAGCGCTCCAGCATGGCCGCGGTCGGCAATCTCAACGACTACGTGAAGTTCCAGATGGCGCAAGGCATGGCGCAGGGCGGCGACGGAGGGGTCGGCGGCATCGGCGCTCAGATGGCCGTCGGCATGGCCATGGCGCAGCAAATGATGAATCAGCCCGGCGGATTGATGGCGCAACAAACGCCCGGCGTCGCGGCGCCGATGTCGACGGCAGGAAGCGATGGCGGCGCATTGATGAACCCTTCGCAGGTCGCGCAAATGCTGGGCGTCGCCGAGTCCGATGTCCTTTCCATACTCGAAGCGGGCGATCTCAAGGGCAAGAGAATCGGAACGCAATGGCGCGTGACACGAGAGGCCGTCAGTACGTATCTGCACTCGTGATCGTCGCTTCCACGCTGCGGTACGCGGTTCTTGCGCTCTCGCTCGCGTGCTGGAGCGCAATCGCGCCTGCGCAGAATCCCGACGCGACGACGGTCCAGCGCATCGCGCGCGACTGGCTCGCGTTGACGGACAGCGGCAATGGCGCAGCGAGCTGGGATGCCGCCGCGCGCCAATTCAAGAATGCAATGACGCGCGATCGATGGATCGAATCGCTCAAGCTGGCGCGCGATCCGCTCGGCAAGGTCGAACAGCGCAGCGTGCTGTCGACGACATTTGCGACTTCGTTTCCCGGCGCTCCCGACGGAAACTATGCGATCGTCTTGTTTCGAGCATCGTTCGCAAAAAAGCCGGACGCCGCCGAAAGTCTGACGCTCGAACGCGAATCCGATGGTGCTTGGCGAGTTGTCGGATATTTCATCCGCTGAGGCCGCTCCCTTTCGTCCGGAGGGCGTCGTTCCTTTCACGATTGCCGAACCGGACGCCCGGGAACGCGCCGAGCGCTGGATAAAGCGCACCTGGCTCGCACCGTCGAAGCTCGTGCGTCTCGTCCGCAGCGACGCCTTCAAGCGGGTGTATCTGCCGTTCTGGACATTCGATGCCCGAGGCATCGGCTACTGGAGCGGACCCGGCGTCGTGCGCGGGATCATCGAAATGGATTTTTTCAGATTGCCCGTCCCCGCAGACCGCGCGGCCGATCCGGACGGAGCGCCGGAGCTCGAGCTCTCGGCGATGAAAGCGATGCGCCCGTATTCGCTGCGCGAGATCGGGTTGACGGCTGTCGCGGATGCGGGCCGCGGCTTCGACGAGGCGATCGCGCTTGCGCACGCGCGAATCGAACGCGAGCTCGCGGCCGCCGCGAAGCGGAGTCGGCCACCGAAGGAGCGCGACAAGCTCAGTGTGTCGCGCGTCGAATATGCGCGCGAGAGCTGCCGGCGCCTGCTCTGGCCAGTATGGTTCCTCGACTACCGCTATCTCGGTCGCAGTTATCGCATTGCGATCGACGGCGCGACCGGTCGCGTCGTCGGCGAGGCGCCGAAGTCGCTCGCCAAGGCGGTTTTGGCGACGGCAGTTCTATTGTGGTTGATTCTCCTCTTCGGCGATGCGGACACGGCATTGTCGATTCCGCTGCGGATGGCGGAAGGCATGCGCTGGCTGTTTCGACGTACGCTCAGTGGTTGATCGCTGCGGCAGATGAGTGAAATCACCGCGGAGCAGAAATTCACCTGTCCCGCATGCGGCGGCGAATCGGTGTGGAATCCGGCCAAGCAGAAAATGGTGTGCCCGTTCTGCGGCACCGAAGCGCCGGTGACGCTCGGCGCGGCCGGTGCGGTCGTCGAGCACGACTTGGCCGCCGCGCTTCGCGGTATCACCGACGATCAACGCGGTTGGAAAACCGAGCGGCGGCAAGTGCGCTGCCAAAGCTGCAACGCGATCTCGGTCCTCGATCCCGCGCGACAGGCGCAAAACTGCGAGTTCTGCGGATCGGCACAGCTCGTTCCCTATGCGGAAGCCAAACCGGCTTTCCGCCCCGAAGGCGTGCTGCCGTTCAAGCTCGCCGAGAGCGAAGCGCGCGATCGGATTCGGACGTGGTACGGCAAGCTCTGGTTTGCGCCGGGCGCGCTCAAACGGCGTGCGTTGACCGATACCGTCAAAGGCATCTATTTGCCTTACTGGACGTTCGACGCGCACGTCGAAGCCGACTGGACGGCGGAAGCGGGCTACTACTATTACACGACGGAGACGTACGTCGAAAACGGCTCGACGCGCACGCGACAAGTGCGCAATGTCCGCTGGGAGCCGGCCGCGGGGCATGTCTCGACGTTTTTCGACGACGATCTCGTCTGCGCGTCGATCGGCGTGCATCCGAATCTCGTGCGCGGCATCGAGCCATTTCCGACGCACGAATTGAAGCCGTACGACGCCGGTTTCGTCAGCGGCTGGCTGGTCGAACGCTACCAGATCGATCTCATCGGGGCCGCGCAGCGCGCCCGCGCCGCGATGGACGCCAAGCTGCAAATGCTGTGCATGCAGCAGATCCGCGCGGACACGTTTCGCAACCTGAACGTGCGGGCCGATTACTCGAAACAGACGTTCAAGCACATTCTGGCGCCGCTGTGGCTGTTGACCTACACGTACGGTGCGAAGAGCTTTCAATGCGCAATCAACGGCGTCACGGGGGCGATCGCCGGCGAATATCCGAAGAGTCCGTGGAAGATCGCGCTCCTTGTGATCGTCGTCCTCATCGTCGTGGTCATCGCGCTGTCGCTGTCGGGGCGCTGAGTCGTTCGGGTCCGCCAATTTCGTCGTGCATCCCGCCTTCCTGCCGTATCGTCGTTGGATCGATGCGCTGGGCGGCATTGAGCGAGTCCCGACACTCACGATGCTCAATCGCGTCGCACAAGATGCGGGCGTCGCGCTGCCCGATGGACGTGCGCTTCGTTTCGAAAAAGCGCCGCCTCGGCGCACTCCAGCACTTGCCTACGAGCGGAGAATCGCCGACGACGCCGTCATCGAGTTTCGAGAGGGAAGCCGGCATGATCTCGCCAACGCGCTCGTGTGGTTCGCCTTTCCGAGCGTCAAGGCGGCGCTCAATGCCGTTCATCTTCGCGACGGCCTCGAGTCAACTGCCAATGGCCGCAGCCGGGGGCGCGACGCCGCGACGCTCGTCGACGAGGCCGGGATGATCTTCGTGTGCCGTGATGTCGAGCTAATCGCATTGCTACGCGTGTGGCAATGGCATGCGCTCTTCTGGGAGCGGCGCGAGCGCGCCGCGCGGCAAATTCACGCGATCGTGATTGGACACGGGCTACTCGATAAACTACGCGCACCGTTTCGCGCCCTGACCGCTCAGGCATTGGTCATCGATACGGACGTGCGCCACGCAGACGACGTCGCCGCATCACAAATGCGCGCGCGTGATTTCGCGCCGCATCGGCTCGCGCCGCTTCCGGTCGCTGCGCTGCCCGGTTGGGATTCGGAAGGAATCGGCGAGCGATTGTTCGACGACGAGGAAGTCTTCAGGGTCAAACGCTAACGCTTATTTTTCGGAGCGTGGAGGTGCACATCCATGCACGCTGCCATCATCACCGGTGTTTCACGCGGGCTCGGCGAGGCGATCGCCGCGCGGTTGCTCGCGCTTCAATGGACGGTCGTCGGCGTCGGACGCAAGAGCGCGGCGCGGCTTCGCGGCGAGCGCTATCGCTTCGTCAAAGCCGATCTTGCCGACGTCGACGCGGTCGAAGGAACGCTTGCGGAACCATTGACTGAAATTGCGCATGCACGACCCGCGACCATTGTTTGCGTCAACAATGCGGCGGTGGCCGGGCCGCTTGGCATCGGCGGCCGCCTGCCGCAAGACCAAATCGCCGCATCGTTCGCACTCAATCTCGCGGCGCCTGCCGCGATCGCCAATCTTTTCTGCCGCGTCTTCACCGACGCTGCGTCGGACCGGCGGATCATCAACATTTCGTCGGGCGCCGCACAGACGCCGCTGCCCGGCATTGCGCTCTATTGCGCAGCGAAAGCGGGACTCGAGATGCTCACGCGCACGCTCGCCGCGGAACAAGGGCCAAACGGCATTTGCGTCATCTCGTTACGTCCCGGCATTATCGATACCGACATGCAGTCCTTGATGCGCTCCCATTCCGACGACGTACTGCCGGCTGCCGCAATGTTCAGGGGTTTCCACGCGCAACGCCAGCTCGTGGCACCGGACGTCGCGGCCGCCAAAATCGTCGAGAAGATCCTGCTCGCACCGGTTGAGCAGGGCGGGACCTACAAATATTTGGAGCTCTGAGCGGCGCGCATTGTCGCGGTGCGGGTGTCGATTTCGCCAGCCAGAAGGCGCGCGAGGTCTCGAGTATCGACGGCGAGCGCGTCCGCGTCGGCGAGCTCTTCACGCGAACCATATCCCCACAATACGCCGATGGCGCATAGGCCGTTTTCATGCGCCGCGCGTATATCGTTGCCATGATCGCCGATCATGATCGCATCTCCGGCGCGGAACTGTTCCCTATCGAGCGCTCGACGGAGCAGCACCGCTTTGTCGTCGAATGCGCCAGAGAGATCGGCACCATAGACGCCGTGAAAGCATGGCGCGATGCCGAAATGCGTGACAATGCGCCGCGCGAAGATCTCCGGTTTTGCCGTGCAGACGAAAAGCCGTTGTCCGGTCGCGGCGAGGGCGGCGAGCAAATCAGCGACGCCGTCATAGATCATGTTTTCTCGCCAACCGATATCGGCAAAGCGCTCGCGATAGTGAACGATCGCCGATTCAACGCGGATCGGATCGCCGTTGCCCAATAGGCGGGCAAATGACTCGCGCAACCGCGGGCCGACGCACGATTTTAGGGTGGAGTCGCTCGGAATGGGCGCATCGAGTCGCGACAGTGCGTAACGGATCGATGCCGCGATTCCCGTGTAGTTGTCGGTCAGCGTCCCGTCGAGATCGAATAGCAGCGCTCGATCGCCGATCATTGCGCGCCTCTGCGAACCGCGGCGTGATAATCGACCAGCGCGCCGGTCGCGGTCGCTTCCCAGGTGAGGCAGTAGCGCGACCCGATCAGTACGGCGAATATCCCCGAATCCACCATGACAGCGTCGCGCACGAGCGGCTCCACGATCATGTTGCTGTCGCGGTAGGAGATGTTGAACTTCACCGGTTCGTTGCTCTCGAAACGATAATCGAGCCGGTCGCCAGGGACGAGATCGGCGCAACTTTCCTGAGTCGTGTAGGGCGCCAGATCGAGTTTTGCGGTCTTCGGCGTCCCGGGCCCGAGCGGCTGCTCGGCGCACGCGGTCATGATCAGTGCGACGCTCCACGCAACGCCGCGGTGGGTCGCGATGGTCAAATGGAACGATTCCCATCGAGTTGCCGCGACACGACCTTGCGAAGGCGGTCCCAGTCTTCCGCGAGCATCGCAAAACGAACGTGATCGCGCCAGCGGCCGCCGATCTTGACGTACCGCCGCGAATAACCTTCGCAAAAGAAATGGAGCCGCGCAACGAGCGCGAGCGAACGACGATTTGTCGGCTGGACGTTGACTTCGATTCGATGCAGCGCGAGGCGGCGAAACGCGACGTCCAGCGCGAGGGCGAAGCCCTCGGTCATGAGCCCTCCACCGGCGTGCGGGTCGAACGCGTAATAGCCGAGGTAGGCGCTGTTGAACGCGTTGCGCACGATCTCGGAAAAGTTGAAGACGCCGCACAGCGCGTCATCGGCAGTGCGAAAGACCAGGAATCCGACGTGGGCGGGAGCGGCGCCGCTGTAGCGCTTCATGAACGCTGCGAATTCGGTATGTGTCGACGGCGCTTTCGCCCACCGTCCATGCAACGTCCGGCTCGCGCGTGCGGCGCGCAAGAAAGCGGCTTCGTCGGAGGGACGGGGCGGCCGTAGGTAGACGCGGGATCCGGTGGCGAAAGGCGGCGAATTCCGCGTAGGCATAATGGTCGATTCTATCAAGCGAGGTTACGGCTTCGCGGACACCGGAGAATCGGTAGACCATGGCCGCATGGGTGGAAGGACGCGTCGCAGGCAAGCGTCAATGGACGAATGCGCTGTACTCGCTGCAGGTGAGTGCGCCCGAAGTCACGTTTAACGCGGGCCAGTTCGCGCGGCTGGCGCTGCCCGCGGCGCCGGGCGCGAAGGAACCGATGGTCGGACGTCCGTATTCGTTCGTGAATCCGCCGGAGGTCGCGCCGCACGAGTTCTATTTCATCGTGCTCCCGGATGGTCCTCTTTCACCCCGCCTCGCGGAGCTCGACAGCGGCGACCCCGTGTGGATGCTGCCGCGAGCGAACGGCTTTTTCACGATCTCCGAGCTGCCCGAATCGGAATCGCTGTGGTGCCTCTCGACGGGCACTGGCATCGGACCGTTCCTCTCGATGTTGCGTACTGCAGAGCCTTGGCAGAAATTCGGACGTGTCGTGCTCGTCCATTCGGTGCGCTACGCCGCCGAGCTCACGTATCGCGACGAGATTGCCGCCATCGGACGCACTCATGCAGGCGCGTTCGGTTATGTGCCGATGGTGAGTCGCGAGCCGGGGCCGAATGCGGTGACCGGTCGAATTCCCGCCGCGATCGAAGATGGCCGGTTGGAAGCGCGCACCGGCATTTCACTGACACCGGAGAACGCGCATGCGATGCTCTGCGGCAATCCCGCGATGGTCGAGGATGTGCAGAAAGTGTTGAACGCACGCGGCATGCGCCGCCACCGCCGGCGAGAGCCGGGACACTTCACGCTCGAGACCTATTGGTAGTTGGGCGTCTGAAATGGACACTTTGTCGGAACTTGTGGAAGTCGATGGCGAGCGGTTTGTGGTTGCTGGCTCCGACGATTCCTTGCCAAACCGACCTTGTGATGCAGACTCTCGCGTCTGTGATACTCCACGGTGTGCGCAAAGAAGGCGGGGGGCCGATCTAACAAACAAGGTCCAAGCCTTAAGGCCACAGCGGCCTCCCCGGAGCAACCATAGTTTCC
>DASXPO010000154.1:0-25959 GCA_036493535.1 Casimicrobiaceae bacterium
CAGCGGCCAGTTCGATGCGGGATCCACGACGATGGGCTCGATCTTCTTACCCATCACGCCGCCGCTTGCGTTGATCTCGTCGAACGTCATCAACGCAACGTCCTTCAAGACCGTCTCGCTGATGGCCATCGTTCCGGACAACGAATGAAGCACGCCGACCTTGACGGTGTCGGCCGCGAGCGTGCCGCCGCAATAACCAGCCGAAGCCAGCGCGACCGCCAATGCGGCACGCTGCAGGAACCTTCTACGTTGCATAAGATGCTCCCCGATGACGAGTAAGTGAAGACCGCAAGACCGTGGCAGCGCCGGATTGGTGAACGCCAACGCGTCGCATTGGTGCCGACGTCCGACATTGCATGACGCATGCCAGTGGCGGTCGGCGGCGATTAACGCGAGGATTGCAAAGCTGAATTGCATCGCGTGACCGCTCTTGTCCCGCGTCGGGATTCGCCATCGGCCCACCAAAGCGGTGCGTGCCACCCAAACGATGCACCGCTTTGGACGCAATCGTTCGAAAGGCACGTCGCGAGGACTCGTTTCAGGCGCGCGGCGGTGGCGGGCCGTTCGCTTGGCGTGAGGCGCGGGCTCGCATTCGAAGCCTGAGAGTGACCGCGACGATCACCGCGGCAACGAGCACAGTGAGGAACAATTCACGCTCGACCTTGGCGAGATCGCCGACGACTTGTTCCGCGGCGGCGCCGAGACCATAGCCCGCGGCGAGCCAGCACGCGGACCACAAAAGCGCGCCAACCGTGTTCAAGGCGAGATAGCGCAACCAGTCGAGCCCACTCGATCCGATCACCACGGGGCCCGCGATGCGCACGCCGTAGAGAAAACGGACGACGATCACTGCGACTGCCGGATTGCGATGGACCAGCCGTTGCACGCGTTCGATCGCCGGAACGAATCGCGGCCAGCGGGATAGCACCTCGGCGCCATAGCGGCGTCCCAACGCGAAATAGATCGTATCGCCCAACATGCCGCCCATCGCCGCCAGAACCCATAGCACCGGCAAGGCGAGGTGGCCCCGATGCGCGGCCAGTCCGGCGAGCGTCAAGATCGTTTCGCCTTCGAACAAGGCCCCGAGGAACGTAAGTGGATAGCCGTAGGTCTGGATCAGCGCGTGAAGATCGATGTGCATCAGCGAACCGCGGCGCCGAGATCGAACAGGCTCGTCACGACGGTCTCGAGCACTGCGGTGCCATGCTGGTTCACGAGCGACCAGCGCCACCGCAGGATGCCGAGCTCGGGTTGCTTGCTCGATCGTCTGACCTCGAGCACATGCGCATGCAACGTGAGCGCATCACCCGGCCGCACCGGCTCCAGCCATTTCAGATAATCGAGACCGGGCGAACCGAACGATTCCGAGCCTTCGAGCGCCGCCTCGTTGACCAGGCGCATGGCGATGCCGCAGGTCTGCCAGCCGCTCGCGATCAGTCCCTGCCAGCGGCTCTTTGCGGCGCGCTCGCGATCAACATGAAACCACTGCGGATCGTAGGATCGCGCGAACGCGACGATCTCGGATTCCGACAAAGACACGGGACCGCCGACGATCGTTTGTCCGGGTCGGAAGTCGGCAAATCTCATCGATCGGTATCTCGGCGATTGACGAAGGACAAGCGATCGACGAAGCGAGAGATAGCCTCGAGCACCGCCTCCGGCTGATCGCGATGCGGCGAATGCCGGCAGTCTTCGAGCTTGACAAGCTCGCAGTCCGGCACGTTTCGGGCGATTATCTCGAGCTGCTCCATTGTTCCGTATTCGTCGTCCTCGCCCTGAATCGCGAGAACCGGGCAATGGACCCGCGGCAGATATTCCTCGATGCTCCACCTGCGGAAATCACTGCGCAGCCAAATATCGTTCCACCCGCGGAACGCACCGTCGACGTCGGCGTGATAACGGGACAGCCGTGCACGAAGACCGGTCGTCGCATAGGCCTCACGCGCGGCCGCGATGCTCGCGACAGAAATATCTTCGACGATGACGTGCGGGGCCATCGCCACCACACCCATTATGGATCGATCGCTTCCGCCGGCATGAATCAGCGCGATCGAAGCGCCGTCGCTGTGCCCCACCAGAATCGGCTGCACAATGCCAAGCGCATCGAGGAGCGCGGGGAGCACGAGGAGCGCCTCGTCGTGCATGTAACGGATGCCGCGCGGCTCGACGAGCGGATCGGAGCTCCCATAACCATAACGCGAATAGACGACGACGCGTCCCGCCGTCGCATGAGCGAGCCGCTGCGGAAAATCGCGCCACATTGCGATCGATCCCAACCCCTCGTGAAGCATGACGAGCACGGGACGATCGTGTCCGCCGACGTCGATGCGCTCGTATTCGAGCCGGTGTCCGGTGACGCTGATAAACGCCATCTAAACGCCGAGGTAGCGGTGGAGAGTCTCTGGATTTGCGCGTACCGATGCGCTGTCGGCCTCCAGTACGACGCGTCCCTTGACCAGCACGACATTGCGATCCGTGATCGAGGCGACCGCAGCGTAGTTCTTGTCGACGATCACCGTCGCGATGCCGGACGCTCGGATCTCGCGCAGGATCCGCCATATTTCATGCGCGATCATCGGCGCCAACCCCTCGGTCGCCTCATCGAGAAAAAGCAGATCGGGATTGGTCAGAAGCGCCCGTCCGATGGTGAGCATTTGTTGCTCGCCGCCCGAAAGCTGCGCACCGCTGTGGCTTAAACGTTGCGCAAGTCGTGGAAAGATCGCGAGCACGCGGTCGCAGGTCCAGTCACATCGTCCGTTCGATCCCGCGCGCGCGGCCATCAGGAGATTCTCGCGCACGTCGAGAGTGGGAAAGATTCCCCGTCCTTCGGGCACGAGCGCAATGCCTTGGCGCGCGACTCGCCATGGCGCGACACCGTTTACCGCGGCGCCGCGAAGCCGGACTGCGCCGCTTCGCGCCGGCACGATTCCGACGAGGCTTTTGAGCAGCGTCGTCTTGCCCATGCCGTTGCGGCCCATCAGTCCGACGGCTTCGCCCTCGTTCACATGGAAATCGACACCGTGCAGCACATGACTCAGGCCGTAGTACACGTGCAGCTCGCGTGCTTCGAGCAACAATCTACTCAAAGGTTTGCTCCGCCTCGCCGAGATACGCCTGTCGAACGGCGACGCTGCCGCGAATTTGCGTCGGCGTTCCCGATTCCAGCACCTGCCCATTGACCATGACCGTGATGCGATCGGCCAACGCGAAGACGGCATCCATGTCGTGCTCGACCAGCAAAATCGCGTGTCCGTCTGCGAGACGGCGCAAGAGCTCGACCATCCGATTCGACTCGTCGGCGGCCATGCCGGCCAACGGCTCGTCGAGCAGCAAGACCTCCGGCTCCGTCGCCAATACCATCGCCAGCTCGAGTTGCCGCTGCGCGCCGTGACTCAGTGCGCCGGCGCGGCGTCCGGCGTAATCGGCGATACCGGCGAGCGCCAACGCGCGGTGCGCTCGCTCGCACGAGGGCACATCTTCATCGGCGATGGCGAATACCGAGAGAGCACGCGGGTTGCGCGATTGCGCGGCGAGACGGCAGTTCTCGAATACGGTAAAGGCTGGAAATATATTCGTTCTCTGGAAGCTGCGGCCGATGCCCAGGCGCGAGCGACGATCCAAACGATAGTGGGTGATCTCGCGTTCCTTGAACACGATGCTGCCGGAGTTCGCCTCGAGATCGCCGGACAGCAGATTGATGAACGTCGACTTGCCGGCACCGTTGGGTCCGAGCAGCGCATGCATCTCTCCATGCGCGAGCGCGAGCGACACGTTGTCGTTCGCGACCAGACCGCCGAACCGGCGCGTCAATGCGCGGGCTTCGAGAATCGGCTTCGGCACGATCAGCTCCGGTGCACGCGGCTTCGCCGAACGTGCCCGTACAGATTCGCGAGGCCGCCCGGCATGAACAGCACCAGAAGCACGATCGTGGCGCCGAGCAGAAGCTGCCAGCGTTGCGTCAGCCACGCGAACCATTCTTCGAGCAACACGAGCGCGAATGCACCGGCGATCGGTCCGAGCGCAGTGCCGGCACCACCGAGAATGACCATCAACAGCACGTTGCCCGATTGATGCCACGAGAGGATTTCGGGATTGACAAAACCGTACTGAGCGGCGGACAAATAGCCGGCGAGCCCTGCGAGCGCGCCTGCCATCGTGAAGCTCGCGAGCTTGTACGCGAATACGTGAAAGCCCAGCGCGCGCATGCGATGCTCGTTCGCGCGAATCCCCTGCAATGCTCGGCCAAGCGGCGCACGCAGTATGAAGCGCAGCAGCGCGAACGTCAGCCCGAGCAAAATCAGCACGACGTAGTACATCTCCGTCGGCTTGTCGAGATCGAAAGGGACGAGCGTTCCGATGGCGGCCGACGGCTTGAAGTTGACATATCGGCCATCGGAGCCGCCGCCGATCTTGGTATCGTGAAAGATGAAATAGAACATCTGTGCGAACGCGAGCGTCACCATGATGAAATAGACGCCCCGCGTGCGCAGCACGAAGACGCCCACGACGAGCGCCGCGACGCCAGCCGCGAGGACCGCGACGGGCAGCGTAACCCAAAGGTTCGCGGGCGCCGCTTTGGGCGCAAGCAGCGCGAGCGCATAGGCCCCGACGCCGAAGAATGCCGCGTGGCCGAAGCTCACGAGTCCGGTGTAGCCGACGAGGAGATCGAGCGAGAGCGCGAAAATCGACAGGATCATGATCTTCGTCACGAGCTCGATGTAGAAGGGCGATCCGGTCGCGGGAAATAGCGCGAGCGCGCCAAAGACCGCCGCCACCGCAAACAGTGTGGCGTTCGCTCTCACGCGCGCCGAAACAATCCCTCGGGTCGCCAGAGAAGAACCGCGGCCATCAGGACATAGACGGCGACGCCCGCGTAGTCCGGCACGAACACCTTGCCGAACGTGTCCACGAGTCCGATCAGCAGCGCAGCCGCAAGAGCGCCCCATACGGAGCCGATACCGCCGATGACCACGACGACAAAGCAAATGATCAATACCTGCGTGCCCATGCCCGGATAAACGGAGGACACGGGCGCAGCCAGCATTCCGGCAAATGCGGCGAGTGCAACGCCGAGCGCGAACACCACTCGATAGACGAGTCCGATATTGACGCCGAGCGTTTCCACCATCTCGCGGTTCGAGGCACCCGCGCGAATCATCATGCCGACGCGAGTCCTTTGGATGAGCACATAGAGCCCCGCCGCAATCGCGAGACATATCGCCGACATGAAGAGCCGGTAAATCGGATAAGTGAGCGTCGGTCCAAGCGCGATCGAGTGATCGAGAAGAGCGGGAACCGCGACGCCGTGCACGTCGTTGCCGACGATGATGCTGCGCAATTCCTCGAAAATCAGGATGAGCCCGTACGTCAACAGCACTTGCTCGAGATGGTCGCGACCGTACAAACGGGAGAACAGTGCCCACTCGAGAAGAATGCCGAGCAGCACCGACAGGACGATGCCGACGCCGATTGCCATCGCCAGGCTGCCGGTAAGCGACGACAGCGTGAACGCCATGTACGCGCCGATCATGTAGAAACTGCCATGCGCGAGATTGATGATCCCCATGATGCCGAAGATCAGTGTGAGGCCGCTCGCCACGAGAAACAGCAGCAGCCCGTATTGCAGGGCATTCAGCAGCTGGATCAGGAAATAGGCGAAATCCACTCGGCGCATTCTACCGACGACGTGCGCGCCGCAGGGCCGTCCCGAGGCGCGCATCGCGCCCACTCGGGGGCAGCGCGCATTTGGCCAATGAGGCCGCAAGCGCCGGAGCCGTCACCTACATCTTGCAGCCGACCGCGGGATCCGAAAGGCTCTTGACGGCGACGCCGATCGCCTTGTTCTGTTTACCTTCCACCTTGCGCAGATAGAAGTCCTGCACCGGATTGTGGGCCTTTGACAGCGCGAACGGACCGCGGGGACTGTCGATCTTCGCGGTTTCCATCGCCTTGATCATCGCGTCACGCTTGCTCACATCGCCGTTTACCGCGTTCAACCCGACCGCAAGGAGCTGCCCTGCGTCGTAACCCTGCATCGCGTACACATCGGGCTCGAGCTGGAATGCGGCCGTCTTGTACGCGGCTCGAAACGCGTTGTTCTTTGGATTGTCGAGCGCGTCAGCGTAATGCAACGTCGTCAACAATCCTTGTGCGGCATCGCCTTGAGCGTCGAGCGTTCCGTCCGTAAGAAAGCCGGGCCCCAACAGCTGAATCTTGTCTTTCAACCCCGCGCTCGCATAGTCCTTGACGAACTTGACCGCGCCGCCGCCGGCAAAGAACACGTAAACCGCATCGGGCTTGAGCGACGCAATCTCGGTCAAGAAAGGCTGGAATTCCACGTTGGGAAACGGCAGCGTCATCTCCTTGATCACTTTGCCGCCGCCCTTCTCGAACGCTTCCTTGAAACCGCCGGTCGATTCTTCACCCGCCGCATACTTCCACGTCAGCGTCACGGCGGTCTTGTAGCCCTTTTCCGCGGCCACCTTGCCCATTGCCAGGCCGGGCTGAGAATTCGAAAACGACGTGCGGAAAATGTTGGGCGCACACATCGGCCCCGTGATCGCATCGGCACCCGCATTTGGAATGATCAGCAGCGCATTGTTGTCGCGGGCCGCCTTGGCCATCGCCAGCGCGACACCCGAGTGAACCGTGCCGACGAGAACGTCGACATTGTCGCGCTTGATCAGCTTGTTGACGTTGTCCGGCGCCTTCGAAGGCTCCGATTCGTCGTCGACGGTCACATATTCGATCTCGTGTCCCCCAAACTTTCCGCCCGCCTCGCTCATTGCGAGCTTGAATCCGTTCGTGATCGCCGTGCCGAGCGCCGCGTAGGTTCCCGTATACGGCAGCATCAACCCGACTTTGATCTTTTGCTGTGCCGACGCCGGTGGTGCGGCGAGCAACGCGACGGCTACGCACAGCGCAGCTCCAGGCCGCAAAAAAATTGAGAAACGATCCATCCGTATTCCTCCCTGTTGAACGCGTGAAATGGCACGCAACTAACTGTGGCGAGCCCTTAACTTGAAGCGCTGGATTTTACCCGTGGCGGTTTTCGGCAATTCGTCGATGAACTCGATCCAACGCGGGTATTTGTAAGGCGCCAGGATCGATTTGACGTGTGCGCGCAGCTCATCGCACAGCGCATTCGATGCCGACTGCCCGGGCTTCAGGACGACGAACGCGACCGGTTTCGTCAGCTTGTCTTCGTCTTCGCGGCCGACGACCGCCGCCTCGAGCACGGCGGGATGCGTGATCAGCGCCGCCTCGACTTCGACCGGAGACACGTAGATTCCCGATACCTTCAGCATGTCGTCGCTGCGTCCCGCGTACACGTAATTTCCGTCGGCGTCGACGCGATACTTGTCACCGCTTTTAACCCATTCGCCCTGAAACGTCGCCCGCGTTTTCGTGCGATTGTTCCAATAGCCATTTGCGGCCGTCGGACCCGATATGTACAAATCTCCGACTTCGCCTTGCGCGACCGGCTCCATCCTGTCGTCGACGACGCGCAATCCATAACCGGGCACCGGTACGCCCGTGGTTCCGTACCGCACGTTGCCGGGGCGGTTGGATAAAAAGATATGCAGCATCTCGGTCGAGCCGATGCCGTCGAGAATCTCGACGCCGAAATGCGCAGTCCAGCGCTTGCCGATATTCTCCGGAAGCGCCTCGCCAGCCGATACGCACAGCCGCAAGCGAACTTTGTCTTTCTCCGGCAAGTCGGGGCTCGCAAGCATCGCCGCATACAGCGTCGGAACGCCGTAGAAGATCGTCGGACGATGGTCGATCAGCCGCTTCGCAATGGCCGCAGGGGTCGGACGCTCGGCCATGAGGATCGTCGTCGCGCCGACCGACAGCGGGAACGTGAGGGCGTTGCCGAGGCCGTAAGCGAAGAACAGCTTCGCTGCGGAGAACACCGTGTCGTCTTCGCGGAGCCCGAGCACCGCACGCGCGTACAGCTCGGCGGTCTGGATCAGGCTCGCATGCACGTGAATCGTACCCTTCGGCGGACCGGTCGAGCCCGACGAATAGAGCCAGAAGCAGACGTCGTCGGGACACGTCGGCGCCGCAGCGAACGTCGACGCTTTGCCCTCGAGCAACGCATCGAAACTCAGATGAGACCCATGATCACCCTTTGAGACGATCACGTTTTCGACGTCACGCTGTTGGGCCAGCACCGGACCGATCGTCTGAAGAAGCGGCGCCGATACGACGAGCGCGCGTGCGCGGCTGTCGCGCAACATGTAGTCATAGTCACTTGCGGTAAGCAGCGTGTTGACGGCAACCGGCACGATTCCCGCCTTGATGCCGCCGAGGAACGCGGTCGGAAAATCGATCGTGTCGTGCAAGCACAAAAGAACGCGCTCTTCACGGCGCAGGCCAAGATCGATCAGCGCGTTTGCGAAGCGGTTGACGCGCTCGGCGAGATCGCCGTACGTGTACGTGCCGCGATCGTCGATGTACGCGGCCTTGTCGGAGCGGCCCGCTTCGAGATTGCGCTCGAGCAGATCGTGGGCTGCGTTGTACGCCGCCGGGATGCTGATTTCGGGCGGGCAATGCCGATGGTCAACTGTACTCAACGCGAGCATCGTCAGATTTTCATAAATTCGATTGCGCCGTCGGGAAGCAGATTCAGCATGGGTGCCTGGCCCTCGGAACCGCGGGCCCTGCTCGTATGCCCGTCCGCCCTCCCCGTCGGCAGGCGATCGGTAATTTGCTTCATGCCAATCGGCGTGTCAAGCACTATAAATCGAACCGGCTGCGGACCGAACAGCATGGAGAATTGCAGTCGCCCGCTTGATCGTCGGTTATGAGAGCAGACTGTGTGATTGACGCAAGCACGCGATAGATTGCTTGACACCGATCGATTGTGCAATATACTGCCAATCGATGAGCGTCTCCGCACAATCGATCGCGCCGGTCCGCAAGCTCGATGACGGGGACTTCTTGCAGGCAATGGGAAAACGCGTGCGCGAAGCGCGGGAGCGTCGCGGCATGTCGCGGCGGGCTTTGTCCGAATCCGCCGAGGTATCGGAACGCTATCTTGCACAGCTCGAAGGCGGCGAAGGGAACGCGTCCGTTGTGCTGCTGCGACGCGTGGCCACTGCATTGAGCGTATCGCTGACCGATCTCGTCGGCGATAACGAATCGCCCGTCGAACAACGTTTGATTCGACGCTTCTTCGAGCGCTTGCCTGCGCATCGGCTCGAAGACGTGATCCTCCAATTGATGCGCGACTTCGGCCAAAAGGAAGCGGCGCGCAAGAATCGCATCGCGCTCGTCGGCCTGCGCGGCGCCGGCAAGTCGTCCCTCGGGGCGGCGGTTGCGAAGGACTTGCGCTATCCGTTCGTCGAGCTCGATCGTGAAATCGAGCGCGAGGCGGCGTTACCCCTCTCCGAAGTATTCATGCTCTACGGGCAAGCCGGTTATCGCCGAGTCGAGCGGCGCTGTCTCGACCGTTTGCTCGAACGCGGCGATTCGATGGTGCTGGCCGCGGGGGGCGGCATCGTATCCGAGCCCGAAACCTACAACGCTCTTCTCGTCAACTGCTACACGGTCTGGATCAAGGCGGCCCCTGAAGAGCACATGTCGCGCGTTATTTCGCAAGGCGATTTCAGGCCGATGGATGGACACGAAGCGGCAATGGAAGACCTGCGGCGCATCCTCGCGGCGCGCGATCCGCTCTATGCCAAAGCCGATGCAATCGTCGATACGACCGGCGAGCGGTTCGAGCAGAGCCTCGCAAAGCTGACCCACGCCATTGCAGAGCTCGCACACGTCTGAATCGAGGAATCGCATGAACGAAGCGGCTATCCAATCCGACGCGCGCGCGATGCCGGACGTCGTGTTCGACGCGCAACCCGACGCCTATCGTCATTGGAAGTTGTCGTTCGACGGTCCCGTCGCGACGCTCGCGCTCGGCACGGACGAGGAAGGCGGTATTCGTCCGGGCTACCGGCTGAAGCTCAACTCCTACGATCTCGGCGTCGATATCGAGCTTCACGATGCATTGCAACGGATCCGTTTCGAGCATCCGGAAGTTCGCAGCGTCGTCATGACGTCGAGCAGGGATCGCATTTTCTGCTCGGGGGCCAACATTTTCATGCTCGGCTTGTCGTCGCACGCATGGAAAGTGAACTTCTGCAAGTTCACGAACGAGACGCGCAATGGCATCGAGGACTCGAGCCGGCATTCGGGTCTCAAATTTCTTGCCGCATGCAACGGCACGACGGCCGGCGGGGGTTACGAGCTCGCGCTCGCCTGCGACCAAATTCTTTTGATCGACGATCGCTCGTCGGCCGTGAGCCTGCCGGAGGTGCCGCTGCTCGGCGTGTTGCCCGGCACCGGCGGCTTGACGCGCGTCACCGACAAGCGCCACGTGCGGCGTGATCGCGCCGACATCCTGTGCACGCTAACCGAGGGCGTTCGCGCGCCGCGCGCGAAGGAATGGCGGCTGGTCGATGCGATTGCGAAGCCGCAGCAATTCGCCGCGAACGTGAAGGAGCGTGCGCTCGCACTCGCGGAGGCCAGCGACCGTCCGATCGGCGCCAAAGGCGTGACGCTGACGCCGATTGCTCGGAAGATTACCGGCGAGGGTTATTCGTATGAGTACGTCGATGTGCGCGTCGACAAGAAGGCACGTACCGCGACGTTGACGGTGCGCGGCCCCTGCGAGCCTGAGCCCGAATCGGGAGATGCGATCGTCGCGCGCGGTGCGAAATGGTGGCCGCTTGCGATGGCGCGCGAACTGGACGATGCGATTCTGATGCTGCGCACGAACCGGCTCGACATCGGTACCTGGATTCTGAAGTCGAACGGCGACATCGACCGCGTGCTCGCCTGCGATGCGGCGCTCGCCAGGAACGCGCAACACTGGTTCGTTCGCGAGACGATCGGCATGCTGCGGCGAACACTCGCGCGTATCGACGTCACGTCGCGCACGCTGTTCGCGCTGATCGAAAAGGAATCGTGCTTCGCGGGGACGCTGCTCGAGATTGCGCTGGCCGCCGATCGCCAATACATGATGTCGCTTTCGGACGATTCCGCGCGTCCGACGATCGCGCTGTCCGAGACGAATTTCGGCGTCTATCCCGCAGTGCACGGTCAATCGCGAATTGCGGCGCGCTTCTACGACGAGGAAGAGCCGTTGGCTGCCGCGCAAGCTACGATCGGCGCGAAGCTGGACGCCGCGGCCGCTATGGAACTTGGCCTCGTGACTTCCGCGCCGGACGACCTCGATTGGAACGACGAAGTCCGTATCGCGATCGAAGAGCGTGCGAGCCTCTCGCCGGACGCGTTGACCGGCATGGAGGCCAATCTGCGCTTCGGTCCGGGCGAAACGATGGAAACGCGCGTGTTCGGGCGGCTCTCCGCGTGGCAGAACTGGATCTTCAATCGGCCAAACGCCGTCGGGGACCAGGGCGCACTCAAAGTTTTCGGAACCGGTCACAAAGCGAAATTCAATTGGGACCGCGTCTAAAGAGGTCAGCGTGAACATCGACTACAGCGAAAAAATCCCGAACAACGTCAGCTTGAGCGAGAACCGCGTCCTGCAGCGGGCGCTCGAGCAATGGCAGCCGGCGTTTCTCGACTGGTGGAGCGAGATGGGTCCCGACGGCACGCGTAATTACGACATCTATCTGCGCACCGCGGTCGGCGTTGATCACAAGGGTTGGGCGCATTTCGATTTCGTAAAGATGCCCGAGTATCGCTGGGGGATATTCCTGAATCCCGCCGAGGCCGATCGAAAAGTGAACTTCGGCGCGCACAAGGGCGAGCCGGCGTGGCAAGAGGTCCCCGGCGAGCATCGCGCCAATCTGCGCCGCTTGATCGTCACGCAAGGCGATACCGAGCCGGCATCTGTCGAGCAGCAACGGCATCTCGGCCGTACGGCACCTTCGCTTTACGATCTGCGCAATCTTTTTCAGGTGAACGTCGAGGAAGGCCGTCATCTGTGGGCGATGGTTTATCTGTTGCATGCGTATTTCGGACGCGACGGGCGCGAAGAAGCCGAAGCGCTGCTCGATCGTCGCTCGGGCGACGCCGACAATCCGCGCATCCTCGGCGCATTCAACGAGCGGACGCCGGACTGGCTCGCGTTCTTCATGTTCACCTACTTCACGGACCGCGACGGCAAGTTTCAGCTTTGCTCGCTCGCCGAGTCAGGGTTCGACCCGCTCGCGCGAACGACGCGGTTCATGCTGACGGAGGAAGCGCACCACATGTTCGTCGGCGAATCGGGTGTGGGCCGGATCATCGCCCGCACGGGCGAGATCATGGCGCGCGAGCGTGTCGAGGATCCCGCGGAGATCCGTCGTCACGGCGTCATCGATCTACCGACGATCCAGCGCTACCTGAACTTCCATTTCAGCGTCACGATGGATCTGTTCGGCGCCGACGTGTCGTCGAATGCGGCGACGTTCTATTCGACGGGACTCAAGGGTCGTTTCGAAGAGACGAAGGCGAGCGACGACCATCTGTTGACCGGCGCCGCCTATCCGGTGCTCGAGGTGCAAGGAGACCGGCTCGTAACGGTTCAGGCTCCGGCGCTCAACGCGCTGAACGAACGGCTGCGCGACGACTTCATTCGGGACGCGACGGCAGGCGTCGAGCGCTGGAATCGGATCCTGCAGAAACAAGGGGTCGCGTTCGCGTTCAAAGTTCCCCATAAGGCGTTCAATCGCAAGATCGGGCCGTTGTCCGCGGCCAAGATCGATCTCGAAGGGCGCGTCGTCCCCGGCGCCGCATGGAACGCAAACGTCGAGCATTGGTTGCCGAGCGAGTCGGATCGCGCGTTCGTCGCGTCGCTGATGGGATGCGTCGTCGAGCCCGGTAAGTTTGCGAACTGGATCGCGCCGCCGCCGCGCGGCATCAACAATCTGCCGATCGATTACGAGTACATTCGCTTCAATTGACAAAGCGATGGCGCCAACGCAAACGGTGGAAATCATCCGCCAGCATCTGATCGATCCGGAGATCTGCATCCGCTGCAACACGTGCGAAGAGACATGTCCGATCGATGCAATCACGCACGATTCGCGCAACTACGTCGTCGATCCCGTGATCTGCAATGGATGCAACGCGTGCATTTCGCCGTGCCCTACCGGTGCGATCGATAACTGGCGCGAAGTGGCGCGCAATGCCGCTCATTCGCTCGACGATCAACTTTCCTGGGACACGTTGCCGGCGCAACAAGCGCTCGAGTCGAACCACGATGATTCGATTCCCGCCGAAATTGCCGCGATCACGGCGCTCGCCACGGTGGGACAAGGCGGCGCCGCGCCGCCGCCTTGGTCGGCCGAGCATCCCTCCGTCAACCTGCACACCCTTGCGAAGCCCGCAATCGCAACGGTCACGGGCAACTATCGGCTGACCGGCGAAGGCGCGTCGGCGGACGTCCGGCACATCGTGCTCGATTTCGGCTCGATTTCATTTCCCGTGCTCGAGGGTCAGTCAGTCGGCGTCATCCCGCCCGGGACGGACAAGAACGGCAAGCCGCATTACGTTCGCCTCTATTCGATCGCGAGCCCGCGCGAAGGCGAGCGCCCACGTTACAACAATATCGCGCTCACCGTGAAGCGCGTGACGCACGATCACAGCGGCAATCCGGTGCAAGGCGTTGCGTCGAACTACATGTGCGACCTTCCGAAAGGCGCGCAAGTCAGGGTCGTCGGGCCGTTCGGCACGAGCTTTCTGATGCCGAACCATCCCAGGTCGAGTCTATTGATGGTATGCACTGGAACCGGATCGGCACCGATGCGTGCGATGACCGAGCGGCGGCGGCGAATTGCCGAGAACGATGGCGGGGAGCTCATGCTGTTCTTCGGCGCACGATCGGCGGATGAGCTGCCGTATTTCGGTCCGCTGATGAAGCTGCCAAAGAACTTCATCGATATCAACCTCGCGTTCTCGCGTGTGCCGGGAAGACAGAAGCGATACGTGCAGGATTTGATTCGCGAACGCTCGGTCGATGTTGCGCGCTTGCTCGCAGACGAGAATTGTTACGTCTACATCTGCGGATTGAAGGGAATGGAGACCGGCGTCGCAGATGCATTTCGCGATACTTGCGACCGGCACGGGATGAATTGGGAAACATTGCTGCCCGAGCTGCGCGAAAAAGGCCGCTATCACCTGGAAACGTATTAGTGCCCCTGACGCATGAGGCTCGATTCGCCCGTGCACGATACCGAAAGAACCCTACCGGGAGCGCCACGGCCCGATCCGGCATCGGAATCCGCCCCAATCGAGTTGATTGCCGACGGAGAGCGCCGTCCAGTCTGCGCGCCGAACCGCGTTTTGCTCGAGTCGGGGCGATTCTGGAGCGGCTATCGACTCGAATTGTTGCGTATTCCAGCCGCCGGAATCCTCGATCGGGTATCGACGCCTCATCATCGAATCGTCTTCGTCGCAAGCGGAACGTGCGATGTTCGTTACCGCGCGCGCGCTCATGAGGGGCGACACCGGTTGTCGCCGGGAACGTTCTGCTTCGTGAGTCGCGGCTATGTTTTCGATCGACTGTCCTGGAAAGCCAGCCGATTCGAGTCGATCATGATCGATATCGCCGACTTCGACACCGATCCAAATCCAGTCGATGCTTTCGGTCGGACCGATGCGCTATTCGATATGTACCTGGGCATCGAGGACGCGCGCGTGGCAACGCTGATCGAATTGATGCGAACTGAAATCGAAGCGGGCTGCCCGACCGGTTCCGGATATGGCATCGCGCTCTCTCTCGCGCTCGGATCGCGGGTGGCGTCGCTATGCGCAACGATTCCGTCGGAATACCGGCGCGCAGCAACGCTTTCGTCCAAACAACTCGAGCGCATCTCCGCCTTCATCCGGACGAATCTTCCCAACGACCTGACAATCGACCGTCTCGCCGCGTTGGTAAGCATGAGCCCGTTTCACTTTGCACGCTGCTTCAAGCAGACCAGGGGATTGACGCCGCATCAATTCGTGACGCGCGAACGCATCGAGCGCGCGAAAGCAATGCTCGCGCAAGGGCGGGAACCGATCGGCGACATCGCATTGGCCGTCGGTTTTTCGAGTCAAAGTCATTTCGCCGACGTCTATCGGCGCGTCACCGGAACATCGCCGCGCCGCGCGCGCAATTACGCAAACAAACGATAAGTCGGCGCCGCGAGAGGCACGGGTAGCCGACGGCATTCGCAATAAGCGCAAATTTGCCGCTTTAACGAGCAAGAATCCGGAAGCAATGCGCACGGCGTGCCGCTAGTATCCGAGCGTTTCTTCGCGTGCCAACGATCGCGTAACAAAAAAAGATGGGCGAGGCGAAGGACCCAGGCATTTCATCGATCCTAAGGAGGATTTCGTGAGCATTCGCAACCGCAGTACCACCACGTCGGGCGCGCTTGCCGCGTTGACGATCTTGTTCGCAGCCGCGCCCGAAGCAGCGATTGCGCTGCCGTCATGCGCGGACCTCGCTGCCGATCCCGCATACGGCTTGGCTGGGAATCCGCAGGTGAGCGCGCTTACTGCGGCGCTACAAGCGACAGTCGGCACGAATAAGGCCTACTGCCGCGTCGATTTCACTTTCTCCGGTGAATCGGGTCCGGCGGCCGGATATCTGCCCGGACAAAGCCAGCAACTGAAGATCCGCGTCGGTTTGCCGCCCAACAACGTCGACGCGGTGAATGCAACCGCTGCGGGCGGCGCGTCCTGGAATGGCAATAATCGCGATCTCGGCGGCGGCGGCTACGCAGGCTCGGTCGGGGGCGTCACCACTTCGACGAACCTGGGTTACGTCGGCACTTCGACCGATACGGGCCACTCCGCCGCGCTGGGCGGGAGTTTCGCGCTCAATCCGGATGGCACGCTCAACTATGGTCTGATCGAAGATTTCGCGTCGGACGGAATCCACGAGCAGCACGTCTGGGGAGTCAAGCTCGCCAAGACGTATTACGGCGCGGACCCAATCCGCAAATATTGGATGGGCTGCTCGACCGGCGGTCGTCAAGGCCATTATCAGGCCCAGAATTTCCCGCAGGACTTCGACGGAATTCTCGCCGGCGCCAACGCCTACAACTGGGATCGGTTCATTACTGCCGAGTTATGGCCCGCGGTCGTAATGAACCAGGAAGTCGGCGCACCTATTGCGGCAACGAAGCTCAACGCGGTCACGAACGCGGCGATTGCGGCATGCGACGCACAGGACGCAATTCCCGGGGACGGCATCGTTCAAGATCCGCGCGCGTGCACTTATAGCGCCACGTCGTTTGTGTGCAAGGCCAATGGAGGTCAGTCGTCCGATGCGAACTGTCTGACACCGCCTGAAGAGACAGCGGTGAACAAGATTTGGGACGGTCCAAAGGACGCGAATGGCAACCGTGAATGGTATGGCCTCGAGCGCGGTGCCTCGTTGCTCGGCTTGGCCGGCACGAATCCATTCAGTATCGCCACCGATCACTTCAAGTATTGGATTCACCAGAATCCGGCCTTCGACTGGCACACGGTCACTGAAGCCTCGTTCACCATTGACATGCTGACGTCGATCGACAAGTTCAACGATGTCATTGGCACAGACGACGACCTGAAGGCATTTCGCAAGGCCGGCGGAAAGATGATCACGTATCACGGCCTCAGCGATCAACTCATCCCGCCGCGCGGAACCTTTCATTACTACAATAGCGTGCTGCAAGGAAACTACAAAGAGACGCAGAAGTTCTACCGCTACTTCCCGTATCCGGGCAACGGGCACTGCGGCGGCGGTAATGCTCCGCTGATCGACGCGGAAGCGCTGTTCACGACGCTCGTGAACTGGGTCGAGAACGGCATCGAACCGGACTCTATCGTGGCATCGCAAGCGAGTCCCGCCCGTACGCGCAAGGTTTGCATGTACCCGAATGTTCCGGTTTATAACGGCAGCGGCAGCACCGACGATCAGGGGAACTTCCACTGCGAGCCGCGAAACAAGGACGAGCTGATCGACACATTGACTATCGGCAAGGGATTTGAAACGAGCACGAAGGCGAATACCGATTCCGGTCCCGATTAGTTTCGCTTTTCCGATCGACAGCGGTGTGGCATCGGGCCACGCCGTTTTTTTTGGCCACACGCCACATGAGCTCGGTCGATCAGCACCCCTCGGCGACTCGACGAAAATCGGTGCGAACCTACAAAACAATCAGAGCAGTCCGGTACGAAGACCCCCGCTGACATCGGATCATTGGTGTAATCGTTATGGGGGTTGGATCATGGACTCATCGAAATTGGTTCGTTATGCGGGCGCATTGGCATTCGCTGCGTTGCTCGCGAGCTGTGCGACGTGGGATTCGATGGACAAGTCGGAGAAAGGAACCGCGGTCGGCGCCACCGGTGGAGCGGTCGTGGGTGCAGCGGTGGGTGGACCTGCCGGCGCTGCGGTCGGCGCAGGCGTCGGCGGTTATACGGGTCACTATGAGGCGAATGACGTGGCCGGCAACGGCACAAGAAGCGCGAGCGCGCTGCCCGCGACATCGCCGACGGTGCGGATGGCGCAGCAGGCCTTGAATGAGCGCGGCTACAACGTCGGAAACGTCGACGGCGTTTGGGGTCCGGGCACTGCGGACGCGGTGCGTCGCTTCCAACAAGCGCAGGGCCTTCCGGATTCCGGGGCGTTGGACACGCAAACGCTTTCGGCACTGGGCGTGGGGCGATAGCTCGAGATTACGTCAGAGGCTTGAGCGCTGCCGGCGTGCGCTCGCGTACTTCCGCCATAAAACGCGGCGAGATTTCCGCGAGTCGCGCGTCGCTCATGCGACCGCTTCGCGTCATGTAGTCGTACGCAAGTTGCACCGCGTCGAGCGCCATCTTGTCGGCGAGTCGCTCATACCAGTAAGAGCTCGAATTCGCGGCGGTAATGAGCTTGTCGACGATGGGTCGCCGTTCACGCTCGAACGCTTCGAGCAAGCGCGGGACGTCGTCAGGCGCTTCCCCGAACGCTCGATCCAGTGCGATTGCATCGTCGAAAGCGAGACGGGTTCCCGAGCCGATCGAAAAATGGCCGGTTCGAAGCGCATCGCCGATCAAAACGACGTTGCCGGCGTGCCAGTCCGCGCACCGGACCAGGGGAAAATTGCGCCACACCGATCGATTGCCGATCAACGGATGACCGTCGAGCTCGGAGGCGAAGACGCGTTCGCAATAGGCGCGCGACGCCGCATCATCCAGCGACTCGAGGCCGGCGCGCCGCCACGTCGCCGCATCGCATTCGACGATGAACGTGCTGCGATCCGGCGCGTAACGATAATGGTGCGCGACGAAGGCGCCATGCTCGCTCTGTCGAAACGTCAGCGTGAGGCAATCGAACGCCTTTGTCGTGCCGTACCAGACGAATTTGTTCGTCAGCCATTCGATCGTCAAACGAAACACGTCGCGACGCGACTGACGGGTCGGCGAGTTGACGCCGTCGGCCGCGACAATCAAATCGCAATCGGCGAACGCGTCGACGCCTTCCAGTCGCGTTCCGAACCTCAGCTCGACGCCGACGCGCTCGCATTCCGTTTGCAGCAAGCGCAACAGCGCGAGCCGTTCGATCGCGCAGAATCCATTCCCGTCGATGTCCACGGCCCTAGCGCGATGAACGATCCGTTGGATCGGCCAGTTTTCGAGCGCGCTCGAGAGCCGTTCATACATCGCAGGCACGTCGCGCGCGAAGAATTCGAGCGCACCGTGCGAGAACACGACGCCGAAGCCGAATGTGGCATCGCGCGCGTTCTGCTCGGCGACGCGCACGCCGAAATCGGGCCGCCGACTTTTCACCAAATAGGCGAAGAGCAGGCCCGCGGGGCCCCCTCCGACAATGCCGACACGCATCAGCGCCCCGGATTCCCTTTGAGCAGCATCGCACGCGCATACAGCTGATCGCGTGCGACGCCGGTCACGTTCGCGACGACGCGCGCCGCGCGTGCCGGCGGGAGTTCCCGCAGGAGCTCGGCAAGCCAGCGGTCGACATCGGCCGCCAGGGCAGGCGCGCTCTTATCGTCCGGGCTCGGGCCGTCGACGATCAGCACGAACTCCCCGCGCTCGCGATTGGGATCGGCGTCGAACCATGCGCCCGCTTCGGCAAGCGGCAGTCGTACGATCGTTTCGAACACCTTCGTCAGCTCGCGCGCTACGACCAGCGTTCGCACGCCGAGAACCGCCGCGAGAGCGTCCACCGTTGCGCGGACGCGATGCGGCGCCTCATAGAGGACGAGCGCAAAGGGCAATGCCTCGACGCTTTGCAAAAGATCTCGGCGGGCATTGCGCGTGGGCGGAAGAAATCCGAGGAACAAGAAGCGTTCCGATTCGAGTCCGCCCCCCGACACGGCCGCGGCAACGGCAGAGGGTCCGGGAATCGGCACGACGGAGTAACCGGCGTCATGGACCGAACGCACTACGCGCGCGCCCGGATCGCTGATCGCGGGCGTCCCGGCATCGGTTACGATGGTCACGCTCTTTCCCGCGGATAATGCAGCGCGGATCGAGGTCGCGCGCTGCGCCTCGTTGTGGGCGTGCAGCGATATCGGTTTCGTCGCGATCCCGTAGCGGCGAAGCAGCGGAAGCGTCCTGCGCGTATCTTCGGCTGCAATGATGTCGGTTGTCCGCAGGATGTCCAGCGCCCGCAGCGTCACGTCGCGCGCATGACCGAGCGGCGTCGCGACCACATATAATGACCCCGGCATTGCACGCGAGCCCGCGGCATCCGTTGCATCCGGCTCCAAAAACTCCTCCGACATCCCGCTCTCCCATGGATGCACCGAACAGGGCCGCGCGCTGTGGAGCTTTTGCGATGCGCGCCGCGCTTGCCGTGCTCATCGCGGCCGGCGCATTGTCCTGCGCACAGCTTGCGCCGACAAGCCGGCCGGCGCCGGTCGTCGAGCGCACGACGCGCCCCGCATCGCCGTCGCCGCGGGTCATCGTGGAAACGCCGCCGTCACAGAGCGCGCCGGAGGTGTCGGTCTTTCCGTTGGCGCCGCCAGCGGACGTCGAATCGGACGCCGCCCCGCAAGCCGCGAGCCCCGAAGAGCCGCATGCGCAACGGCCTCCGATCGCCACGAGCGACGCCGTCGCGCTGATCCTTCCGCTCGACGTCCCGGCCTATGCGCGGGCGGCCGAAGCGGTCCGCGCCGGATTTCTCGCGGCGGCGGAAAAGGCCGGTGCGCAAGCGAAAGTGGTCGTCATCTCGCACAAGGAAGACGGGGTGCTCGGTGCATTCGAGCAGGCGCGAGCACGCGGCGTGCGCCTCGCCGTGGGACCGCTGCTTCGCGACGATCTCAAGACGCTTGCGATTGCCGATCCCGAAATTCCATGGACGGTGGCGCTGAACCAATTGGACGACCGCTCGGCGATGCCGCCCGCGCTCTACTCGTTCGCGCTCACGGTCGATTCGGATGCACGCGTGCTCGCGCGACTGGCTCAATTCGAAGGCGTGCGCTCGATCGACGTGATATCGGGCGATACGCCTTTGATGAGACGATTTGCCGCGGCGTTCGCAGGCGAATGGACGGCCAGTGGAGGCCGCGCTCCCGCGGATCTGCGTTTCGATCCCGCGTCCGACAGTTTGACGCAGTTGCGCCGCAACCTGATCCGGGCTTCGCCCGATGCCGTGTTGCTCGCCGTCGACGGGAATCAAGCGGCGCTCGTCAAAGCCTTTGTCGGCTCGATTCGCGCGTACGCGAGCGGTCTCCTTTTTGATCGGCCCAATCCGGCGGTCATCCGCGACCTGAACGACGTACGCGTCGTCGATCTGCCGTGGATCGTGACCCCGGACGCGCCGGAGCTCGCGGAGTATCCGCGCAGGGACTTCGCGAACGCGCCACTCGACCGGCTGTATGCGCTCGGGCTCGACGCGTTCCGGATTTCTCAATCGTTCGCGCCCGACCCACCGACCCAATTCGTGCAGGATGGCGCGACCGGCCATGTCGAGCTCAATGCCGCGCATGTCTTCGTGCGCGAGGGCCAGCTTGCGGTGTACCGCGATGGGCGACTCGTTCCGCTCGACACCGCGCCGCACTGACGCACGCGCCATCGACGAAGGCGCGCGCGCCGAGTCGTTGGCGGCGGAATTTCTTGTCAAGCGCGGACTCGCCATTGTCGAGCGCAACTTCCGCACGCGTCTGGGCGAGATCGACCTCATTGCGCGCGACCGCGAAATGCTCGTCTTCGTCGAAGTACGCAAGCGCCGCTCGGATGCCTATGGCGGCGCGGCGGCCAGCATTACCTACGCCAAGCGGGCGCGGCTCGTTGCAGCGGCCCAAGTCTATCTCGCAACGCAGAACCGCGAGCCGCCATGTCGCTTCGATGCCGTTTTGATCGACGGCGCGATCCCACCGCAGATCGAGTGGCATCGCGACATCATTGCGACCGAGTGAATCGATGACACGCTAGAATTTCGCGACCATGATCGATCATGTCAAGCGCATTCGCGGTCACTTCGCGGACAGTGCGAAGCTCAAACAGGAGGCCGCCGACGCCCTTGCGCCGGCGATCGCGCGCGCGGCATCGCTGATGACCGAATCCCTGTTCGCCGACGGCAAGATCTTGTCGTGCGGCAACGGCGGGTCGGCCAGCGACGCACAGCACTTCTCCGCCGAGCTCGTCGGTCGCTTCGAGCGCGAGCGGCCCGAGCTGCCGGCGATTTCGTTGTCCACTGACACGTCGTTGCTGACTGCGGTCGCGAACGACTACGCATTCGAGCAAGTGTTTGCGAAGCAAGTGCGCGCGCTCGGCACGAAGGGCGATGTTCTGCTTGCGATCACGACCTCGGGAAATTCATCCAACGTCGTCGCGGCAATCGCCGCCGCGCACGAGCGCGAAATGCGCGTTGTCGCGTTGACCGGGAAAGGCGGCGGACGCGCAGGTGAACTTCTGATGCCCGAAGACGTCCATTTGTGCGTGCCGCATGGCCGCACGATGCGTATCCAGGAGGTCCATCTGCTGATCATTCATTGCCTGTGCGACGCGATCGACGCGACGCTCCTCGGGGACGACGAGTGAGCATGGCGCCGAGGCGTTTTCTCATCCCGATCGTCGCAATCGTCGCCGCAACTACCCCGCTGTTCCTGACCGGATGCCTGCCGATGGTGGTCGCCGCAGGCGTCGGCGGCGCGGCGCTCGTCGCAACCGATCGCCGTTCCGTTGGCGCGCAGGCCGACGACGAGGGAATCGAGCTCAAGATCGGCAACGAGGTCGGCGCGCGCTACAGCGACACCGTGCACGTCAACGCAACGAGCTACAACGGCATCGTCCTGTTGACGGGCGAGGTTCCCGACCAGGGAGCCTACGCGTCGATCGGCAATATCGCCGCGTCGATCGATCACGTTCGCTCCGTTCATAACGATCTCGCGATTGGACCGTTGACGCCGTTGTCGGCTAGAACCAACGACACTTTCATCACCTCGAAGGTGAAGGCGCGTTTCGTCGAGGCGAACAAATTCGCCGCCAATCACGTCAAAGTGGTCACCGAGCGCGGCGTCGTCTACTTGATGGGCATCGTGAGCCGTCCGGAGGCCGACGTGGCCGCCCAGCTCGCGAGCACGACCGCCGGCGCCGTGCGCGTGATCAAGGTTTTCGAGTACATGGCGTGACGCGCTCAGTGGCTGCCAGCGACTCCCCACTGCCCGAGCCGCGCTATCCGGCGAAGATTGCGCCGGCGAGCGAAGCGATCGCCCGCATTCGCGCGTTGCAGCGGCCGCGCGTGTTCACCAACGGTGTGTTCGACGTCCTGCACCGCGGACACGTCACGTATCTCGAACAGGCGCGCGGGCTCGGCGCTTCACTGGTCGTCGCCGTCAATACCGACCGGTCGGTGCGCAGTCTCGGCAAAGGCGCCGATCGTCCACTGAATCCGCTCGATGACCGAATGGCGATGTTGGCGGCGCTCGGCTGCGTCGACCTGGTGGTCCCATTCGACGACGACACACCGCGCGAATTGATCGTTGCGTGCATGCCCGACATTCTCGTCAAAGGCGGCGATTATGATGTGCGCACGACGGTCGGGGCGACCGAGGTCATCGCGGCAGGCGGACGGTTTTTCGCAATCCCGTTTCGCTACGATCGTTCGACGACCGCGCTGATCGCCAAGGTGCGCGGCGCTTGATCGCGGATTGCCACTCCCCGCCCGGTATAATCGCAACAAGAAGAACACGCTCTCATCGAACGCATGTTGCAGGCCGATCGCGAAGTCGACGCACGCGGATTGAATTGTCCGCTGCCGATCTTGCGCACGAAAAAAGCGCTGAACGATATGACGTCAGGTCAAGTCATTCGCATCACCGCTACCGACCCCGCGAGCGTTCGCGATTTTCAGGCGTTTTGTCGCCAGACCGGAAACGAATTGCTCGAGCACGGGGAAGCTGACGGCGCCTTCTGGTTCGTGCTGCGCCGACGGTAATTCGCGTTCGCGGGTGGCGGCCACGGGCTAGCGGCGATAGCGGGCGAGAAACTCCGTGATGATGCCGCGCTGGGCGCGCTCGACGCCGCTGTCGAGCGAGCGATCGTTTGGATCGTATTGCTTCGCGCGGCGATACGCGGCGAGCGCGTCGTGATAATTGCCGAGCGCTTGCTGCGCCTGTCCGAGGCAACGCCAGGCGTCCGCGTTGCCGAGATCGAGATCGGTCCATTCTGCGCAAAGGTCGGCGGCGCGCCGCCAATTGCCCGCCCCAAGCATGCGCAAGCCCTCGCTTTTGAGCGAAGCGGCTTTGGCCTTGCGTTCAGCGATCAGCGCCGTGACATCGGGATCGACGCTTCCCGAGTCCGGCATCGCGCGGGCCGCATTTCCGGAGCCGGCGCTGGGCGACGTCGCCATCGTTGCTGCGCCAGCGATGCGCGTGGTAGCAGCGGCAATTTTTCCGCTGTCGCTTGGACGCGTGCTACTGGACAGCGCGCCGGGCCAGCGGATGGCGCTCGACGCCGTCGAGCGCATCCAGTCGATCGACTCCGCCATCGGTTGATGCCACGCGACGCCGTATAGCCAGAGCATCGCGGCAAGTCCGAGCACGCCGGTTGCCATGTTGAGCGTTCCCGACGGTCCGTGGGTCACGAGGCAATCCTCGTCAAAGTCCCACTCGGTTTCCTGTTCGCGCGCGACCTTCTCGTACGCATACGCGACCAATACCGCCGCGAGCGGAACGATGCCGCAGCCTATGCCACGCCACCAGACCCGCGACGCGCGCCGGAAGCCTCGTTGAATTTGCGCTCTCGCATCGCGCGGCGCATAGGCATCCGAGATCGAGAACTGCAGATAGACGCCGAACAGCCACTTGCCTGGCGTCGTTCCGAGCGCCGCGATCAACAGCGCTTCAATCGGCACCCAGCTTGCGGTGATGATGATCGGCGCAATGAGAGGATAGCCAAGCCAATACGCCGCACGTGGCGACAGCCAGCCAGCGCCACGGGCCTCGGAGAGCAGGATCGCCAGCACGAGTCCCCAGATCGCGTAATCGAACATGCGCGCAGCGAGTCGATTCCATGGCTGCGGCTCGCTCGTTCGGCCGGATTTCTCGCGTTCGAGCTCCGCCATCCGAAGCTGGAAAATCCAGGACGCGTCTTCAGCGGGCTGGCTCGCTCCGAGAAACACGCTTTTCTCGCGGCGCCAGTTGAGAATGGCGAGATCCGTCTGCGGTGACAGGCCGAGCTTGGACGACGGACTGTGTCCGCGGCTGTAAACCAATCCATGGACGGCGCCATACACGATCGTCGCAAGCACGAGACCGAACGTCAGCCAGACGAGGACCTGCTTGGCCACCTGCAGCGCATCGGAAGGCGTGACGAATACGATGGCGGCGGCAATGAACGCAGCGAACAGCGCGCAGAGACCGATCGCAGCGAGCGGCGAACGGGCCGACGACACGACCCGCTCGGTAAGCCCGGGATGGTGCAGCAAATTTTCTTCCGCGGCCTTTTTCTCGGTTTGCGTATCGAGAAAATCGTCGAGGCGGATGGCGCCGGCCTGTGGCGCGCTGTGAACATCCGTTTGCTCGCCCGTCGGGGCGACCGCGTTCGAGACGACGTGCGCGATCTTCTGATCGGCGGTGCCGGCGGACAGCGCGAGCTCCTCGTCGTAGCGTTGCCTGCGCGGCGGATCGCCCAATATGCGACTGGCATGATTGATGAACCGCAGCGCCTCTTCGACGTTTCCCTGCCCATCGCGGGTCTTCGCGTAATACTTGCGGATCAAGCGGCGCAGCGCCGCCCGCACCTCTTCGTCGGAGGAGGCGGGTTGGATTCCCAACGCTTCGTAAAGCGTGGCTTTCATGCGATCGGTCGGAAAGTTCGGATTATGCCGCCGATTCTTAGGGATAGCGCATCGGCGGGCATTTCGCGGAAAGCAAAATCCGCGCCTTGTCGCCGGCGCGCCGACGGTCGGCGGTGGCGCCGCAGGGCCGTCCAAGGCGCGACGACACCCTACGGGGGAGCGCAGCGGCGCAGCCGCAAGCGTGGGGGTCCAATATCCTCGCCGTTAAGCAAAGCGGCCCGCCTTCGGGCCGCCTCGACTGTTGCGTCCGAGCCACAATGGCCCGGCAAATCCGGAAAACTGCCCGACGCTACGTTACTCGCTCTTCGCGCTCTCGCGGGTCGTGAGCTTTTCACGAATCCGCGCCGACTTGCCGGACCGCTCGCGCAGGTAATATAGCTTCGCGCGGCGCACGTCGCCCTTGCGTTTGACTTCGATAGACGCAATCAGCGGCGAATAGGTCTGGAATGTTCTCTCCACGCCCTCGCCGCTCGAGATTTTGCGTACGGTGAACGCGGAATTAAGTCCGCGATTGCGCTTGCCGATCACGACGCCTTCGTAGGCCTGTACGCGCTTGCGCTCGCCTTCGACAACGCTGACGCTGACGATGACGGTGTCGCCGGGGGCGAATTCGGGAATCGTCTTACCCAGCCGCGCGATTTCTTCCTGTTCGAGTTGCTCGATGATGTTCATTTCCATTCTCCTGAACGGTATTGCGCCAACAATTCCTGTTCCTGCGCCGT